>NZ_JAHPIV010000002.1 GCF_019039105.1 Desertibacillus haloalkaliphilus | reverse complement strand
TGGTGGAGCCTAGCGGGATCGAACCGCTGACCTCCTGCGTGCAAGGCAGGCGCTCTCCCAGCTGAGCTAAGGCCCCATCTTCTATATGATCATGTCGCTTTGAAAGGTAACCTCTCGCTGCGACATTTAATAATTTAACACAAACATAATGCAATTGCAAGTTTTTCATAATTTTTTTTTGCTTTTGCGTTCGCTCTTATAAAACCACCACAAATTATAACAAAAAAGGAGAGCAAACACAAAAACACTATACTCCCCTTTTTATAAGTACAAAACATCATCCTAATGAACCCATTAACTGAAACATCGGAATCATTATCGACAGAAACATAAACAATACAACACTTCCGATCAATAAAAACAATACGGGTTGGATAAACATAAAGTACTTCTTCACCTTCGATTCCATCGTCGACAATAAAAGCTCACTGTAACTTGCTAAATCGAGTACTAGGTTTCCTTGCAATTGACCATGTTTAATAACAAGAGGTAATTCTTTGCGAAAATAATGTCGTGTAGATAAAGCGTCGGAAAATTCCTCCCCTGATTGTAAATCCCTTTTTAACTCAGATGCCTCAATTTGAAAAAACGGAAGGTGATCTTGCTCTTCAAATACTGTTAATGCATCAAAAATGGACATCCCACCTTTTAGTAGACCACTTAACTGAAAGGTAAAATAATACGTTAAGGATAATGATAAGAAGTCATTTAGGATAGGGACCTTCAAAAGCAAACCGAGCTTCTTTTGCGGTGTATACCGCCGAAAATGAGTGAAATAAACTATAAGGGAAATGAGAATAAAAATAAATAGGAGCAATAAAAAAAGTGGGAGTAAATCAATCATCTGTAAAAATAAAACAGTAATTAATGGGTATTCCATATCCATTGAGGCAAATAACGATTGAAAATGTGGGAATAAGTAGTTCAACATAACTATCGAAATCACTATTAACATCCATAGTAGTAATAATGGGTAACGAAAGACTTTTTGCAACTTTGCTTTTATAGCCTCTCTTTTTTGCAGGATCAATCCAGCTTCAGAGAGTCCCTCAGCTAAATCGCCATATTTTTCGGAGAAGTAAAGGTAGCCAAGGATATCCTTTGGGAACCTGAGTTCAATTAATGCTTCATGAATCGTTGATCCTTCACGAAGGTTCTTTAATAAGTTATCTAACTTCTCTTTTACTTCCCTTGTCTCGTAATAGGAGAGCATCTCAATACCAGCAGAGACAGAATACCCTTGTTTCATATAAAGTCCAAGGCGTTTTAGAAACTCTGCTTTTTGTTTATGAGGCCATTTATCACGTCTCATTAGCATCACCAATCCATTGATCATAAGACCCTGCCGCGATGTACCCTAATGCGATTCCTTTCTCTAGACGATTAGACAACCTCGGAAATCGCGGTGCTTGTTTATCGCCCTCTACATATGCAAATACACTAGTCAGAGACGTTTCGCTTAATATCTCATAAACAGCTAAACGACGCCGCTGTCTCTGCTTTCTACAAAATGAATGGCATGCTTCTCCACAATAAGGGCAAGTAAGTTCCACTAGACGTTGAGAAGCAATTCCGATGACTGTTTGCTTTAGATCATGGATCGGAATTCCTAACTCTATTAACCGATAAATGGCACCTATCGTATCCTTCGTGTGGACGGTCGATAAGACAAGGTGACCTGTAAGAGCTGCTCGAACAGCAATTTTTGCTGTGTACTCATCCCTGATCTCACCAACCATAATAATATCAGGATCATGCCTTAAAATCGCTCGTAAGCCCTCTAGATAAGTTAGGCCCGCTTTATCATTGACTTCTACTTGAATGAAATCATCGGTTTTCTTCTCAATCGGATCCTCTAACGTAATAATATTATTGTTTTTGTGCTTTTTCGCTTCATAGAGCATTGAGTATAAGGTCGTCGTTTTTCCAGACCCAGTTGGTCCTGTTATTAAAATCAATCCATTTGCTCGTTTTGTTAACGAGGATAAACGTCTTGTCGATGTGGGAAATAATGATAAAGAATGAAGAGAGTACGTTTCTTCTTGAGGAAGTAGTCGTATCGCTAGACTTTCAAAATAAGGGGTCGGTAATGTGGATATACGAAGGTTGATAAGCTTGCCATTACTCACGAAATCTAAAGAACCACTCTGTGGTAGCCGTCGTTCACCTATATCCATACCAGCTCGAAATTTAAAATGCGAAATTAACTTTTCACTCGACTTTTTTGACAATGTTTCAACAAAAGATATGGCTTGATCAACACGGAAATGAATCGTAGCGCCTTTTTCGCGAGGGATAATGTGGATATCTGAGGCACGCTCTACATACGCACGTTCAAGAAGAGATTTACTTTTTTGTTCGATATCTAACAAAAACCATCACCTGCTTTCTAAATCATGGAATAATTAAGGATTCTACACTATTTTACAAATTCCTCTTTCTCCATCCTACATAAAATAAAAAAAGAGGCTGTGACAAAGGTTTTCACTTTGAACTGCCTCCCTTTCAATTATTTCGCTTGATTTAATTTACGTGTAACAGCTTCTACCTTATCATCCATTTGAACCGATTTGTCTCTGCGGTCATCAATTCGAATATTCGTTGTAACACGTTTTATACCGGATTTAAATGGTGCTTCATGGATCGCTTGAATGACTTCAAATAAGACAGGGAGCTCTCCTTCAATTATTGTGCTCATCGGTGTCAATTTAAATGAAATTTTATCACCGTAGTTTTCTAATACTTGCTGAATTTCAGCTACATATGTACTGACACTCGGCCCCCCAGTACCAACTGGTATTACTGTTACATCTACGATTGCCATATGTTTGGCCTCCTTCTTTTTTTGATGACGTCTATCCACTAATTTTTCTGGGAATTCAACCTCGGCAAGCGCATGATAGGATTGAATCGCAGTTAAAAGGTGGACACGATCAGGTGTTGTTGTTGTAACCTTTTCTTGTAAAAAGTACGAAACAAATAGCACATACCTTCTCATTACTTTAAAAAAGCGAAATTCTAGAAGTGCATGCACGATTGGTACAAGTAATACAGCACCATATGATCCCCACTCTAATGCAGCACCCGTGGTCGCAAAACGACTGAAAACACTCGTTAATAAAATGACCAGACTAAAGTAAATCACAACATAATTAGTCGAGCAGTAGCGATTTGTAATCGCCGCCTTCTTAATGCGGTACATACGAGAGCGTTTGATGACTCCACGTTCACTGAATACCTTATGCTCAGCCCCATGATATTTACGTAATTGTTCTGGAAAGAAAAAATGAGTACCGAACAAAAAATAAAAAATAAAATAATAGGGCAAACCCGTCCATGGAACCTGCAAACCGACAGCCATAAGAATTTTGGGCAAAAAAATCATCAGCATGTAGACCGCACTTAAACCGGTAAACCACCCTGGCATCGACATCAAAACTTGACGAATCATTTGCAATAGCGTGTGACCGTTCAACGGTTTAACCCAATCTACGACCTTGCCATCTTCACTATAGGCACATGCGACGTATTGTTTGCCTATGAAAAATACTCCATTTTGGTATGATAGCCCTTTAACCTTCATATCGGCTTTTCCTTTCTAAAGTTCCTACTGCAGGTGATCAATTCGCTCAATGACCCAATACGGAACCTTTCCTTGGTCACCGTTAAATGTTGGCGTTAAAAACCTTGGCTCCTCTAACAACAAGCCTTGATGTTCGACCCACGTATGTAAGTAACTCATCGACACTTGTGGCTCCTCTATTTCCTCGCTCGAAATCACAAGCTTGAGTTGCCCTTGATCTCCTAAGCTCTCATGGTCTTTTAGTTCATTCGGAAATGAAAATATCATTCCGGTTTCAACCCATTTACCCTTTGTTGTCCAAACCTCTTGACCACTATGGATAAGCGACAACTCATTCTCGATAATTTCACCTTCCTCAAGCAAGAATGGCTCATTCAATTGGTCCATTAATGTGATTCCAATATAATCCTCACCCAAGAACCCCTCTACAGGGACCTCATTCCAATTCCACGATCCCGTGATTTCATACCCCTGATCCATTTTACCAATTGAAACCTCCATCACTGATGTTTCTTGAAGCTCCTCATTGGTAACATATTCAGACTCATTCAAATAGGAATAACCACCATAAAAAATAAACCCCATTAAGATTAATGGCAATATAAAAACTAACTTATTTCCATTTAACACGTTTATTCACCTCAACCTTCTTCATGACCCAAACGAATCAGCTGCATATGTTTGTTAAAAAAGAAACGATAAATAATAACACTCACAAGCATAGCACTAACCGATACACAAACGAAAATACTAAGAGAGATAACAATCTGATAACGAATCGCTTCGAGAGGTGGCACCCCTCCAAGTATCAAACCTGTCATCATTCCAGGGAGTTGTACCAAACCTACTGTTTTTAAACCATCAATATTCGGAATCATCGCCGCTTTAACAACTTTTTGAACAATCGGTTGGGTCGCTTGTTTCGGATGTGCACCTAAAGATAGTGCTGAAATAATTTTATCATAACTTTCTTTGAATTGATGCCCCATACGTTCTAAAGCAAGCCCAATGGCAATCATACTATTTCCAATGATCATTCCACTCATCGGGATCACTTGTTCAGGAGTAAAGGAAATCATTTCAAATGAAAGCCACATCGTGAGCACCATCGCTTCGACTGCAACAATAATAGTAAAAATAACACTGCGAATATATGGTAGACCTTGTCCTTTTTTACCGGCATGAAACGTTGCGACCATAATCATGACGCCTAGCATAAGGGGAATCCCTTGTAACGGTGGTAGATCAAACAAAAACGTTAACACATAGCCGATAAGAAAGAGTTGAATGACACCTCTAAAGGATGACCAAATGATCGAGCGCCCTAATTGTAAGGAATAAAGATAAGATAAAGAAACAGGAATCAGCACAAAAATGAGTAAGAATAACATTGAAGTGTTCGAGATCTCAACCATGTATTATGACTCCTTTAAAAATTGCTTCAGTTCAGCTGTTTGCGGCTCATTTAGCAAGCGCGTGGTTTCACCTTGCTCTATGATTTTCCCCGCTTCCATATAAACCGTTCGGTCGCCAAGTCTTTCTGCTTGATTTAGGTTATGTGTAACAATAAATATCGTTTTTTCTTGATCCAGAAGCGACTTTAGTAACCTCTCAATAGACTCGACATTTTTTAAATCTAAAGCACTTGTCACTTCATCTAATAACAATACATCTGGTTGATTAGCAAGGGTTCTCGCTAACGCCACTCGTTGTTTTTCTCCTCCTGATAACTCATCGACTTCTCGGGTTAAAAAGGTTTGCGGTAACTGTACTTGCTCTAATAACCTTTTTCCTTGCGACGGCTCCCAAGTTCCATTTAAGGATGGTCCGTACTTAAGGTTAGCTTCGACGGTTCCATCAAATAGGGCTGGTGATTGAAACACCATTCCTACTGTTTGACGAAGTTCCAAAATGGGATAATCAAATAGTGACTTCCCTTTAAAACGAATCCAACCTTTCGTGGGATCTTCTAAACGATTAAGCAGTTTCAACAAGCTACTTTTTCCTGCACCTGAAGGTCCGATTAATGCGAGGCACTCACCTTTTTCCACCGTTAACGTAATATTAGACAACTGCTGTGTGCTTACATTAGATAATTCAATATAATGACTCACGCTTCATCATTCTCCATAAATCTAGACATCCTTTCTTTAATAAATGTGATGTCCTTATTTCTAACATAAAAATCCTTCTTTTTCACTTCATAAGGTAACTTTTCCTTCTGTAAAAATGCCTTGACCTTCATATATGCTGTACGATTCATTTTGACATTCAACTTCATCATTTTTAATTCATCAGGAAGGTTCGTTTTACACCATTGTCTCACCCGCATTTTTAAGGTAGCTTCTTCACCTTCAAATAACCACAGCTCAGGTTGTTTCTTGTCTGCTAATAGAAAAACAGAGTAACGCCCGCTTTCATTTTTCATAGCTAGGATAATTGCATCATAGCCTGTATCTGTGCGCATAAAACAATAATCCAACCTTATCACCTACTCATTTATATTGATCCTTTGACGCTTACTTAGAGATTCACGTTATATCTCAATCGTTGTGCCCGTATTTTATGAATATACATCTCCATGAAAAAGAGCGTGAAGTTCACGCTCACCTCTTTACTTTTTCATTTGTCGATAAGCTGAATGATTAGTCGGACCTATTCCACGTCCGATCGCTAACGATGAAGCAATCGCTTCAGTTATGAACACTTTGGCTGTTTTAACAGCTTCAGCAATGGTAGCACCTTTTGCTAATTCTGCGGCAATCGCTGCGGCAAACGTACATCCTGTACCATGCGTGTGCTTTGTCTCAATTCGTTCAGAATAAAACGGAAGTAACTGCTCTCCATCATACAACAGGTCTGGAGACTGTTCACCCTCTAAGTGTCCGCCTTTTAACACAACATATTTCGGTCCAAGTTTATGAAGTTCTACAGCAGCATCTTCCATGTCCGCAATTGTAGTAATCGAAGTGCTACCTAGAATTTGACTCGCTTCAGGCAAGTTTGGTGTAATCACTGTCGCAATAGGTAACAGTTCTTCAGTTAATGCAGTCATCGCCTGTTGCTGTAAAAGTGTTGCCCCGCCCTTGGCAATCATCACTGGGTCTACAACAACATTAGTAACCTGATATTCACTTAGTTTTTGTGCCACTAAACGAATAATATCAGCAGAAAATAGCATCCCTGTTTTCACTGCATCTGTTCCAATATCAGTAAGTACCGCATCGAGCTGTGCTTCAATCGCTTCCAATGATTGCGGGAATACCCCATGCACGCCTAATGTATTTTGAGCAGTTAGCGCCGTAATCGCACTCGTCCCAAACACACCTAATTCTTGAAATGTTTTTAAGTCTGCTTGAATACCAGCACCACCACCGCTATCTGAGCCAGCTATCGTCAATGCTTTTCTTATCGCCATTCTCGCTCCCCCTTCAACTTGAATGATATGTCCTTAACTAAATCGCTCTGGGGCAAACATTTGCAATGGAACTCGATCACGCTGACCTTCTAATAAATCGGCTACGATATGTGCTGTGACTGGACTCAACAAAATTCCATTGCGATAATGCCCAGTAGCAAAGATCACATGTGGTGCTGTTGACAATTTCCCGATAAGTGGATATCCATCTTGAGTGGCTGGACGCAAACCCGCCCATTCATGGAATGGGATTTCGTTTGCTAAGTATGGCAAAACATTTTTATTCCAATTTGTTAACCTGCGAATTCCTCTTTCAGTTACGGTTGTGTTAAAACCCGCAATATCCTCTGAAGCACCATTAACTAATGTTCCATTTCCTTTTGGAACTAAATAGCCTTGACTAGAGTAAAGGATATGCTTAACTTTTCCTACAGGCATATCGTAGGCACAAATTTGTCCACGGATCGGATGTACAGGAATGGATAATCCAAATGTTCCCTCTAATTCAGATGCCCATGCTCCAGAGCAAATGACGAGTCGGTCTCCTGTAAAGCTTTGTCCATCTTTGGCAACCAAATGTATCTCTTCTTCCCAATTAACAACATCAACTTGCTCTAATTGTTCATAAATTTGTACTCCAATGTTTCGACACGCTTGTTCAAGGGCCTTCACATAGTCGGGTGCAAATACATGACTCTCTTCAGGATAGTACATCGCTGCAATGATTTCTTTAGATAACTCCGGTTCACGTTTATAGAGTTCTTCCCCTTGCAAGATGTCTGCCTCAGCACCAAAGTCTCCCTGCCATTGTTGTCTTGATTCTAATGATAATAAGTCAGCTTCATGATAAACACAATGTAAGCTCCCTGAATTTGTATATTCAAATTCGGCCTTTGCAATATCTTTGACTTCCTGCTGCCATTTTGGATATAGTTTTAAGCTAGCTAAACACAAGCGAAAAAAGTCATCAGGATCCTCTTCAATTTCTGAATAAGGAGCAAGCATTCCTGCTGCAGCTCCTGACGCTTGTCCACCACACGTCACCTTTTCGAGGATTGTAACCTTATACCCGCGTCTTTGACACTCAAATGCAGTAGCCAACCCAATAATTCCTCCACCTAGTACAACAATACGCTCTCCCATCACATTCACTCTTTTCTATAAAAATTAAAACTTAAATCAAAGGTCAGTAAGGGTAGTCTCAGGCACAAGCTGTTTATTATGCCTGAGTTATGCCGTCACTTATGTGATAACCCCAACAGGTTATTTGATCATGTGAGTTTCATAGCCACTGCTTGCTGTCGCATAACGCTTCTTCGGTATTCGCCCCGCTAGATATGACAAGCGCCCTGCTTCAATTGCATGCTTCATTGCTTTTGCCATTGTCACTGGGTCTTTTGCTTTTGCAACAGGTGTATTCATTAACACACCATCTACCCCTAACTCCATCGCTTGAACGATATCTTGAGCAGACCCTAGACCAGCATCAACGATGATTGGAACATTCGCTTCTTCAACAATCAATGATAAATTGTAAGGATTTAGAATTCCTAATCCCGTTCCAATCGGAGCACCACCTGGCATCACCGCAGCTGCCCCTGCTTCTTCAAGTCGCTTACAAATGACTGGATCATCAGATGTATAAGGGAGCACAACAAAACCCTCATTTGCTAATACTTCTGTTGCTTTTAGGGTTTCAATTGGATCGGGTAGTAATGTCTTTTCATTAACACTTACTTCAATTTTAATCCAATTACTTAACCCAGATGCCTTTGCAAGTCGTGCAATACGGATCGCTTCCTCCGCTGTTTTTGCCCCTGATGTGTTTGGTAAGTACGTAAACGTTTGCCCTTCTAGGTGCTGCAAAATAGCATCCTCATCTGGCGCCTCAAGGTTAACACGTCGAATTGCAAATGTTAACACCTCTGTACCTGATGCTTTGATCGCTTCATTTTGGACAAATGGATTCGGGTAACGCCCCGTTCCTAAGAAAAATCGTGATGATAGCTCTTTTCCTGCAATAACTAATTTATCGTTTGTTTTCATAGGGTTCACCCTCCTCCTACAAAATGAACAAGCTCTATTTTCATACCTTCTTTTAGCTCTGTATCTTCCCAATCTTCACGATCAACAATTTCCCCATTGATCTCTGTTACGACAAGGTTGCCTTCTAATTGGTAATGTTTGACGACTTCATCAAGTTTCGAAACATCTAGTTGTTTCTCTTCGCCATTAATATAAAGTAGCATCTTAGCTCTCCTCACCGTTAATTTTTTTAATAAACGTTTCACAGGTTCCTTTCACATCATCACTACCGACAATTTCACTAATCGCACAAATTCTCATCGCACCAGCTGCTAGTACCTGATCGACGTTATGAAGCTTAATCCCTCCAATGGCAACAAAGGGAATGTTTATTTCCCTTGCAATTTGGCTAACATAATCCGTTGTAACAGGGTCTACAACATCTTCCTTGCTATTGGTTGGGAATACAGGCCCAACACCAATATAATCTGCCCCATCCCGCTCAGCTGCTCTCGCTTCTTCAATCGCATGAGTAGAGATGCCAATGATCTTGTCATTTCCAACAATTTTTCTCGCTTCTTGAATAGGAAGATCATCTTGACCAAGATGAATGCCATCTGCATCAACGGCAAGTGCAACATCAATATGGTCGTTCACTATAAATGTGACATTATGCTTATTCGTTAATTCTCTCAATTTACGTGCCTTTTGCAAAACATCTCGTTTACTACTTTTTTTATCACGGAGTTGAATAATATCAACTCCACCAAGAATCGCTTCTTCCATCACTTTTGTAAGCTCGCGACCTCTGTGAAATTCTTCTCCGGTAATTGCATACAGTTTAAAATCCTTCATAACTGTCCCTACCCTTCTATCGTCTTCATTCCTCTCGTTGCTCCAGTTAGGAATTAGATTGGAAGATTCCTTCCATATAGTACTATCAATGCAAATAACCATAACCCAACGACGTGGATTACGGCTAAAGTTCATCATTCATTAGTCGACTTTCCTACGCTGGGATCTCCAGATCAGGTTCAAGGGTAAAAGGAAACACCTTTTTCTCAGCCTACTCACGATAGACA
Source organism: Desertibacillus haloalkaliphilus (assembly GCF_019039105.1). Lineage (NCBI taxonomy): Bacteria > Bacillati > Bacillota > Bacilli > Caryophanales > Bacillaceae > Desertibacillus > Desertibacillus haloalkaliphilus. The sequence continues at coordinate 322,144 of NZ_JAHPIV010000002.1, read as the reverse complement.
CCCCTAGTCTTTTCAAATGTAGTACCATCAATCTCTATTATGACATAAATTAATAAGAATACAACAATTGTTCCATCGTTTAAAAACGATTTGATTGCACGAACAAATCAACCATTTGATTTCCATTAAGATCAATGAGGTGTTCATATTGGTAGCCATACAACATCGATTCCCCATCAGGCGATAGTTTCAACGGTGCATCATTTTCCACTTCAATGATCACTTCTTCATCTCCAGAACGAATATCAAGTGCTACTAACTCAAATCCATCCTCATAATCAACGTAATTACCACTATAGAAAGGTCTCAAATAGTAAAAAATACTGTTCATTTGGTCAAATGTGAAATAAGGGACCCACCATTGCTCAGAATACGTATTTAATATTGGAACCTCAATTTGACGAATCGTCTCGTTTTCTTTGAAAAAGGTATACGTGGACATCAGTTCATCGATTGAATCAACATCAATGATCAAATAGTTGTGATTAGGAAATGAAAAAAATGATAAAATGTCCTCTTCGACTAACACTTTTTGGTTTGTCTTCATATCATAAGAGAACAAAGAAGAAAAATAACTCGGCTCGTCTTGATCCCAATGTAAATACCCTAGCCGATTTATATCTAGCCACTGGATAAACGTCTGGTCTAATTCGATTGGAGAAATTTGACCGTTAGCGACATTAACATAGTATAATTGCGATTCCCAGTTCGGCAAAAATGAAACAACAACAAGTTCTTCTGGCTGATAAGGATTCCAAAACACGGAGTAATCTTCACCTAACTCTTGTATTTGATAACGAATAAAGCCATCGCGATCTATTAGGTATAATGATACATCGTAGTCTCGAGTCACCGTTTCAATGGCGTAATAACTATAATCATGGTTCGCAGTCACATTTGAAATAGCTTCCTCGGTTTGAAAGAATCCCTGCTCGTCACCGTTTGTAACATTATGCTTAAGCAACCTCGCGATGCCTTCTTCATCTTTTAAATACAAAACAGTATGTTCATCGAACCATTCACTTATTTCAATAAAAGAACGAGAAGAACTGGTCTTAATAGGATATCGTACATTATGGCCATAAAATTCTGAGGGGATTTGCCGTTTTTCATGGAGATTCAGCAGTCGATCACTTGCTACTATCACATCTTTATCCGCATACTGACACCCTGATAATAGAAAGATAAATAAACTAATTACGATGAGCACTCTTTCCATTTTCTCCCCCGTTCACTTTTTATTCTCTTTTTCCATTTGAGGTTGTTTTTTGACCTCACCTATTATCTCATTTTTACTCACAACTCTCAATTCATACGTTGACGAATTCAAAAAGCGGGACATCACCTGCGACATCCCGCTCCTTCTGACGATTTTAATTAAAAATGTAATGTGCTCCTGCAATACCTGGGTTCGTCATTTCTTTTGGGTCAAGTATTTCATTTAACTCTTTTTCTGATAAGATCCCACGTTCTAAGCAAATTTCACGAACCGGTCGATCCGTCTCGATTGCTTCCTTGGCAATTTTTGAAGCTGTCTCATAACCAACGTGTGGGTTAATTGCAGTAATAATACCAACACTGCGCTCAACCATATCACGACAATGCTCAATATTTGCTGTAATCCCATCAATAGCAAACTTTTTAAATACTTGAATACCATTTTGCAGTGTCGAGAGTGACTGCAATAAATTAAAGACAAGTACAGGCTCCATTACATTAAGCTCTAACTGTCCTGCTTCTGAAGCCAAGCTAATCGTATGGTCATTACCTATCACCTGGAATGAAATCTGATTAATAACCTCACACATAACAGGATTAACCTTTCCAGGCATAATCGAAGACCCGGGTTGTCTTGATGGTAAATTAATCTCGTTAATTCCCGTACGCGGACCTGAGCTCATTAGTCGTAAATCATTAGCCATTTTAGAAAGATTAATCGCTAAAATTTTTAACGCGCTTGAAAGTGTTGTGTATGCATCTGTGTTTTGGGTAGCATCCACTAAGTCTTCAGCTGTACGGAACGGCATCTCTGTTACTTCTGACAAATGTGCTGCCACTTTTTTTATATATTCAGGCTTTGCGTTTAAGCCTGTTCCAACCGCTGTTGCACCCATATTAATTTCATACAACTCAAACACTGAGTTCTGCACACGTTTTAAGTCACGTTGTATCATACGTCGATATGCTCCAAATTCTTGACCTAAACGGATCGGTACTGCGTCTTGTAAATGGGTCCGTCCCATTTTGATCACATCATCAAACTCGGCTTCTTTCTCTTTTAGAGAATCAATCAATTCTTCAAGTATATCTGTTAAGCCTTGAGATAAATTCAGGCATGCGATATGAATAGCTGTTGGGAACGCATCATTTGTTGACTGGGCCATGTTCACATGGGTGTTAGGACTAACTTTAATATATTCACCTTTTTTTCCACCTAATAATTCAATCGCACGGTTCGCAATGACTTCATTGGCATTCATATTAAAGGATGTGCCTGCTCCCCCTTGGATCGAATCTACAACGAAATGATCGTTCAATTTCCCTTCGATCACTTCCTCACTTGCTGAAATGATTGCTTTGGCAATCTTCGGATTTAATACACCAACATCACGGTTAGCCATCGCTGCTGCTTTCTTCACAAAACCGAATGCACGTATTAATTCCTTATGAGGTGGATAACCTGTGATTGGAAAGTTTTCTTTTGCACGCATGGTTTGGATGCCATAATAAGCATCAACAGGCACTTTTTTTTCACCTAACAAATCCCGTTCTACACGATACGCTGTCATCACTCATTCTCCTTCACTTCAAGTAGTTTATCATTTACGAAGTCCATCCACTATACACTTACGTTTCATAAGTGATCCTATGAATCATTACTAATGTTATTCACCCAGCTCATCTTTTAAAAAGCAAACCATTTAAACTATAACCCTATTAACAGTTTCTCAGCCATTCATAGAGCATCATCTAAAGGTCGGTAATCGGATCACGAACGCCCTCATTCGTCATTAACGCATCATTAAGAATTTCAATCACTCCACATGATCAACAATCCTTGCAAAAGGGAACCATCCATCCCCTCTATCATCTATACTGCTATTACTATACTATGAAAGCTGATCTATTATGTTCTACTCTTTGTCCGCATGTAACTTGCTGTTGAACAACATCTAAGTCCATTTTAATCGATAACACCTACAAAAAAAAGCTAGGATTTTTTTCCTAGCTTTTATCATGGCTTGTTTTTGCTAAAAATGCACCGCCGATGACACCAGCATCATTTCCTAATGTCGCAATCGTTACTTCCACACCTTCTTGTGCTCGTGACAAAGCAAACCGTTGAAACGCATCCTGAACATGTGTTAACAATATATCACCAGCATTTGATACGCCACCACCAATGACAATTTTCTCAGGGTTTAACGCATTCGCTAAATTAGCAATGGCTAAGCCTAAATGAAGAGAAACTGATTTCACAACCTCAATTGCTAATTCGTCTCCTCCTTTAGCTGCCTCAAACACATCCTTTGCCGAGATTTCGCCCTTTCTCTCATTGACAGTGTATAGAAGACTATCTTTTTGTTTTTCGATCCCTTCCTTAGCTAGCCTCGAAATTCCAGTAGCCGATGCGATCGTTTCTAAACAACCTGTTTTCCCACAATTACATGGAGCACCACCTTCTGCAATTGAGGTCAAATGACCAATTTCACCAGCCATGCCATTAACACCGTGCAAAATCTCACCATTGACGATCACACCGCCACCTACGCCAGTTCCTAAGGTGACACAGAGCAAATGCTCGGCTTTATCACCAGCACCCCTCCACATTTCTCCGACAGCTGCGATATTTGCATCGTTATCAACAATAACCGGAAGTCCTGTTGCTTGTTCTAGCTCATCTTTTAGCGGGAAGTTTTCCCAACCAATATTCACTGCTTTGTAAATGAACCCAGTCTCCATATCAATAAAGCCAGGCGCACCTACACCAATCCCTATGAGCATTTGCTTTTGCTGCCCAAGGGTTTGTAGCTGTTCTGTAATCGAATTTGCAATTTCAGTAGTAATATGCTTCCCTGCATCTTTTGTATTCGTATTAATTTCCCACTTCTTTACAATGTCACCTATCTCTGTAATAAAAGCCATCTTAGTTGTTGTGCCACCGACATCGACACCAACAAGCCATTTTTCTGTCATTCGTTCATCACCTTTAATCCATTCTTTGTTGTTTTTTCGTTCGTACATGAATTAGTATTACTATGATTTCAGCTTAGATGCTTCCGTGCGCAACAATAGCAGTGCTTGTTGAAATGTTTGTGAATCAATCATCTCCCATTGGTACAGCTCACGGAGTTCTTCTTCCATTAATGTAAAATCACTTAAGCGGTCACCAGTATAAATAATCGTTCCAAACCGCTTTAGTAATTGTTGAATATCCATGATCGTTTTCATAAGCTCTCACCTACTCAAGCTTATTATAACAATTTCATAACAGCGATGAAAAGTAACAAAACTAAAGGAAGAAAAGATGGGATTGGATTTCTCCATAATCGTTCATAAATTCGGTGTTGAACACGGGCACCACCAATCACTGACAGCAAAAAAATGAAGCCGAATAAAATCACGAACCATTTACTCAGGTCAGCGGTTGCATATTCAAGACCCATAAATAGAAATAATAAAAACGTGCTAATCCAAATTTTCTTGTCTTCACTATGGAAGAAACCCAAAGTTGGGTGATAATGGAGAAAGCAAAATACGATAAATACAACACAAAACAACCCGATAATTATACTGATTAGAGGAATCCCAATCAACTGCCCAACCCATTGACCGAGAAGCATTCCCAAGTAGATCGAGAAAGTAAAAAACAACGTAATCGACAAGGTGACAAAGTGATGGGGCAACGTCCTTTTTGATATTAGCAAGCCACCAAAAGCGATACCAACACCACTTGCGAAAGCTAACAATGAGATCAACTGCATCACTGCCTAACGTCCTCCTTTGCCTGACATGATGAAATGACGAACGTCTCTTCTGTGTTTTCCATACAATGTTCATACGCTTATCCAAGCGTTTATGTTACTATATGTAGACTCCATGAAAATAAGGACAAGAAATAAACAATGCCTAGATGAAAGAGGGAATACGAATGTCAGATAAATTACAAGAAGCACTAGAACGTGGGCTATACGGAACTCCTGAAACGAAACCTGATGAGCGAAGAATGTTCTTGTCAACGATTGTTGAACGAATCTACCTAGCACTCACAAAAAAACAAGTCATCCAAAAAGGGATGTACGACGAGGCAATTGACATTATGAAATCAAAAAGAAACATTCAATTATTTATAAATGGCAGCTTAAGCTATCAATTGTATGCAAATTATGTAAAACAAGCTAATCAATTTCAAGTCCCTTTTACAGTTGTTAATGTTGAACACGAGACCCCAATCGGACTTGTCCTCGCAAGCAAACAAGAAGCGATTAACCAGACAGACATTTTTATCAAAGATGACCTTTACAAGTCTGAAATGGGTGATTGAATGAATAATTAGAGCGTATATGAAGCTGGCAAGCAAAACACGCATCGAGCTATTATTATCGATGCGTGTTTGTTTATTCTTGTTACATCTCACAGTACTGAAACCGAAACAAACGGTGTCATAGCCTTTCACTTTTACCGATCCATATCCTGTGGGTGGATAGACCGTGGCCGTTGATGTTTCAATGGAATTGGCGTTCGGACAATTACATCACGGAATGCGCGATACTCAAACGGAAGAAAAGGCCATAAATACGGCGTGTCATACACTTTCATACTCGCGAGCCATACAATCAATAGTAAGGTACCACCAACAAAGCCACCGACCCCGAAAATCGCGGTTACAACTAATAATGCCACACGAATCAAGCGATTGGCGAGACTCATTTCATAACTTGGTGTCGCAAACGAGCCTACCGCAGCAACGGCTAGATAAAGGACAACTTCTGGCGAAAATAAACCGACTTCTATAGCAACTTCACCAATGAGAATCGCAGCCACTAACCCAAGTGCGGTCGCGAGGGCTGAAGGAGTATGTATAGCAGCCATCCTCAACATTTCAATCCCAACCTCCGCTAATATAAACTGGGTCAGCAAAGAAATTTGCCCCTCGTCTTCTGGTCCAACATATTGAATCACATTGGGCAATAAATTTTCGTTAGTTGCCATTAAGTACCATAGAGGCATTAAAAAGATAGACGTCCATATAGCAGCAAAACGAACACCGCGTAGGGCTGCACCAATCAATGGTTTTTGCCGATATTCTTCTGCATGCTGCAGGTGATGCCAAAATGTTGTCGGTGTAATGATGACACTTGGCGAGCCATCCACCATGACAATGACATGACCCTCAAATAAATGCGTTGCAGCAACATCTGGACGCTCCGTGTAACGGACCATCGGATAGGGATTAACATGTCTGCCAAAAATAAACTCCTCTATCGTTTTATCCCCCATCGGTAAGCCATCAGTCGTAATTTTCTTTAACGACTTCTTAACATGGTCTACAATCTTTGGATCTGCGATATCCTCAATATAAGAGATACATAAATCGGTTTTTGATCGCCTACCGACCTTTTCATATTCAATGCGGAGGGTACGATCTCGTACTCGGCGCCGCGTTAACGCCACATTTTCAACTAGTGTTTCAACAAAGCCATCCTTGGCACCACGAATTACTTGCTCCGTATCTGGTTCTTCAGGACCACGAACTGGATATGTTCTCGTATCAACCAAGATCACTTTGTCGATGCCTTCAACTACAAGAGCTGCAGGTCCCGCTAGTACCTCATCAACAACCTCATCTAAATCATCACTCGTATCAATTTCAACATATGGGATACGATTTTTAATTAATTTTTCTAATGGGTTCGAGCCAAGGTCTTCTTTTGTTGTTCGACCTAACTCCCTTTGAATTTGTGTTATTGCTTGGTCTTTCCCAAAGCCATCAACTAAAAATAAAGACATCTCTAATTCAGCATATTCAAGCTCGATATGAATCATATCAAAGCTCTTATCAACACCCAGCTCTTTCTTTAAATAAGCGACATTTTCAGCCAAACTTGAACGAACTGGATGTTTCGTCTCATTACTCATAACCTATCGCCTCCACTCAGCCTATAGTGTTCTTCATCACACTTTTTTCCATACATGTTTTGTAAGATTCTTTTAGAGGACACGATCGATGTAAAAAACGTTTTGATAAAGTCCCTCATATTTCAGATGGGACGAACATAGTTATAAGACATCATAGGCTGTCCGTTGGAGGTTTATTATGAAAAAAAAACGAGTGTTGCTACTGATTTTAATCGCTTTCGTCATGGGCTTCTTTTTAAGTTTTCTGACGAGCAAAGACTCATTACGAGAGACGTTAACTTTCTTTCCGATTGACCCGAATGTGAATTACCTTGAAACATCAACATCACTACAAGTTCTCCTTTTAGAAGACGAGGATGAATACACACTTGATTGGAATACCGAATCGAGCTTGGATCAAGTTGCTTATTTAAGACAAGACCTTTCTCTACTTTTTGAGGATGGGCGCTTAAAGGAAACGATGTCTACCTGGCAAGAGGATAGCCAGAGTCTTTCTCTTGAAGAGCGGGTTGCAGGGGAAGATAGTGGGCATTTCGAAGCCATTAGTTTTCATCATGCCGAAATGCATTACCCAAATGATGAGATCAAGAGTAGCCAGAAGATGAGCTATGACCAATTATATGTTATTGACTCGCCATTAACCCCGTTACAGTCATTCAAGGAGCCAAGTAATGGAAAAGAACGTGAAGCGAAAACGATTTTAGATTCAATCGTCTCTCAACAATTGAATTACGTTTGGAATGACCTCATTGATTTTTATAACGTCCCAACTGACAAGTACTCTAAACTGCCACTAACACAATTAAAACAGTATCAAGACGAGCCTCTACCAGGACTCACTCAAAAAGAAACCTCAAAAGTGATCGGTGGCTTATGGGAGGGCATTTACAAGAACTATTTTTTAGGGATAAAAATGAATGACGGGTCTGTCATCAGCCCAATCGGGAGTTCAATACCACTAATTTTAATCCATGAAACAAGCGATCATTTTATCATTGTTTTTCAAACCAAAGACGGTGAAAGGGTGCAACTGTTACAAACCCTTTCACCGTAATCATTCCTGATGCAGTTCTTCATATAAAAGACGATAGTTTTCATCGTCGGGCTCATGTTCCAGCGCACGTGTTACGGATGTTAATGCCTCTTCATCTTGGCCTAATTCAAGGTAAATTAAAGCAAGGTTGTAGTGTGCTTCATGAAAATCTTCTCTCAATTCAATCGTCAATAACAAGTGATGGTGGGCATCTTCGAAACGTTCAAGGTGCGCCTCAACATAGGCGAGTAAAAAGTAGGCTTCTGCCAGCTCCACTCCTTCGTCAATCGCTTCAACGAGTAATGGATATGCGTTCTCGAATTTATCGTCTTGAATATATTCTTGAGCAAGTTGCACGTTCACCAGTGGTGATCCACTTTTGTTATCGTTAACAAAGCCAAACCCTAACAAGGCTAAAAACGCTGCAGATGTGAGAATGAATATGAGAAATTGCTTTTTCCAGCGCGGAAGATGACTGGGGAGGTGAACAAAGGCAGAGGCCAAAAACCCCCCTACTAATCCACCAATGTGGGCACCATTATCAATCATCGGTACGGCAAAGCCAAGAGCAAGATTAATTGTTAAAATAACAACGACACTCATACCAATTGTTCTCCAAAATAACCTGCGATGGATGACACCAAAGTATAAAAGGGCACCGAAGCATCCAAAAATCGCACCCGAAGCTCCAGCAGATACTGCTTCATTGAAAGCAAAACTTGCCGCCGAGCCAAACAAACCAGCAACAAGATAAATAATGATAAACCGGCGTGTACCGAAGATCTTCTCGACAGCTCCACCTAAATAAAACAAGGCAAACGAATTCATAAATAAATGTAAGAACCCGATATGAAGAAACATCGCAGAAAAGAAGCGCCACCATTCCCCTTCTACGATCAGCGGATTATACTTAGCACCAAATTCAATTAATGTTCTCATGTTTGTGCTTGACCCTATGTATTCAACAACCGAAAACATAAGCAAGATCACAGCTAATAAAACATATGTAAAGATTGGTTTTCCATATGTAAACAGAGACTCCTCGTGTTTCCGCCTCCGTTTAGCTTCTTGCAACACTTCATCCTTCAAGTATTCCATCTCTATTTCGTCAACCAAATCCCAATTTGCTAGATTCGGCGCAGGTAACATGATCCGCTCAAACACTTGCTTTATAGCGGATACTCGCTCTTGTTTACGATTTTCAAGCAAGAATGTTTCCACATTCGTACGCGGATTCAATTGATTATTATTCGCTTCTAAGACATGATGCTCCCACGCATCAATCGGCGAATACGTCGAAACATAGATATTCAACCCCAACATTGAACGATCGCCAAACTGTTTTCTGAGATCATCAAACTTTTTTGTCGTTGTATCAATTTCTCGCCTTAGCCAATTTGCCCAGTCAATGTCTGCACGTACGATACGAAGGACACGGCGTTTTTTACTATGTTCATGTTCAAGCCATATCTCTTGTTGACTTGGACTTACTTCAATGACTCGCATTCCTTGTTCAATGACAAGGTAATGGACGAGTTGCCAATAGAATAAGTCATGACGCAAAACGTCCATATACTCATCCTTTCAATTTGTTTTGATCGTAAATAAATTCGATTACATCTGTAAAAGATTCAAAAATACAAACAGGCTCATGTGCTGTATTAGGTTTTTCGAAACGTGTATTTAGATAAATCGCATCCCAGTTGGCGTCAAGAGCTCCGACAACATCCTGTTGCCATGAATCCCCAATATATAGTGGAACCTCAGCTTCAGAGGTACATAATCGCATTTTCGCTACATCAAAAATTGCCTTGCTCGGTTTAGCTGCATGAACGGCTTCAGAGATAATAATCGAATCATCAGGGATAATTGAACGAATTCCTAATTTATCGATTTTTCGCAACTGCTTGGCCATTGAACCATTAGTTATTATCCCGACATTAACCCTTGCATGTACGAGCGCTTTTATAAACCTTTGAAGACCAGGAAAAGGTTCAGAAAAATCAGCAACCACCGCATCATAATATTGGTGAAAACGGTCAGCCTCCCGATCAGTGTATGGGAGGTTAAGCGCCCTAACTGTATCATGATACCGCAATCGGCGATACGTTTTTTCCCCAATTTGACCATCCTCATAAGAGGACCAATACAAATCACTATTCCTTTTAAATATCCTAAACCAGTCAGCTGCATCTGGCTGTAAACGGCATCGGCCTTCATCTAGCCATTGTTGAACAAACTGATAATAACAGTGAGTGATCGCCTGTTCAAACGCATGTTCATGACTAAATAGTGTATTATCTAAATCAAAACAAATCGTATTCCAGCGCATCATACTCCTCCAATTATGTTAAGTATACCAATGTATCAGACGGTTTTCGAATGATACGATAACATTGTAAACAAAAGACTAATGAATGTTCGGTGAACGGTCATAGATGTATCATCACTCAAGTCATTTACACAATAAAAGCACTGCCTATTAGTCAGACAGTGCTTTTATCATACGGATCTCAAGGCAAAGAAACCATCCGATTCATTAAACGATTTCGGACATATGGTATTTGCAACGTTAGTGCTACTAGTGCCCTTCGTAAGAAACGTTGTCCTAAAACCATATTTATTAATCGATAGCGATAACGGTAGAGCACATAAATCGAAGCAAATAGTGATAAAAAAGAAATCACACGATTCATCATAATGACTACCTCCTCCGTCTTACTTTGCCATAAAACAAGTGGTTTTATCCAAGTTTTCACGAGCACCTTTACGCTTTTTTAGCTACGCCAATGTTAAGATATCCAAGTAAAACGGTAAACACTGGTGATAGCAGTAAAAAGAATGCATATGGTAAGTATTCAGCTACAGGTACACCTAAGGTACTTGCAAAAAAGGCACCACTAACGCCCCATGGAATAAGGGGGTTTACTAACGTACCTGCATCCTCAATTGTCCGTGATAAATTCTTCAATTGTAAGTTTGCTTTCTCATAAAACGGTTTAAACGTTTGCCCGGGTAATAAAATCGATAAGTATTGTTCTCCCGTAAGCACATTTACTCCAATAGATGCTCCGGCTGTAGAAGCAATTAAATGTCCTTGATGATGTAAATATCTTGTCAATCCATCAATAAACGCTTGAAGTAATCCAATTGATTGTAATATCCCACCAAATGCGAGTGCAATGATAATTAAAGATACAGACCACATCATCGACTGTAAACCACCACGGTTAACAATGCCATCGACAATTTCATTTCCGCTCTCAAGGGTAAAACCATGCTGTAATACAGCCATCCAGGCAGCCGTCGTGATATTTCCTTGAACAAGTAGTGCTGTTAAAAGTCCAGTAGCAATCCCCACCACTAATACAGGGATCACCGGCCAACGTTTGAAAGCCATGACCACTACAAGTAATGGCGAAAGCAATGTTAACCAACTGATATTAAAGTTCACTGCTAAGGTTTGAATCGCCTCATCAATATTTGCTAACGGTACAGAATCTGTACTATTTTTACCAATAAAGAAAAAGATTGTTGCTGTAATAATCAGGCTCGGAAACGTCGTCCACATCATATGACGAATATGAGAAAACAGTTCAACATTTAAGATCCCAGGTGCAAAGTTCGTCGTGTCTGACAAGGGCGACATCTTATCACCAAAGCATGCCCCACAAATGATCGCACCTGCTGCTATCCCCAATGGCACACCTAAAGCCATTCCTACTCCGATGAGTGCGACACCAACAGTACCGATCGTTGTGAAAGAACTACCTGAAAAACTCGAAACGATGATACAAATAAACATCGCACTTAACGCGAACCATTGTGGTGAAATAACCGACAAACCAATCGTTAGTAATGTCGGTACTGTACCACTCATCATCCAAACAGCAATAACCATACCAACTAGGCATAAAATAATAATTGGTTTAATCCCAAGTTTTATCCCATCAATGAAACCTTCTTCTATCTTAGCCCAGCTACAGCCATACAATAGGCCAATGACAACCATAGCAACTAGACAAACCGCTAACGGGATATGCGGTTCAACTCCAAGCACAAAAATACTATAAAAAATAACTGCTAACATTCCAACCAAAGTAAAAAACGAAACAAATAAACTCGGCGTTTTTGCCATCAATAACCTCTCCACCCTATTATTTTAAAAAACTTTCGTCATTCCTTTTACACGTTTATGCTTTTATGCATTCAAGTGAAAAACTACTAATTATGATCATAAAGGAGGAATGAGTAGACGTCAATTTGTTTTTTAAAAATAATAACTTATTGATCTGAGTTTTTTTATTTACTATACTAGATGGCGTGAGTAACCCTACTCTACCGACAAAAAGAAACAAGGCACCAATCATCATTCATTGACACCTTGTTTATTCATCAAAAATACGATGTAACGATTGGCAACATCGCTTCTTTTAAAACATTCGCTGAGGTATGAAACTGTTCCATTTCGTCCTGATCCAATTGTAACTCCATCACTTCACGTACCCCATGACCGTTCACAATTGCAGGTACTCCAATATAGATATCTTCTAATCCATATTCACCACGTAACAATGCTGAAATAGTAAGAACTGAATTTTCATTTCGTAAAATTGCCTTTGTTAGACGAACGAGTCCTAGTGCAATTCCGTAATACGTTGCTCCCTTACGCTCGATGATATGATAAGCGGCATCACGTACATTGATGAAAATGTCATCTAAACTTTCTTTTGTATACATATCGCTATGACTATTAAGGTAACTTAATATCGGTCGTCCACCAATATCGGCATGACTCCATACCGGAAGCTCTGTATCTCCATGCTCACCCATAATGTATGCATGAACATTTCTAGGGTCTACATTAAAGTAATCTCCTAGTAAGAACCTGAACCTTACAGTATCCAAAATAGTTCCTGAGCCTATGACTCGCTCTGTCGGTAATCCGGAAAACTTCCATGTTACATAAGATAAGATATCGACAGGATTAGTTGCTACGACAAAGATACCATCAAAGCCCGAGCTCATCACATCATTGACAATTAATTGAAAAATCTTTGTGTTCTTTTCAATTAAATCAAGCCTTGTCTCCCCCGGTGCTTGATTCGCCCCCGCAGTAATAACAACCAGATCCGCTTGTTTGCAATCTTCATACGTCCCAGCCCAAATTTTCATTGGCGATCCATATGGCATGCCATGGTTTAAGTCCATGGCATCTCCTTTTGCCTTTGCTTGATTAAGGTCAAGCAACACCATTTCATCTACGACACCCTGATTTAAAAGAGCGTACGCATAGCTGGAACCGACAAAACCAGCACCGATAATAACAACACGTGTCGTTTTACCAGACATGGATAAACCCCTTTCCTAACTGTCGTACATTCATTGACCGTTTCATTGTCCGTACATGCACAGTCATAGGGTCTACAACCTATAAGCCAATATACCTAGCATATAATGTCTTTGCTCTCGTTACATCTTCTGTACCTTGTACTAAGGTTCGACCATCAGGAAACAAAACAAGGCGCTCTCCTTCCGGTAATTCGGCACGAAGTAAGAATGGTGTTTTTTGTACAGTTGCCACTCCCTTTAACTTTTCAGCCCACTCATCCAATTCTAGTGGTTGTCCCATTTGTATTTGAACCGTTTCTCTTCCGCACAATGAAGTCATCGTGTCCGAATCATCTTCCTCTAGCGCAGGATATTCTCCTAAACTACACGTTGGGCAACTTTCTTTTGATTTTTTATATTTCATTTCAAACATATGATAATTCCATACATCAAACGTGAGTAAGCTTTTTCTCTCTGCTCTTTGGTCGCCAACTAAATATTTTAGCGCTTCAATCGCTTGAAACGAAGCGACAATATCAACGACCGGAGCGATGACTCCGATCGTATCACACGTTTGTCCACTAGTATCCCCATGATTTATAAAACAACGCAAGCACGGCGTTTTACCTGGAATAAACATACCTGACATCCCTCGTGAACTAACAGCACCACCATAAACAAACGGAATCCCAGCTTTAAAACACGCATCATTCATTAAAAAGCGCGTTTGAAAGTTATCAGTACCATCGACGACGAGATCAACCCCTGACATCAACTCATCAATGGTAGCTGTCGTCACATCAGTTACAACACCTTCTACTATCACATCGGAGTTGATTTTCCTTAATTTATTTTCTGCAGCGACAGCTTTCGGGAGCGACTCGCTTACATCACTTTCATCAAATAGCATTTGTCGTTGTAAATTACTCTGTTCAACATAATCACGATCAGCAAAACGAACATGCCCTACACCAGCACGAACGAAATGATTAGCTAATACTGTACCTAAAGCCCCCATACCAACAATCAATACTTTTTTTGATGCCAATTTTTTTTGCCCCTCTGAACCGATCGGGGCAAATAACATCTGTCTTGAATAGCGTTCAAACTTTCTATTTTCCATACTACCTTCACTCTCCACTTCTTTCTCAAAATAAAACGACTGCCAGCCCGCCCAAAATAGCTCCTGACAACGTACACACGACATTGACAGTATCATTATTTACTGAGGAAACCCCAGCTACCTTTACCGTTTTACAACCGCAATGACTCGTTTGCTCCGTTTCGCTCTGACACAGCTTACAAAAATAAGTAACTTGGGCACTCGCACCAACCACTGTATCTGCGATATTCCCTAAAAAGCCGGCAATTGCCAAGCTCATCCAAAGCCCCCATGATCCCTCTTCCCACCATAGGAACATTCCAACCATAGCAATGAGACTAGCCCCACAAACAGCTGCGAACATCCCTAAGGACGAAACTGCACCTGACGTTCCACGAGGAACCGCCTGCCACTTACCGATATGAATCGGCTGTTTCTGGCTTAAGCTTCCGACTTCTGATGCCCAGGTATCTGAAGTTGCCGCAGCAAACGCACCGATAAAAGCACCAATCCAAACGAAAGAAGGATCTAATAGATAAAATAGCGAAGCGCAAGCGGCGAGTCCTCCATTAGCGAACACTTGCATACCATCACGTTGATCGTCTTTTTCAACCACACTGTTTGCTTTTCGATCTTTTTTGTAAAAGCTCAAAAATGTGGATGTGATAAAAAAGGTCGCTAATAGTGCGAGGCCTTTGATTCCTGTACCTATTGCAATGATTGTTCCTACAACAATCGCACCAATGGTACCAGAGACAGTAAGTGCTCCCTTTTTATAAGCAAGGTAACTCGCGATGATAACACCCATCACCATCAAAAAAGCCATTATTCATAAACCCGCTCATTTGTAATAATCGTAGCCACTGGTAGATCAAAAGGTTCACGCGGAACTTTCGAGACAAGCTGGCACTCAAACGCCAACGAACAAGTAGGACCATCATACCTCGTTAAAAAGCGATCATAGTAGCCACCACCAAAACCAATGCGATACTTGTCATAGTCAAAGACTACGCCTGGAACAATTAAGAAATCTATCGCTCTCGGTTGAACTAAATCTGTCTGTTCAGTCTTCGGTTCTTTCAAGCCAAAATTCGTTTCTTCTAATTGATCAAACGAGCTCAGTTTGTAAAATTCTAAGCGATGATTAGAAGGAAACGTTTTGGGAATGACAACCTGCTTTCCTTGTTGCCAAGCCTTTTCAATCACTGGTGTCGTATCAACTTCTCTTTTTTCAGTCATCGAAATTGTCATTCCAATCGTTTTTGCTTCTTGCCATTGAGGCTGTTCGATCAATCGCTGACAAATACGTAACGAGTTACGATCATATGAATCTTTTGGTAGTTGCTTCAGTTTCTGTTTCATTTCAGATCTTAATGTGCTTTTATCCATGATAAGCTCCCTCCACCAAAATGAATGCCTCTATTTATCATTAACTATACATGATCTACCACAGTGATTAAATAGGGTCTATGCTTAAAAAATGGCAAAAAAAAAGCAGAGGATAAAAATCCCGCTGCTTACTTTGTTTCACGATGGAGCGTGTATTTTTTTAATCTTGGGCTGTATTTTTTTAGCTCAAGACGCTCTGGGTTAGTACGTTTATTTTTAGTAGTGATATAGTTACGATCACCAGTTTCAGTGCAAGCTAAAGTAATATTTACGCGCATCTATTTTCCCTCCAAACCTGTTTACTTCATTTCATACTTTTTTATAATACCAAAACCATAACTATTAATCAAGCTAAGTTTGTAGGGGAACCTTGCCAATGAATGAACACCGTCTACTCTAGCTTCCAACAATGAAAATATACTCTTATTAAGTGACTTGCTGATATTTTCTTATCTTATTTACATAGTTCATCGATACCTGCCTTGCAACAGCAAGATCATTACCTTGTGAATACACAGTAAATACCGGTTCTTCATGATCAGGCAATATAAGTGTCCAACCACCTTCAGGATGATTTACTTTGATACCATCCAATAATTCAACATTTTCATCGCGACTATCTTGTATTAACTTTCTCATCACTTGACCTTTTGCTTGTTTCGGACATGATACAGATTCACGTAGAACTTGAATCGTAGGTAACTGAGCGATGATTTCAGCTACGGTTGATTTTTGAAGTGCCATCATTTCGAGCATATGAATAAGCGCGTACTGACAATCAAACAATAAGCTCAATGTCGTGCCTTCGGTTTCCATCATCGAGCGGGGATCTGCCTTTGAACGAATCACTTTACCATGTAATCGTTCAGCCAGTTCATCTAACTCATCTGAGGCATGGACAGGAATCGCCATATGATCATGTTTCCCATCATAAAATTGTAGCAACACATACAGGGCTAACATGATATGATCATCGACAAGCTGCCCATGCTCATCAATAAGCTTTAAAAATTCACCACTCTCCCCTAGTAAAACACCGAGGTCAGCATCTACAGCTCTAACAAATTGAGTCATTTCACTTGTGTTCATACGGTAAGGGACTGTGAATACCTCACAGTTTAACGCCTTGAGAAGCCTTGGTATAACATTCATATATGGCTGAAGGTTGTAATCAATAACAATCCGAAACCCCGCTTGTTGAACTGTATGTTTTCTAATCTTGTTTAAAAGTTCACGAATATATTTATCTTCTGCCGTTACATCCACTTCAGATTTCCCAATATAATCAAAGGCTGCCCGGCGGTAATCTTCTTGCCAATACGCATTCTCAATCTTTCGTTGAATATCCGGATGAATATGAAGTCCTTTTTGGTCGAAAAATTCAATTTGAACTTGTTTTTCATTTTGTCGGTTTGCAAATCGAAAGTAGACCCCAGCCTTCATTTCCTCATGTTCGAGTACAAACCGAAGTAAAGGTGTCACAGACGGTCCGATATCTACCGTGCTAATTCCGGCAGAATGCAGCCCATGCATAAATGATTGTTTCATTAATTGTGTAAATTCTGAGCTATCTGAACTAACACAAACCTTGCACCCTTGCCCAAGTACTGATCCACAAGCAGATGCTAACCTAGCCATAAAATCAGGAGTGATTTCAACATTAGCTAACCCTGAGATGCCACGACCACTAAATAGTGTTTTCGAAGCTTTTCGTCCCCAAACGATTGACGTGTGCACAATAGAAGACTCTTCAACCTCTTTGTTTGGCCAAACTTTCACTTCCGGCTTAACGGTTACTTTTTTATCAATGGTACAGTGATCACCTATCACTGAGTGTTCATAAAGTGATGTATCCTCTTCTAATCGTGTTCCATTACAGATCGTCGTCCCTCTTAATTCCGTACGATCACCGACATAAATATCACTCCATAACACACTTCGCTTTAAAGAAGCCCCACTTGATATGACATTATTACGTCCGACAATGGAGTGCTCCCCAATTTGGGCACCCTTACGAATAAAAGACCCAGGCCCAATAGAAACAGGTGCTTCAACCTTTGCTCCTTTTTCAATAATCGCATGCTCACCAACCCATACACCTGGCTCAATTTCAGTACCTGGTAACGAAACCGTTACCTTTCGATTCAACATGTCATATTGAGTCTGCCGATATTGCTGTAAATTTCCGATATCTGACCAATAACCATCTGCCTGATAGCCAAATAAACGCTTATTTTCTTTCATTAATAATGGGAATAAGTCCTTGCTAAAATCCGTTTGTACGCCTTCCTCTAAATAAGAAAAGATTTCAGGTTCAAGTACATAAATCCCTGTATTAACCGTATCACTGAAAACTTCACTCCAGCTAGGCTTTTCTAAAAAGCGGATAATCTCTCCATTTTCATTTGTCATAATTACCCCAAACTCAAGAGGAGAATCAACTTGTTTCATAAAGATCGAGACAAGGGCGTCCTTCTTTTCATGGTAGTCAATCCCTGCTGATAAATCAAAGTCTGTCAGCGCATCACCGCTAATAACAATAAAACGTTCATCAAGAAACGATTCCGCATTTTTTATACTTCCAGCTGTCCCAAGAGGTGTAGTTTCCTCAAAATAATGAAGGTTTACTCCAAATCGACTGCCGTCACCAAAATATTCCCTAATCTGTTCAGGCAAGTACTGTAGCGTGACCGCAATATCGGTGATCCCATGCTTTTTTAATAACTCAATACTATACTCCATCACAGGTTTATGAATAAGCGGTACCATTGGTTTTGGCACATTGCATGTTAACGGACGTAAGCGACTACCTTTACCACCAGCCATAATAACAGCTTTCATAGATTAGAAATCCCCCTATTTAAGTGAAAGTTTTTCAAACAACCGACTCGTATCTTCTGCAATACTTCTCCAACTAAAAACAGTTTCTGCATCGATCTTTCCCTGTTTTGCCAGGTTCATCGCTCCTTCCTGATCCGTAATCATATGATCAACTTGCAAAGCAAGACTCGACGGATCTCCTGGAAGCATTTTCAGACCATTTTCTTTATGACGAATGATGCCAGCTAATCCCCCTGTATCAGAAACAATCGTTGGTTTGCCTGCAACCATTCCTTCTAGTGCAACAATACCAAACGGTTCATAAAGGCTTGGAAATAAAGCGATGTCACATGTCGTTAATAATTGGTTGCGCTCTTCATCACTTATAAACCCTAAAAATTGAACCAATTCTTCTAATCCTCGTTCTTCTACAAGTGCTCGATATTCATCTAACATCGGGCCCTTTCCGGCGATTAAAAACTTAACGTGTGGATGCTTTTCACGTACGATTGGCGCAGCATCGATAATCGTCTGAAAGCCTTTTTCTTTAACGATTCGACCGACCGAAAAGACGATCATATCATGATCATGTCTTCGCTTTTTGTGCTCATCAACTTCACTGTGAATTAACTGCGGGTCTACACCATTTGGAAAAATTGACACTTTCTCTTTCGGTAATGAAAACACATGCACCACTTCATCCTTCATATACGGACTACAAACAATGACTTCATCAGCCTCATAGGTTAGCTCCCATTCTTTTTGATTAATTTCATATTGAAGATCATCATGAATCCCATTGTTTCTTCCATGTTCAGTCGCATGAATCGTTGCGACCAGCGGAAGTTCTAACTGATGTTTGAGCCCTTTAGCAGCCACACTAACAAGCCAATCATGCGCATGAATGACATCGAAAGATATCATTTTTGCAAGCTCACTTCCATAGTCCGCTAACGCTAGATTTAAACTCCCCACCCAATGGAAAAACTGGTCTGCATGCGGTTGTAAACTTTTCACTCGGTGAACATGCACACCTTGATTGATTTCATATTCGGGATAGCCATCAACTGCAGCAGTAATGACGTGAACTTGATGTCCCTCATCACAAAGAGCGCGTGATAAATCAAACACATGACGAGCTAACCCACCAACCATCATCGGTGGAAACTCCCAAGAGAGCATAAGAATGTTCAAACTATTCGGAACAGAATGTTCAACAAGACTTTTGCGTTTCTTTTGAATATACGTGTCATGAGCAGAACGCATCATATCAATGTCAATCGAGGACAAGAATGGAAATCTAGATTCAAATTCTGTTAACCACTGCCAAGAGATTGTCTGGTTAAACAACCTCTCCTTTACTTGCTGATAGCGCCCTAGGTGTGTTTTAAAACGTTCAATCGCATAGTCAGACGCACTTTCATTATCAATAATAAACGCCCAATCACTGCTTGATGCGAGCATCCATTCTCGGATCATTTGAGCAATCGCCTTTTCTTCTAATTGACTTGGATTTATAAATTGACTCGTTGTTTCAATCAGGTCGATTTCAAGTTGATGTAAATGTCGATGCATCCAACTATTTTTTTCATTTAACCACACCTCACCATACCCACGTCTCCCCCAAGTTGAAAATGATACATGAGCTGTTTCAAGATCGTGACTATACTTTTCGACATACTCTTGTGGCGTGATAAAAGGTAAGCGACTCGCTCCCTCTGTTACCAAGTGCCAAATCCATTCAGGACCTTCAAACCACCAGTGACCGAACAACTCAGCGTCAAATGGGGTTAAGAGTAAAGCTGGTGGATGGTCAGCGGTTTGAACGTTTTGAAGTTCATCATGAATGGATGCAATAAAATGCTCACCATGACTTTGAACTTTCTTTTCCGCCCATTCACGAACATAAAGATCCTTATCCTCTTGATCCCCTGTGATCCGGTTATATTTCAAGCCTGTGTCAATTCGGATGCCTTCGTGATGAACGAAAGGTTTAATGTATTCCCAGTCGCGCTGATAGGCAATATCACGATAGAACTCGCGATAATCATAATCACCTGGGTACCCACTCACCGAGCTCCATACCATCTGTGAAAGTTTTTCATTTCGAGGAAATAATACAACTCCATGTGGCGAAAAAACAGGTGCCTCACTTCCATTTTTGGGGGTTGGGTCCGCAGCCTTTAACGCATGTTCGTCGACAAATGTATAGCGGATGCCCTCTTCAAAAAGAACGCGATCGACTCCTGGGGTGAATGCACATTCAGGAAGCCAAAATCCGAGTGGGCGTTGACCAAAATGTTTTTCAAAGCATTGAATGCCATGAACAATTTGGGTTCGTAAGCCTTCTTTTGTTTGTAAATAGGGAAGAAATGTGTGTGTAGCAGAGCTCGTCACGCAGACAAGCTGTTCGTGATCGTGAAAATATCGAAAAGCATTTACAATATTTCCGTCCCATTCAAGGTAGGTTTTTTCAATACGTTCATAGCGCTGTTTGTAAAAGGTAACAATCTCTCTTGTTCGTTCATCGGTGACGGAATTAAACTCTTTTTCAAGCAACACTTTGGTTTGATTAATGTAGTTTCTATACCTTCTCTTCATGACTGGGTCCGTGAGCATCTCAAGAAGCGGAGGGGAAAGTGATAGTGTGATTATACTGGTTTGGCTCGCCTCTTCAAGAACCCAGATCAACGGAATATACGTTTCAGTTATTGCTTCAAACAGCCACCTTTCTTCTAAACGATCTGCTTCTTGGTGCCGGATATAAGGTAGGTGTGCATGCAAAACAATTGAATAATATCCTTTTTTCACCATACAATCTCCTTACTTTAATTTTTGATAATAGGAATATGTACTAAAATGTTCAAGCCAATCAGGTTCTGATTGGACACCTTGTCTCCACTTAGATACAGCTGACGAATGGATGCCACACTGTTGTTGATCAACTCTTGGTGTATCAATCGGATTAGAACGAAGAATTGTAAAAAAAGACCCTTCATACGTCTTTGTTCCAAAATCCACACAATAGGTACAATTAGAATCAAGATTGTGAAAGAACCAATTATCAGTCATCTCCGGAATGACAATATCATAGCTGCGGTGAGCGTTATGTCCATTAAACGTAATAGCAGTAATATCATAGACACGTAATACCTTTTCAAGCTGTGGCCACTTCGTACGAAAATGATGTTCAACCATTTGTTGTTTGCCATCTGATACTTCCCAATAGCCATATAGAACATTCGGTGCCTGTGCCTCTAACACAAACCGATTACGATAATAACGACTTGGAACTTCCCACGTATACTCCTGCTTCTTGTCGGTGATTATTTTTTCTCGAATCAATGTCATCTCTTCTTTCTGTTACAAAATTTATTCACGACTTCACCCATTACACTAAATCCTCTTATTTGTTTTAATGTAAAACTTTATTCACTACGCCTCCTTCTCCCTAGTAAGAATTCGAGTGAAGCAATTAATCAAAACCTTTAATACAAAATATTCGATCTGTTCGAAATACAATATCATCTTACAGTGCAATCATGAACTAAACAAGAAGTCTATTTTGTCTTTATTTGTCACCCTTTTATCAGGCTTGGGTTTCAGCAGAAAAAAATTTTTTTTGGAAGTGCTATCATCGTTTCATCCGTTTTTGTTGACAAATTTATCCTTTTATTTTACGTTAAATATACTCCTAGACCTTATTTTGTAACGTTTTTTAGGGAATTTTGTCAAAACTCTACGTATTGTTTATCATTCTCTTAACGTCGTTCGAGGTGTATAATAGATTTTATAAGCAAAGTTTATCGGTTAATGTGGAATTGATGGTATAAGGAGGTTACGTGATTGGAATTAATTATCATTACGCTTTTTATCGCTTCATGCCTTTTGTTTGTGTTATCGTTCATCAAAAAAGACCGCTCTAAAGAAGTTGAAAACCAAATTGAAAATTTTTCAATTACGCTCATGCAGGAAATCTATCAACTAAAGAAAAAAGTCAGAATTTTAGAAGAAGAAATTCTTGTCGGTCATGAAGAAAAGTATTTATCGAATACTTACCCGCCTACAGAAACATTAAAACAGGAAGTTAACGACTATTATGATTCGGGCTATTCGATTGAAAAAATTGCTGAGCTAACTTCTTTAGCTGAACATGAAGTCGAAAGTCTATTACATAACGAAAAACAACATAGTTAACATGTTCACGGTAAATTTCTAAAAGGAAGGGTATTTGAAACATGACACAAAAAGGGATTAGAGGGTTTGCTACCGGCCTGTTCGTCGCAACCAGTATTATGACTTTCTTTTATTTTTATGAAAGTAACTCACAAGCTGAATATGAGTATGAAAATGAAGAACTAGAAATAACTAACGCAGATATAGAGCAATACTTACAGCAGCAAGATCTCGTTGTCCTACCGGCTAATGAACACGATGAATTACTCCAGGCGATTGAGGAATTTCAACAGGGCGATCATACACGAGAAGACGAGCCTGATTCGGAACGCATCTTCATCTATCAGACCTATCTTACGATTGAACGTGGGATGAGTAGTAGCGAGGTTGCCAATGAATTAGAAAAAGCTAACATCATTAACGATCAGCATGAATTTCAAAACTACTTACATGAACACAATTTAACACAATCCATTAATATCGGGGAATATCAACTAAATAGTGAGATGTCATTCGAAGAGATTGCCACCATCATCAGTTAAAAAAGCAATAAAAACCGCCCACTTCAAATGGGCGGTTTTTTTAGTTACATGAATCTATAGAAACATTGTTAACGTTGGAGATCAAAATAAGCATCTAAAATTCCTTGCCCAATTCGGTTGGCAATTCCTGATTGTCCCCCTCTACTTTGGACACCTGGTACAATCACCGCGAAAGCCACTTCTGGATCATCAAATGGTGCATATCCAACAAGGGTTTGGTTATTACCATCATTTGTTCTGTGCACAGTCACCTGCGCCGTACCCGTTTTACCAGCTGGATTATATGAACGATTAGCAAAATATTGGCGAGCAGTACCTTCAGAACCTTGCATAACACGTCGTAATCCTTCTTGCACTCGCTGAATATGCTCATCACTCATATCAATACGATTTAAAACAGTAGGCTCAAATTGATGGATAACACGCCCAAGGTCCTCCTTTGATGCACTAGGTTCACGGATTTCCTTTACTAGTCGTGGTTGCATTCGATAACCATCATTTGCAATCGTCGCTATAAACTGAGCTAATTGCAATGGTGTATACGTATCAAACTGACCAATTCCTAAATCAAGCAGTTTCCCTGGATCACCATAACCACCATTAAGACCAGGAGAATCGACGGGTAGGTCGACACCGGTTTGTACCCCTAGACCAAATTGGCTGTAATAATAGCGCATCTGATCATAGGCCTCTCTTACATCAGCTGTTATAAACCGACTACCATTTGAATTAGCGAGCCTCATCGCAATTTCAAACATAAATATATTCGAAGATACTTCTAGCGCTTTAAGGTCATTAATATAACCAAAGCTTCGCCATGAACGTTTCGTGATTCCTCCTGGTAAGGTAAGTGGACGATCATTAACTACAGTTCCCGGCTGAACAACCCCTGTTTCAAATCCAGCCAACACCGTTGCTGCCTTAACCGTTGACCCCATTTCAAAAGCATTACCTACGGTTCCATAATGATCATTGTACCCCGCTATTGATAGCAATTCACCAGTTTTAGGATCTAGCACGACGGCGTAGGCATCTTTATCTGCTAAAAAGGAACCACCCGCACGATCAACTTCTTGACGAATAATCTCCTCTACTTGCTGTTGTAATGCCATATCAATCGTTAGAACGAGATCATAGCCGCGCTGCCCAAGCTCTTCATTTGGGGAGCCAATGGTCGTCCCAGAGGAATTGGTTACACTTTCAACAACTGCTTTCTGCCCACGGAGCACATCTTCATATTGTAATTCTAGGAAACTTGTACCAACAATATCTGAACGTTCATACCCTCTTGATAGGTAATAATCTAACTTGTCACGATGGATTTGCCCTGTGTTTCCGAAAAAAGTTGGAAAAGAATCACCATAGACATAGTCACGGGTCGAGTCACGAAGAATATCAACCCCTGGTAACTCAGCTAGATGCTCACTAACGACATGAGCTTCCTCCGTCGTAATTCCTTGTTTGATCCGTTGTGGCGATAAGGCATATCCACGATCCATTTCTCGTTTAATCGCTAAAACGCGCATTTCACGTTCAGAAATTTCAGCTAATTCTTCGTCGGTAATCCGATCAAGTGTTAATTGATACTCTTCCATGACATCATCAATTTCTCTTCTTTCCTCGATTGAAACCTTTTCATTGGCTTCTTCTTCCCTCGTAATAATCCAGAAATCCTTCATGTCACGTTCAGTCACTTTGGACGTATCAATATCAACCATCGTTTCTAATTTTTCAGCAACTTCAAGTTTTTCTTCATTCGTGACACCTCTTCGATTTGTATAGGTTAGTGATAATTCTAATTCATTATCAACAACAATATTACCGTTTCGATCATACATTAACCCTCTAGGCGCATCAATTCGAGCTGTGACATTACTTGTTCGTTCCAATTGCTTCACATACTCTTCCCCTTGAACAATTTGAACAATACCTAGCTTAAGAATTAAGGCAGAAAATAAAATAAAAACAACAAAAAAGAGTACATTTAAACGGGAAGAGACATGGTTTTTTTTCTTTTTCATCTGTCCCATATGAAAAGTCCTTTCAATA
The DNA here is from genome assembly GCF_019039105.1 of Desertibacillus haloalkaliphilus. Classification (NCBI taxonomy): domain Bacteria; kingdom Bacillati; phylum Bacillota; class Bacilli; order Caryophanales; family Bacillaceae; genus Desertibacillus; species Desertibacillus haloalkaliphilus. The sequence goes on along the minus strand of NZ_JAHPIV010000002.1, from coordinate 296,562 downwards.
TATGCTTCATCCGCTATTATGATCTAGTATAAACGAGTTTTCAGTTCAGTTCTTTTGTAGCCATATCTTTAATCACCACGTTGACCTTAAGAAGCGACCTAAAAGCGAATATAGGAGGTAGCTCTAACTCAACTATGTAGTCATTTAGTTCTATATGGCTAGAAAAATATAAGCCTTTACAGTAGAATAGACACCTAAGCTTAGGTGTCTAAGAGAGAACCCGCGTATGCCGTTGCTTCGATGTTTCAGGAACCTACTCTCGCAGGTGGGTGTTCGCAAAAGACCATTTTTCAACTTCCATTACTCATGAATGGCTTGTTGTCATGCCTTTAATCTAAAACTCCCTATTTATATCCAAGGTTCGAAACATGGAGAAGCTCACAAACACGGCAGGCTGTTTCGTTTGATATTGTATGTTTATTATATCATATCTCCTTTTGATGTCAAAATGGAAATTGTTACAATGTCGTGCCTCCACTATCTCCTTCTCCACGGTCTTGCCGAGCAAATGAATAGCTTTCTCCGCCTTTATTAAACTTTACTTTTAAGCCGCGGACAAAGAAATAAATGACTAAGTGACCGGCACCTAAAATTAATAAAAGGATAGGTATTCCCGTCTCTTCTTGAAAAAATGTAATGGTCGCAAGGAACGCCAGGATAGAGGTAATTCTACCAAAGTTTAGAAAAAGCTCGCGGACAACAATATATTCAACTCTCATTTCCGCTGCTTTCCACCCTTTACCAATCACATCATAGGTCAAAGAGATATAGGGGACTAAAAGGATTGGATATGAAATGGATATCACAATCGCATATAAAATTAAGCGGGTGAATGTTAAATCAAAAACAATCAGGAAAATCGCAACATACAGACCAATCCCGCCAAATAATATCGCTTTTTTTCGATAGTGAGGCTTGATCAGTCTTGTAGCGGCAAAATAACTGACAAAAGATACAGCAGACGCGACTAGCCCATACGTACCAATGGCCAGTTCACTTTGTGTCGCTATATAAACCCAGACTACAATAACAAACACAAATGTTCCTTCACGAAGCCCTTGAAAAAAGTGAGCATGTAAGATTCTCTTCCAATTTTCATTATTTTTTCTTTCCGCTAAAATTCTTCGGAAACAAAACGACCCTGTTGCTGGACGACGTTTTAAAAAGAAACTCAAAATCACTGCGCCAACAAACATGGTTAGCGAAATGGCAAAGATGACTTTATACCCAGTAAACTTCTCCATCTGAGTAATTAATGTACCAGCAAGAATCGGACCAATCATCCCCGCAAAAGATGTCAAAAGCCCTAAAAAACCATTGAAAAAATCCCTTGTTTCTGGCTCAGTAATTTCAAACGTAAGCACATTAAATGCTAACCAATAAAAACCAAAGCCAATTCCAAGTAGGCCCCCGAGTACTAGCAACCATTCATTCGCTTTGTCACCTAAAAATAGGACAGTGAAATAGAAAACCGATAAAAAACTTACCCCTAAACGCAAAACGATTACACGATCAATTTTCTTGGCCCATCTTCCTGCTAATATAAACGTAATCGGCTGCAAAACGACAGACGCTAAATTGTAGAGGGCAATATCCATAAATTCCCCAGATTGCTTCCATAAGTAAACATTAACAAACGTATTTGACAAGGCAATGCTTAAGGCATACAGTCCTCCAATAAGTAATAACAATATTAAATCACGATTGACTTCTACGTCACCAATCATTTTTTTAAATACGTTTTTCATACCCGAATCCACCACCCTTACGTGTAGTTTGCCTTTTCTGTTTACGCTTATACAAAGACAAAACTTTTTTGTAGGTGGCCTGAATTCAAAAAAAATTGGTGGTCACTGGTGACCACCAATTAAAAATTATTTAGCTCCTGCAAAACGCTTTGAAACCTCATCCCAGTTCACTACATTCCAGAATGCTGCAATGTAATCAGGACGACGGTTTTGATAATTTAAGTAATAAGCATGCTCCCAAACATCAAGACCAAGGATTGGTGTTTTACCTTCCATTAAAGGCGTATCTTGGTTTGGTGTGCTTGTAATTGCTAGGTTTCCGTTATCAACGATTAACCAAGCCCAACCAGAACCAAAGCGACCTGCTGCTGCAGCTGCGAATTCTTCTTTGAACTTATCTAAGCTTCCAAATGTGCTGTTAATTGCTTCAGCAAGCTCTCCAGTAGGCTCTCCGCCACCATTTGGGCTTAAGATTTGCCAGAATAATGTATGGTTAGCATGTCCACCACCGTTATTTCGTACAGCCGTACGAATGTTTTCTGGAACGGCATCCAAGTTGCTTACAAGATCTTCAACACTTTTACTTGCAAGCTCATCATGACCTTCTAGAGCTCCATTTAATTTTGTTACATAAGTATTGTGATGCTTTCCATGATGAATTTTCATTGTTTCTTCATCAATATGTGGTTCTAAAGCGTTAAAATCATAAGGTAAATTAGGTAATTCATATTTTGCCATAAGTCATTCTCCTCCTAAAAGTGATTTGAGGGAGATCCCCCAGAAAAAGTAAACAAATATAAGCAACAGAAAAGTTTACTAAGTTTCTCAAGTAATACCATACCAAAAATAATCTTAACTTTCAATTAGAAAGCACAGGACTGTGGAAGTTATTTCTAGCAGGATAATTCTATTGATAAACTACCCATTTCAACAAAAAGTTAAACCATTTTTTTAGCATATCTTTGCTACCCCTGCCATACATATGGATACGAACGTATGTATAGGAAGTGGGGGGTTCATTTGACCTGGTTTGAAGCCTTAATCATTGGAATTATCCAAGGGTTATCAGAATTTTTACCGATATCTAGTTCTGCTCATTTAATTTTGACTGAAAAACTACTTGGAATTGAGGCAAAAAACGAGCCATTAGTTTTTGAAGTTTTTCTTCATTTTGCATCTTTACTTGCCGTTATTTGTTTTTTTTGGAGAGACGTTGTTGCAATAACCAAGGATTTCTTTACTTATTTACGGAAGAAAAGCAATGCTCACTATAGCAACTATCGGTTTGGATGGTTTATTATTCTCGCTACCATAGTGACCATGGTGGTAGGCAAAGGGATTGAAGAGATTGTCGATGATCGCATCACTAACACAGCAACGATCGGTGCCTCATTAATTGTTACAGGAATTTTTCTTATTTTAATTGAACACGGAATTTCACCTGGGACAAGAACTGTGAAAAATATGACCTGGAAAGATGGAATAATTGTCGGCATCGGACAAGCACTCGCTGTCATACCGGGAATCTCACGTGCAGGCAGTACACTTATCGTTGCTCTATGGTCTGGATTAGCAAAAGAAACTGCTGTTCGCTATTCATTTCTGTTATCGATACCAGTTATCGCTGGAATCACAGTACTAAAACTACCCGAGTTATCGAACTTCTTTCATAATGGCATGTGGGTTGAAGTTTCAATCGCATTTGCTGCTTCATTCGCGTTTGCCATTGTTGGTATCAAATGGCTAATGGCCATGCTAACGAATGCCAAGCTGACCTATTTTGCCTTTTATTGCATCGTTGCCGGAATTTTTGTTTGGATCTTTTTAAGAGATACACCTGTTCTTCCCTCTTAATGTGAACAACATCTAGAATCAAAGGGCTTTCTTGTTTGAACAGACTTATTATCCTTCAGTGTACCGTTCATATACTGAATCAAAAGCGGGGTAAATAAAGCCTACTCGTTGAACACCTCCTTTGCTGGCGCACCCTTGGGAAGGATCCTTACTCCTCGAATCTCTAGCCTTCCCCGGTGCCCACCACAAAACTCCAACCAAAGGCGGTAGTGAGTAAGCTTTATTCACTAATACTCTTCCTTGTTCGGGCACTCCGTCCCTATACCATCAAAAAAAACGATGTTTGTGTTGTAACACAAACATCGTTAGTATGTATCGTTATGGCGGAGGAAGAGGGATTCGAACCCCCGCGCGGTTTGACCCGCCTGTCGGTTTTCAAGACCGATCCCTTCAGCCAGACTTGGGTATTCCTCCTAGTTATAAATCATATTGGTGGACCCTGTAGGACTCGAACCTACGACCGGACGGTTATGAGCCGTCAGCTCTAACCAACTGAGCTAAGGGTCCAATGGGGCGACTGATGGGAATCGAACCCACGAATGCCGGAGCCACAATCCGGTGCGTTAACCACTTCGCCACAGTCGCCATCAATTTGGTAGCGGCGGAGGGGATCGAACCCCCGACCTCACGGGTATGAACCGTACGCTCTAGCCAGCTGAGCTACACCGCCAAAATGGCTCCACAGGCAGGATTCGAACCTGCGACCGATCGGTTAACAGCCGATAGCTCTACCACTGAGCTACTGTGGAATACTTGTCTAAAGACATTTTTTATATTATCAAAGGGTTCCAACATTGTCAATACTATAAATCAATAAAAGGCTGCAATTCCCTACTGGAGCCTACAACTATCCGGATACTCACGATACAAAATGAGCGAAAATAAAATATAACATACTGACCACCAATAGTAATCCTTTTAAAAAGGCCCCGCCGAGAAAGCCTACCAGTGACCCTATCCCGATTTTGACAGCCGGACCTAATGGACGCCGGTGAACAACTAGTTCGGCTAAAATTGCCCCGATGATTGCTCCTAAAAACAACCCAGCGACCGGAATCACAAACGGTCCAAAGACTAGGCCGATCGTACTCCCCCAAATCGCTGCATTCGATCCTCCAAATTTTTTAATCGTTACTAAGTTACTAATGAAATCTGCTGCCAACAAACTTAAAATCAATATGATTTGAATGACCCAAAACGTGACCGAGAGCGCCTGAAAACCAAAATAGAGACCATAGATAACATAAGCCAATCCTACAAAAATCACTGTTGGGATAATGGGATAGATGATACCAATAAATGCAGCGATAAAACAGATAAAAGTGATTAATAAAATCAAAGCATCCACAAAACCTGCCCCTTCCTATTTTTGAATACATGTAAAAAAAGCAAGGAGGGAGCCTGTTAAGCCCACCTCTCTTGCGTTTTGTTTACCAGTCTTCTTCACCAATGACAGCTTCAGCGATATTCACAGCGTGGTCGCCAATACGCTCAAGATTACTTACGATATCAACAAAAACGATACCAGCAGAGCCTGTGCATTCCCCATTGTTTAGACGTACGATGTGTTGCTTGCGAAGTTTTCTCTCCATTTTATCAATGGCTTCTTCTTTCTTCACAACCGCTTCTGCTTCTTCTGTATCACCATTCTCAAGCGCCTTTACTGCTTGTTGAATCGTTGAAATTGTTAAAATAAACATTTCATCTAGATCTTCCATCGCTTCATCTGATAATTTAACCTTATTTGATATTTGATAATCCACGAGCTCCATCAAGTTTTCCATATGGTCTCCAATCCGTTCAAGGTCACGAACGGTATTCATCAACATTGAATGCTTCTTGGAGTCAAACTCTGATAGTGAACTAGCTGAAATCTGCACAAGGTATTCTGTAATTTTACGATCTAGATTATTAATTGCATCCTCAAACTGTGGAATCATCTCTCCATGTTTCTTTTGGTTCGTTTTTAAATATAACGCTGCTTCTTGTAATCCTTTTTCTGCAAGTTCACCCATTCGTAGTACTTCTTTTTCAGCTTGTCCTAATGCAATCGATGATGACTGTTGAATAAAACGTTCATCCAAATGCTTGGCTTTATATTCAACGGCTGAATCTTGCCCTGGGATAAGCTTCGTCACAATTAAAGCTAATACCGCCACAAATGGCAATTGTATTAATGTATTCGAGACATTAAAAATCCCATGCGCAAAGGCGATTGTCATTTCCGGATTTAGCTCTAGTGCATCTTTGATAAAGGCGACAAAGCGCATATAGAGTGGTAATATCGATAAGACGATAATTGTTCCAATAATGTTAAAGATAACATGTGTTAACGCAGCTCGCTTAGCGGCTATTGATGCTCCCATCGCTGCGAGTACTGCAGTTATCGTTGTACCGATGTTATCCCCAAATAAAACAGGTAGTGCTGCAGTTAAATCCATTGCTCCTTGGGCATATAATTGCTGCAATAACCCAATAGATGCAGACGAACTTTGGACCGCTACTGTAAATACAGTACCAATCACAACCCCTAGAATAGGATTGTCACTCATACTAATTGTAAAGTCAGTAAAAGCTTGCAATTCACGTAACGGTTTCATCCCGTCTCCCATTAAATTTAAACCATAAAAGAGGGCACCAAACCCAAAAATGACTTGTCCATAATTGTTAACCTTTTTATTTTTAAAGAAGAATAGTAAAAATACACCAACCGCAATAATCGGTAACGAATAGGCCGATATTTTAATACCGATGATAAAAGCTGTTACAGTAGTACCGATATTCGCTCCCATAATTACCCCGATGGCTTGCTGTAAATTCATAAAACCTGCATTTACTAAACCGATGGTTAAAACGGTTGTGCCTGTACTTGTTTGTAACAAGATCGTTACAACAATACCAGCAAGAACCCCCATAATAGGATTACTAGTAAAACGATCTAAAATGTCTCTCATCCGATCGCCGGCCACTTTTTGAAGGCCGTCCCCCATAGACTTAATCCCAAATAGGAAGATCCCAAGACCTCCAAAAAACATAAAAAGCAACGTTTGTAAATCCAATTCTTCTCATCCCTTCAAAAAATGTAGATAATAAAACCTGTTTCGACAAACCTCTACAAGCATACTTGTTTATTATTGAGTATTTGTTAATCATTTGTAAAGATTTTATTAAGATTTTTATTTTTGAATGTCTCTTTAAATAAAAACAGATTTGTACTCATAATGAACGGTATTCACCAAGTGCCACAAACGATTGAAATTCCCTTTTAGTATTTTCCTGAATCATGAATTTAAACCCATTGATTTCATTGTTGTGCTTGTCCTTATGACAGTTATCCGATAAAATACAACTGAAATGAAAGGAACATACATACAAAGGAGCTTAATCATGAACGTCTTCACACAATTTTTTAAAAGCCTATATTCACCTAAGGATATCGCAATATTCCGCTTTCAAGGGATAGGTAAAACCATATTATATATCTTTGTAATGATGGCCATCGTATCCTTACCAGCGGGTATAAATGTCGCTACCTCATTCACCCAAGGAGTTAACCAGTTTCAACAAGCTCTCGAACAAGACGTTCCTGATTTTGAATTTGTTAATGGAACGTTAACTTCAAAAAGTGATGAACCAATGATTGATGAAACCGCGGACGGCACTTTTATATTTGATACAACTGGCACGATTACTCTAGCCAACGTCCAAGAATATGAGCAAGCATTTGCGCTATTGCAACACGAAGCAATATTAGTTACAGATGGCGTCCCACAACAACTTCGTTACCAAGATTTTGGGAACCTTTCATTAACAAAAACTGAGACTGAAGCAATTGCTGCAACTGTTTCTGAGCTGATGCCAATTATTATTGCACTTGTTCTGTTTCTCATGTACTTATTTGTCACAGCATTAAAGTTTATTGGGATTGTTGCATTATCATTAATTGGATTTATTGTTCGAAAATCAGCACAAGTGAAGCTTTCCTACAAACAATTATGGATACTATCGGCATATGCAGTTACATTACCAACGACGCTTTTTGGAATTACGGATGCTTTAAGAATCTATCTTCCTTTCTCATTCACGATTTATTGGGCTATCGCGATTGTGATGTTAAATTTAATTGTAAAAAAAGTACCTAAACCAAAATCTCGCATGCAACAATAGCTTATTATCACGTTACTGCTTTTACCACAATCCGATTAAAAATAGGGGGTGTCTTTGGACACCCCCTTACGTGTATATTATGTACCTATTCTTTCTTTTTGACCACAATTCTAGTCCCATCCACAGCAGTGACTTCAACAGACACATTCGCATCTAGCCAGTGGCTCTCACTTGTGGCACTATAATGATCTCCATCAATTTCAACTGTACCGATCGGTCGAAACGGTGTGATGGTTTTCCCATCTCTTCCTATCAGTGATGTGTAATCCTCGTTAATCGAGTTGTACCCCTGCTCTGATGTCAATTGGTCTCTTAACGTCATTTTTGACCAGAGGTTGCGCGAAGGAAACACCTTTAAAAATAATGCAGCACTAAACCCGCCAATAACTAGCCCCATTGAGACGAGGATCCCATACACTAGGTTCGGAGCCGGAATCGCAATCCCGACAATCATCAGTACAACACCTAAAGCAGCAACCGTGCCATCATTAATCACTTTTCCGTCGACAATGATTAAAATGAGACCGACAATATATAAAAGAACGATCCATAGCCCCCATGCTCCATCTGCAATATGGTAGGAAAAATAAACAGACATCAACCCTACACCAAGCAATGCAAATAGCCCTTTCGCCCTTACGAGTAGCTCACCAATTAAAAATAATGTTCCTAAACCAACTACAAGAAAACCAACGCTTGCAATCGATAGTACTTCCAATGTTTAACCCCCCTTAACCTACTTTTCTTTTTATCTATACGAATAACATTGATAAAAGTAACGAAACTGGAAAAACTATTCCTTGAGGTGAATCATGATGAAAAAAAAGACAATTCAAAAGAAACATACCAGAACGAGCCACCGTCTACAAGACAAAAATCATGAATCAGACATTTGTACGTACATACATGTTACGACTAAGACAACAACTGTATAACGAAAGAATGTGTTCATCAACAAAAAAGGCTGTTCTTAAAGTGATTTTACCTTTAGAACAGCCCCAAAGCAATTTTATCTAACTCTCGCACTATCTTATGCTAACAACGCACAAACTACCTCAAAGCAAGTGAAATGGGCTTATACATAAACTTTCACTATGGCATTGATGACTGAACAGGATGAATGTCGCCCGATCAACTACCTAAACCATCCTTTTATGGTTTCAATTAATTGGTTAATCACATCGAGTAGACTCGCGATAAATGTCTGTGTTTCCTCACGATTTAAAAACTCACCGAGATTATCTCTAATCTTTCCGATTTGATTTTGTACTTGATCCCAATCAATGTTTAAATCCTTCATACGATTAAACAATGAAACTAACCCATTCAATTCTTCTTCAGTCAAAGTAATACCTAATTCCTCAGCAACCCTCGTAATTAAATCACGCAAATCTTCTTCTGTTTCTACTGGTTGCCTTGCCATTTCTTCCTTAATCCTAGTCATGAGCTCTGTGGCTTGCTCTGTACCAATGCTATCGGCTAACTCACCTGTACGAACTAGCTCCTCATTGGCGACCTGCTTTTGCTCTTCAGGAATTTCAATCTCTGCTGTAACTTCATACGCTTTAATTAATCCTGTTAATGCAGCAGTCCCTGACACAGGAAAAGGTGCAGTAACATAAATCTCTGCGTCCTTTACCCCAGCAGTTACTAACGCATTAGCATACATTCCTTCAGAAACCCAAGTAATGTTATTCGTATCAACTTGCAAACCTGCTCCCGAGCGAGCGAGTGTTATTTTTGATGAAGAAAGCGCCCGAGTTCCAATTTGTGCAGGGCTGATATAGTCACCTAAATAATGGTGCTCTTCGTCATTGGTCACATAGATCTTTTCAACATCCTCACCGACATTCATCTCCTCAAGAAGTTGCTGCTCTTGCTCCGCTGTCAAGCTCTCCCCTAATGTAACAATGACATCTCCCGGGGCTGCGTCTGCAAGTACACTTATCGGTGTCAATAAACTAAGCACTAAAAGAATGAATATCTTTATCATCTTTGCCTCATGCTCCTTACCCTTAATGAAGGTATTATTTTAGCTATTAATGTTATCTAACTCGATTTCATAAAAAAAGAAAAGGGGCTATTTACTTATTTGTATGAACACGCTGAGCTGGCTTTGGGAACAATACAAAATAGTTCCAAGTAGCAACAATGATAATCAGAACCAATGACTTAATAAACATATCCACGACCGCTTCCATCCAAAGGCTAAAAACCATTGGCCCTAAAGCAACCCCTAGAAAACGAACCATTCCATAAAAGGAAACAATTAACCCTCGTTCATTTTGGTCAACAGAAGACGTAATTAATGTATTGGCACATGGCAAAAATAAACCCAAGCCAATGGAAGCGATCGTTAAAAACAAAATTAAATAATACAACTGATGGAAAAAGATTAAGCAAGCAAATCCGATCGATAGGATCGATAATCCTAAAAACATAAAACGTTTACCTTTTTCAATATCGCTCCCAATCTGCCTTCCTGTCCAAAATGAAACAATCGTTAAAGCACCAAGTGGAATCGCAAAAAAACTTCCTTTTAAAAATCCATCCATTTGAAAAATACGTTCGATTTCATAGGATAAATAAAACAGCATACCAAATAATAAAAACAACCCAATGCCTCCCGCTATAAAAACTGGCATCAGCCAATGAAACTCACGCTTGAGTACATGGATCATCCTTTTCATGTAAACAGGTATCCGTTCTTTACTTTTTCGACCCTCACCCTCCTCAATAAAAAACCATATACATAAACAGACGATAAGAGCGACGGTGCTATATAAATAGAACGCACTATACCAAAAATAGATGGCTGCTAATGCCCCTAAGATCGGGCTAATGACTTTGGCAATGCCATTAAAAACCTCAATGGATCCTAGAGCTTTACTCCGAACCTTGCCTTCAAATAAATCAGCAATCATGACCATGGCTAGAGGCGCTGTCCCTCCTGCTCCAATGCCTTGAATCACCCTGCTAACTAGTACTAACTGAAACGCTGAATCTCCTGAGGTCATTGTCCCTGCAAGTGCAGAGAGGATACTGCCAATAACAACTAGACTTAACGAAACGATCACCACAATCTTTCGACCTATTCGATCAGAAAGAAAACCAATAATTGGAATCATTAACGCGGCCGGTATTGAAAAAACAGTAAGAATTAAGCCACTCTGAAATGATGTAATATTCATGTCCTCCTGCATATTCGGTAAGATCGGAATGAGCATTGAATTTCCAAGCACCATAACAAAAGGCAGTAAGCCAAGGACAACGATTAATAATGACGAAGACCCCTTTCCTCTCATTACAAAGTCCCCTTCCTAATAGTTTAGTCATTCGTACTTGTATTTATAACTTCTGGATGCAATAACGGTTTCTCCTCAAATTAGTTGTCATGAAAACCACAGGTTAAGCATATAATGAATATAACGATTCCTTTACCAATTATTACTAATAATTACGTTTGTATTTGATAAAAGGAGGACAAGCCATGAAACGTTTGCTCGTCGGGATCGCTGTATTTATCGTTCTTTATAGTTCTTATTATGATCTAACAACTGGAACTTTACCCGGAACACCAAACAAGTCAAATGTGGAAGCTGAAGCGCCAGAACCTGTAACCGACTCCGAAGATAGAGACACCCCATATCCATCACTCGCAATCCCTAGTCAAGAAGTGATCGTTGAACCTGGATACACCGTTCTATCAATTGTTGAACATTTGCATGAAGGTCCAATCGCTCCTTCTATCCAAGAGATCATTTATGACTTTAAAGAGTTAAATCCAGGCATCAATCCAGATGAAATACAAGTTGGAGAAACCTATCTTTTCCCTATTTACCAGCCATAAGTTCACATCCAGTCAGGAAAATTTAGTTGCCAAACAATTCAATTCATTGATAAAATGAAATCGTCTGTTTAAAATGGTAAGCACTGTCGTACAGTTTTATCTGAAAGTGCGTGTTAAAAAAGGAGGACAAAAAGAACCGCTTTTTGAACATCCTCTAAAAGAAATAAATAGATCTAATGATATAAAGGGGCGAGATAAAAAGTGACCCAAGTGACTCATCGTACAAATACAAGACCTGTAAAAGTTGGGAATTTAACAATTGGTGGTAACAATGAAGTTGTTGTCCAAAGTATGACAACTACAAAAACACATGATGTCGAGGCAACCGTAGCTGAAATCCACAGATTAGAAGAAGCTGGTTGTCAAATCGTCCGTGTAGCATGTCCAGATATGAAAGCAGCTGAAGCGATTGCATCCATTAAATCGCAAATTTCAATTCCATTAGTTGTTGATATTCATTTTGATTATAAATTAGCTTTAAAAGCGATTGAAGGTGGAGCTGATAAAATCCGCATCAATCCTGGTAACATCGGAAAACGTGAAAAAGTTGAAGCTGTTGTAAAAGCTGCTAAAGAAAAAGGAATACCGATTCGAATCGGTGTAAATGCAGGCTCTCTAGAAAAGAAGATCCTTGAAAAATATGGATATCCAACAGCAGACGGAATGGTGGAAAGCGCCTTACACCACATCAAAATTTTAGAGGATCTAGACTTTCATGACATTATCGTCTCAATGAAAGCCTCTGATGTAAACTTAGCCATTGAAGCATACGAAAAAGCAGCCAAAGCCTTTGACTATCCTCTCCATTTAGGTATTACAGAATCAGGCACATTGTTTGCCGGTACAATCAAAAGCGCTGCGGGGCTCGGTGCCATCCTTAACATGGGGATCGGGAATACCGTACGCATCTCGTTAAGTGCTGATCCAGTTGAAGAAATAAAGGTTGCTCGCGAATTATTAAAATCATTTGGCCTTGCTTCAAATGCGGCAACATTAATTTCTTGCCCAACATGCGGACGAATTGAAATTGACTTAATTAGTATCGCTAATGACATCGAAAACTATATCTCAACCATAAAAGCACCCATTAAAGTGGCCGTTCTTGGTTGTGCCGTTAACGGACCTGGCGAAGCACGTGAAGCTGACATCGGTATTGCTGGTGCCCGTGGTGAAGGTTTATTATTCCGCCACGGAGAAATCGTACGGAAAGTACCTGAAGAGACGATGGTTGATGAATTGAAGAAAGAAGTCGATAAAATCGCCGCTGAATATCACGAAAAGCAAGCCCTCAATAAATAATATGTATAAAAAGAAGCAGACATTGAAGTCTGCTTCTTTGTTTATACTTATCTAGAAAAATGGGGAGAAAAACACAGTCATAATAATGGAGACTGCACCAATACCGATTGCCCAATTACCTAGAGCTGATGCACCATTACGTCTTGAAATAAACCCAACGACAATACCTGCAGCACCTAAGAGTACTGGTAAAAAGAATAACGAAAGGATGGAAAGAACAATCGCAAATGTTCCTACCCCTCTGCCAGCTGTTTCATCATCAACATTGGCAGCTTCTGTTTCCTCTCGTTCTTCACGATCACCAACGACACCGATCGGGCCTGTTGGAGTAACCTCTGCTGCCGTCTCCTCAGTAAAGTCTCTTTCTTCATTAAGGTCTCTCTCTTCCCTTTCTAATTCAAGAGACCTTTCATCGTTTTCAAAACGATTATCAGCCATTTCAATCCCTCACTTTCTGTTTTTGAGGTGCAGTCTTAGTATGAGTAGATCAAACCACATTATAGGTGTAAATGTTTGCAAGTATAGGGAGCGTTTAAGCACGAGTAGGATATAAAATGTGTTATGATGTTGATAAAAACAATCATGAGGTGATCACATGAAGAAATTTGGACTTGATATTGATGGAACTGTTACTCATCCAGGAACGTTCATTCCTTATTTAAACAAACATTTTAAAAAGAATATTACATTAGATGACATTACCGAATATGATTTAACTCAATTACTTGGGGTCTCATCTGAAACGTTTTGGGATTGGATGAAAGAGCATGAACAAATCATCTATATGAACGCTGACCTCGCCTCTTTTTCTAAAGATGTAATTAGACAATGGGCAACCAACGACCAACATGAATTGGTATACATTAGTGCACGTGGAGACCATTTATTAGAAGTTACCCAGCAATGGTTTGAAAAGAACTCCATCCCATACGGACACATTGAGCTTATTGGACAACATGATAAGATCGATGCCATTAAGGAACACCAAGTTGATATCTTTTTTGAAGATAAGCATGATAATGCTTGTGACATAGCCGAAGAATGTCAGATTCCTGTCATTTTACTTGATACACCATACAATCGTAAGCCTACCCCTGAAAATGTCATCCGAGTCTATGACTGGAAGGAAGCTAATGACTGGGTCAACAAATGGATACAAAAATAAGATTCCATCGCTTTGACCGCAGTTCTGATTACCTTTAAGCGAGCGAACATGAATAGCCAAAAGGGACGCTAATGTAATAAAAAGGAGACACGCGTGGTGCCTCCTTTTATACTTATTTGTCGTTTTTAGGTTTAAACGTATGACAGCAAGTGGCCGCAACATTCCCAGCCTCATCCTTATGATCCGCATCACCTAGAAGCTCGCCACTTGCCTCAACGTTATAATCATTGTTGGCATGACGATCTACTTCTACAAGAATCGAATCAGCTTGACAGTTATTTCCTTCTCCCCAAAATGTACAGTTTGAAACATTACATTTTACAATTGGTGTAGTCATTTTATATCCCCCTCCTTGCTTATAGGTTGTTCAACCCGCTTGGAACAAACTCATGTAAACAATCGGAAACCGAGTAAGAAAAACACTTCTTACCTTTCATCTTCATCCCAAGATAAACGTACAACCGTTGTAGACTCTCCTTTTTTCACGTCTTCTTCCGTTGCCTTTTGGCTCAATTCTTCATCGTCATCAATACCTGTAGCTATTGTTGGCTCATCATGCTCTATATGCTTTTTGTTTTTCACCCCAACTCACCTCCATTTCGGCACTTCAAATTTTAGTATTTGAAAAAATAAAAAAAGCATGAAGCCTTTTACAAAGACTTCATGCTTTTATTTGCAACCATCACAATAACCATAAACTTCAAATTTATGACCGATAACTTCAAAATCACTCATGTTTACATTCAATTTATCCATAGGACATTGCTTTAATTCTTTTGTCTTCCCACAATCTAGACAAATAAGATGGTGATGATGAGAAGAAGTTGCACAGCTAAAACGAAAACGTTTCTCCCCTTCAAGCTCGGTCATTTCTAATATTTCTAAATCAGCAAACAAGGATAAATTACGGTAAATCGTATCAAAACTTAACCCCGGGTATTCCACTTGCATGCTTTCAAGGACATCCTTTGCTGATAAATACCGCTTTTCATCGGAGAACAGTCGGAGCATTTCTTCTCGTTTCCCTGTATGCTTATAACCCTTTTCCTTTAATAATTCAATAGCCTCTTCAACATTCACTACCCCAACCCCCTTAACGAATAAGCGATTTCACACCTGAAACAATGATTAATAAAGCAATCGCTACTAAAACAATCACACCACCTGTTGCGATATCAAGCTGGTACGATAAGTAAATCCCTATTAACATCGCTGCTTGTGCAAACAAGACACCAAAACCGATCACTTGTTTAAAGCTTTTTGCCATTTGGATACTCGTTGCTGTTGGAAGGACAACCATCGCTCCAACTAATAAAATACCGACAACTTTCATGGAGATCGTTATAACGAGTGCAATTAATAAAGAAAAGATAAAATTTAACTTTTTTATCGAGATCCCAGAAATTTTTGCATATTCTTGGTCAAAAGAAATCGAAACAAACTCTTTATAAAAAACTGCAAGAATAATAACGACGATTAGTGCAGTAACAATAATGAAATAGAGGTCTTCAAGAGTCACCGATACGATACTTCCAAACAAATATGCATACCACTCATTATAGCCACCCTCTGAAAGGCTAATAAATATGGCACTTAACCCCACTCCTGTTGATAAAATAATGGGTACAGCCAACTCTTCAAAATGTTTGTAAATCTGCCTTAACTTTTCAATTAGGAGTGATCCGGCCAACGAAAACACTAATCCAAAATATAGTGGATTAATAACATGTAAATAAGTAATCGTTTGTCCTAATAAAATCCCAGCAGATAATCCCGTTAGTGTAATGTGAGATAACGATTCAGAAACGATTGATATGCGCCGAACGAGTAAAAAAGCTCCGACCATCGGGCAAATCAATCCAATAATAACAGCTGCTATGATTCCTCTTTCTAAAAAGGTCAATTGACTCAATAATTCCATATAAATTCTCCCATCTAAATCCTCTGCTATTTTACACGAGAAGAGGTGGGATTGACAAATGATCACCTCAGCAGATGATCCTTTCTTAACTGATAGATGATTTTTTTGCCGTTTGTCCTTTCACTGTTACAGAATGACTTACTTTCTTCAGTAAAATCACCGCAATGAGGATGAAAACAGCGATGAGAACGATCGTTCCACCAGGAGCAATGTCTAAATGGAATGATGCAATCAGTCCGCCTATAACAGCAATTTCCCCGAAAATAACCGAATAAAGAAACATTTGTTTGAAGCCTTTTGCTATCCTCATACTTGCAGCTACAGGTAACGTCATTAATGCAGAAACAAGTAAAATCCCAACGACACGCATCGAAGCAGCAATCACTAAAGCAACCATAACGATGAAAATAAAATGCAATAGCTTACGATTTATACCTGCAACAACCGCTTGCTCTTCATCAAATGATAAAAAGAATAATTCTTTATAAAATAGCACTAACAAAATCGTTACAACGATGGTAATGACGAGGATGGTCCAGAAATCTGATCGGCTTACAGCAATAATACTGCCAAATAAATAATTAAATAAATCAGTATTAAACCCATCAGCTAATGACAAAAAGACAACACCAAGACCGATGCCACCTGACAAAATAATTGGAATCGCTAATTCTTGGTAATATTTATAGACTGTTCGCAAGCGTTCAATCAATAACGAGCCCGTAACCGAAAAGGTCGCTCCCATATATAATGGATTTAAGCCTTGGAAAAATGCAACATAGTTACCCAACAGCAGACTAGCCGCGATTCCCGATAAGGTAATATGTGACAGCGCATCTGCAATTAATGAAAGTCTACGCACGACGAGAAAAACACCTAATATCGGTGATAAAAAGCCAATCATTATTCCGATGAATAGTGCATTTTGCAGAAACTCATAACGAAAAAAAACGTCTAGCATGATTTTTGCCTCCTGCTAATGATGTTCATGATTATGGGTAAGTAGGTGAACATCATGCCCATAAAAGGCTGAGAGATCTTGGTTATTTTCAAACTCTTGTGAATTCCCATGGAAATGTAGGTGTTTATTTAAACACGCAACATCTGTAACGTGATCAGTCATTGCCCCAATGTCGTGCGTAACTAGTAGCAATGTCAATCCCTTTTTTTGGTTTAAATGGCTGAGCATCTGATAAAAGTTATGCACGGATTTGGCATCGACACCAACTGTCGGCTCGTCTAAAATAAGTAATTCAGGATCACTCACTAACGCTCGAGCAATAAATACCCGTTGCTGTTGGCCTCCAGAAAGTTCGCCTATATTTTGATGAATATAGTCGCTCATTCCAACACTTTCAATGACATCGTAAACTTTCATTTTATGGTGCCTGCGTAAAAATCGAAACATGCCAATCTTACCAAATAGTCCCAAAGACACCACTTCAAAAACTGTCGCTGGAAACCCCGTGTTAAAACTATTCGCCTTTTGTGATACAAAACCAATTTTATCCCAGTCTTTGAACTTATCAACTTTTTTATTAAATAAGTATATCTCACCCTCTTGCGGCTTTAACAAGCCTAGCAAACATTTGATTAACGTCGATTTACCTGAGCCATTCGGTCCTACTAACCCTAAGAATGATCCATGCTCAATTTGCATAGAAATGTCCTCGAGCACATTTCTTGAACCGTAGCGGAACGATAGCCCTCTAATATCAACGATGACTTGATTCTTATTCATTCAATTTTTAACCTCCGTGCTTCGCTAGTAACTTAAGGTTCATCAATTTTACATGTAATGTATTATATCATGATTTAGGAATGATTACGATTTGTTAGACTTATTTTTTTATGGCAATTTATAAATTGTATACGATAATAGTAAAACGTTCAATTCCATACTATAATTGCAATAGTAACAATTTTTTCCGATTAAGGATGTGACCGTGAATGAATTCAAGAAAACTTGCTGTTATCGATATGGGCTCAAATTCAATCCGACTGGTCATCAACGCCATTGACAAAAATGGTCATTATAAAGAGCTTCATAATTTAAAAGTCGTAGCAAGATTAAGTAATCATTTTGATCAAGAAGGCAACATAACAAACGAGGGAATTTCTGTTATTATCGATACATTAAAAAAATTCCATGACCTTCTCTCGTTTCATCGCATCGATCAAGTCAAGGCCGTTGCTACCGCTGCGATTCGAAAAGCGGTCAACCAACAAAAAATTCTCACACAGATCCATACCGAGACCAACATAAATGTTACTGTACTTTCTGAGTATCAAGAAGCCTATTACGGTTATTTAGCCATCGTCAACTCCACGAATATTCAAAATGGAGTTTCCATTGATATCGGTGGGGGTAGCACTGAAATAAGTTTGTTTACTAACCGAAACTTAGTACACTACCATAGCTTTCCGTTCGGTGCGATCACACTTCAGCAAATGTTTTTTAAAAATGACCCACCGAGTGACGAAGAACGGCAACAACTAACCACTTTTTTAAATGATCAATTTTCTCAATTGCCATGGTTAACCAATTGCGCTTACCCAGTTGTCGGCATTGGCGGAAGTGCGCGCAACCTATCATTAATCCAACAGCGACGGGAAAATTATCCGTTAGCTGGACTTCATCAATATCAACTTTCACCTGAGAACATGAGCGACATGGCTGAATTACTTAGTTCATGTACGTTAAGTGAGCGCCAAAGAATTGCTGGCTTATCGAAAGACCGTGCTGATATTATTATTCCAGCGGTAGAAGCGATATCAATATTAATGAAGAAAACGAGTGCACCAACGTTTATCCTAAGTAATAAAGGGCTTCGTGATGGTCTTTTTTATGAAGAACTGTTACAACAAATTGGCATCGAGCGTTTTCCGAATGTTGCCGAGGAAAGTTTTTACCAACTTACTCATAGCTATGAAATAAACATCGAACATATTAAACAAGTTTCAAAAATCGTTCGAACATTATACCACCAGCTACAGCCTTATTTAGGATTAGAAGAAAATGAAGAACCGATCCGCCTTCTTCAGTATAGTGCGCGTGTATTATATATTGGAGAATACATTAACCCAGAAGCGAGCAGTCAGCATACATTTTATCTCTTAACCCATACAGCCATTGACGGCTTATCTCATGAGGAGCGCCTTGCGATTGCCTTTATCTCCTCGTTCAAATCTAGATCGTACTTACAGCATTTTGCCAAGTCCTATCGTACGCTCATCTCAGGTAACCAATTAAAGCAATTTGAAATATTAGGTTCCATGCTTAAGCTGGCATACAGCCTGAACCGTACGCGTCGCAATCTCGTCAAAGATATCAACGTCACAACGTACAAAGAAAACGAATTTAATATTTATGTTTTCTATGATCAAGACGGTACGATCCATTTTGAACAGGAACAAGCAGTTAAGTATAAAAAACATCTCGAAAAAGCATTGAAATGTACGATCCACCTCCAGTTTCAAGCAGTGGCTTCTAAAAAATTAAGAAATTACATAAATTAAATAAATATATAATAGTTCATTCATTTTTTGTATTTCCCTCAAAACAAGATGAGAAAGGTTGAGGATCAACATGGAAAAGTTATATAGAGATACTAAAGCCAGTCCAATTGATATGAATAACCCAACCTTTTACAACAATCGTGAACTAAGTTGGCTCGCTTTCAATAAACGTGTACTAGAAGAAGCCATTGACGAACGCAATCCATTACTTGAACGTTTAAAATTTTTAGCGATCTTCAGCTCTAACCTCGATGAATTCTTCATGGTCCGGGTTGCTGGCTTAAAGGATCAAGTAAAGGCTGGATTCAATAAGCCAGAAAATAAAGCAGGCTTAACACCGAAGCAGCAATTAAAGAAAATATCCGAAAAAACGAAAGATTTAGTCGCGTTACAAGACAGAGTCTTAACTGAAACGATTCTACCAGCGTTGGATGACGAGGGGTTTCAATTCTTAACAACGTCTGAATTATCAGCGGCACAACTCGATTACTTAGAGGATCGTTTTGATAATTATATTTTCCCTGTGTTAACCCCGATGGCCATTGACGCCTATCGTCCATTCCCAATGCTATTAAATAAAAGTATTAATTTGGCCGTTGTACTCCAAAAGTCCAATGAAAAACAAGCAAAAGAACAGCTTGCGATCGTTCAAGCCCCTGGTGTTCTAACAAGATTTGTTCAACTACCATCTTCAAATCAAAAACATCAGTTTATTCTACTTGAGGACATCATCAGTCATTTTATTGATAAATTATTTACAGGCTATCAGGTGAAATCAGTTTCTCCATTTCGCATTACGAGAAATGCAGACCTCACGATTCATGAAGAAGGTGCACGTGATTTATTAAGAGAAATTGAAAAAGAACTTAAGAAAAGAAAATGGGGCGCTGCTGTACGTCTTGAAATGCGAGAAGGTATGATGGACAATAAAGTGTTGAGGTTATTGCTTGACGTCCTTGAAATTCATAAGTATGATGTTTTCACGTTTAAGGGGCCACTTGACTTTACCTTCTTCACTAAATTTTATGACCGGCTAGCACCCGAGTGTGAGCATTTAGTGAATGACGTGTTAGTTCCACAGCCCCCTGAAGATTTAGTAGATGAAGACGATATTTTTGAAGCTATCTTAAAGAAGGATATTTTCCTTCACCACCCTTACGAGTCATTCCAACCGATCGTCGATTTTATCGCAAAAGCAGCTGATGATCCTAATGTTCTAGCGATAAAACAAACACTCTACCGTGTGAGTGGTGACTCACCAATCGTTAACGCTTTAGCTCGTGCTGCTGAAAGTGGCAAACAAGTGACTGTATTAGTCGAACTTAAAGCACGGTTTGATGAAGAAAACAACATTCAGTGGGCAAAAAAACTTGAAAAAGCAGGTGTACATGTCATTTATGGCATTACTGGCTTAAAAACACATAGCAAAATTACATTAGTTGTCAGGCATAACAACAATGAAATTCAACGGTTTGTCCACCTCGGCACAGGAAATTATAACGATTCAACAGCAAAGTTGTACACTGATATGGGTATTTTAACCGCAAATGAACGTTTTGGTGTGGATGCGACCAATTTTTTTAACTATCTGAGTGGTTTTAGCAACAAACCAGAATGGAATTATTTATCCACTGCTCCTTATCAAATTCGAGATTCATTTCTTACATTAATTGATCAGGAAATAAAATTCCATCAGCAATATGGTGAAGGCCGAATCATCGCTAAAATGAATTCCTTAACCGATAAGCCAATTATCCTTAAGCTCTATGAAGCCTCTCAAGCTGGTGTGAAAATTGATTTAATCGTTCGCGGAATTTGTTGCTTACGTCCCCATATACCCGGAGTTAGTGACAACATCCGCGTGCGAAGCATTGTTGATCGTTTTTTGGAACACAGCCGAATATTTTACTTCCATCATGGCGGCGGAGAAAAACTATACTTATCATCCGCTGATTGGATGACACGTAATATGGAGAAACGAATAGAGATTTTATTCCCTATCTTTAGTGAACGAATAAAGGAACGAATAAAAACGATTTTAACCATTACACTCTCAGATAATATAAAAGCAAGAGAGCAAGATAATGAAGGAAATTATCACTACGTTTATCGTCACTTTGACGAACAACCGGTTCAAAGTCAACTAATCTTCTATGATATGGCTGCCCAATTTCATGAAGAAGAATAGGCGAATAGGAATCAATATGTAAAAAAACAAGGAGAACTTGCTCCTTGTTTTTTACGTTCAATTAGCGCTCTGAAATCGTGAGCGAATCATTTTAGAAACAATCCCTTGTTTTGGTGAAAAGAAAAACGCAAGGGCAAATAAAACCGAAGCCACTAATACGATCGCTGCCCCTGAGGCTACATCATAAATAACAGAATAGTAAATACCAACAACACCAGAAATCACTCCAAAGATTGCTGATAAAACTAGCATGACCGGCAAACGATCTGTAAGCAGATAAGCTGTTGCACCAGGTGTGATTAACATAGCCACGACTAGAACAATCCCGACTGTTTGCAGTGAAGCAACCGTTACTAGTGACAACAACAACATCAACATGTAATGAATGAACCGAACAGGTAACCCAGTCGCCTTTGCCATTGTACTATCAAACGTACTAAGCAGCAATGGCCGGTAGAACACAATAATCATCGCAATGACGAAGATACCAATTCCAAACGTAATCCACAAATCACTTCTCGATACTGCTAATACGTTTCCAAATAAGATATGCCATAAATGGACATCTGTACTACCTAATCCCGTTACAAGGATAATACCTAGGGCAAAAGCTGCGGTAAACATAATCCCGATCGCTGAATCATCTTTTATACGGCTGTTTTGGGAGACATAACCAATCGCAAGTGCCGTTAGGACACCTGTAATAACAGCACCAATAAAGAAACTCGCCCCGACCATATATGCGATAACGACCCCTGGTAAAACAGCGTGTGAAATCGCATCACCCATCAGTGCCATACCCCTCAAAATAATGAAGCAACCAATGACACCACAAATGATGCCTACCAAAACGGCTGCAAGTAATGCCTGTTGCAGATACTGATAAGTTTGCAATTGTTCAATAAATAATGATACTTGTTCCATTAGTTCCCCACCACCGTCATGTGGTTATTATCTGCAAACATCGTAATGCTTCCTTGGTACGTCTCACTTAAGAAGTTTGGCTTATACACTTCTTGCACATCTCCAAATTGAATAAGTTGTTTATTAAGTAACATTAATTGATCAAAGTAATCCTCTACTTTACTTAAATCGTGATGAACAACAAACAACGTTTTCCCTTCTTCTCGCAGCTCTCTAAGCAAATCGATAATGATTTTTTCAGACGTAACATCAATTCCAACAAATGGTTCATCTAAAAAGAAAAGATCGGCCTGTTGTGCTAAAGCTCTTGCAATGAAGACGCGCTGCTGTTGCCCGCCAGACAGCTCCCCGATCTGCCTTTTACGATAGTCTGTCATCCCAACTTTCTCTAGCGATTTCGTCACAATTTTGCGATCTTGTTTGCGTGGGCGAAGATACCAAGGAATATGAGCAAACCTCCCCATCATCACAACATCCTCGACCAAGACTGGAAAATCCCAATCAATTTGACTTCTTTGTGGAACATAAGAAATACGGTCTCTCACCTTGCTTACAGACTGACCAAAAATAGACACGTCTCCTGTACGCACCTTCTCAAGACCCATCACTGCTTTAACTAAAGTAGATTTACCTGCCCCATTTGGACCAACAATCCCAATTAATTGTCCGGCTTTCGCTGTAAAAGAAACATTTTTTATTGCCTGATTATTTTCATAATATACCGATAAGTTTTCTACATGAACGATACGTTCACTGTTTCCCATCCTTACAACCTCCTTACACATCCATGACTAAAAGTTAACTCAAGAAACAATTGTTGCATTGCAGCAACTTTTTGGGTAAGAAAAATGGATGTCTCATGATCAACATACCTTTGCTACGAACAGATATCATTCATATATCTAATGTATAAATTTAAAATTATTTTATGAGCGCTTCAAAGATCTGTGCACGTCCTGCAGATAAAAAGTTTCCTATGGGAAACTTTTTATCCTATATCCAATTATATTCCTTTACTTAAACATTTGTAAACTATTTTATTGTACTATTCATTTTACGCACTCTCTTCTACTTTATTATACCGTATCTTCTTCCCGACCTTTCTTGTCTCCCTTCTAAGGTAACCCGAGTAGACTGATTTCTCTAATTTGTGCTTTGCTACACAATCCAATAAAAAAGAACCGCATATCTTAACATAAATTAGCAGTTCTTTTCCCCGACAATCGGCAACGAAATCGTTACTTTCGTCCCGACATTTAATTCACTTTTAACCGAAAATGAGCCTCCATGATCCTCAATAATTTTTTTACACAAAGGGATACCAATACCAGTCCCTTTTTCCTTTGTCGTAAAAAATGGCTTATCTATATTCTCCAACAATCGTTCATCCATACCTGGGCCATTATCTTCGATGATAATATAATAAAAGCTCTTGCTCACATTCGTATTTATATTAAGATATCTATTTTTCTCGTCTTCAAAAGCTTCAATCGCATTTCGTAAAATATTTAAAATCACTTGTTTAATCATTGATTCATTGACGTGTACTTGAGCTGTTGTTTCATCCAGGTTGTAATCAAATGATACATTATGTAGGGTACACTCTGATTTAACAATATAAAACAAAGACTTCATAATTCCATGGGGGGATTGTATTTTTTGTTCAATCCTCTTTCGTGATACCGATAAGAAGTCCTCAATAATGGCATTCATACGATTAAGTTCTGATAAAATCGTATCATAATATTTTGAAAAGCTTTTCGTTAAATCCGCCAACTGCAAAAAACCTTTGATAACAGATAGTGGATTCCTAAGTTCGTGGGCGACACCAGCAGCTATATGAGAAACGGATTCCATTTGCTGTTGAAAGGTAAGCAGTTCTTCAAATCGCTTTTCAAACGAATGGTCATAGATCATGATTAAAATACTGTCGTGATCATTAGAATATACGGCTTTAATCCGGTAATATAGTTCATGATCATCGTAATCCCTTTGATAGGATTGATGACTATCCATCACATGCCGAACCGTTGCTTTGACATCAGCACAGAGTTGATTGTGTTCCGTAATGTCCTCAAAGTCATCACCAATCGTAATCTCACCTTCATCTAGGTCTAATACTTCTTGAAAGTATTGATTATAAAACTTCACCGTTCCTTGACGTGTGACAACTGCTAAAGAAACATCTATAAGCTCCAATACTTCCTGAAACTCATTACGACTATGAGGATCTGTTCGTTCAGGAAAACCACCGTTATATTGTTCGTTAATAACCGTCCCAACTAATAAAAGTTGACCATCTAGATAACATCCATTATAGATCACTGTCTGATAACAATCCTCAATACACTGCTGTAGTTCTTCTAGATCTTGCTTTCCATACTTAATAATCTTTTTTAAAAACTTTTGGGCTTTTTCGCGCTCGCAACCCTCAAAAAAGTCAAAGAAGTTATTTGATGAAGAATGCTTCTGTGTAAGAATTGAACTACCGTCGACATCTATAATCTGACCATCTTTCTGGAGAAGCAAGCGGTATTGCTGATTCATTGCTTCAAATTCATGGTGTAATTGATTTATTTTTTGATGATTGGAGTATGAATTGATCATAAAACCCTCCCTCAGTAAGACTAGATCAAGGATTGTTACCTACATATCTATTGAACTGTTAGTCATATGCTTATATTAGTAAAAAGCTTCTTTTTCTCATTATACAAAATAATACCACTATTTCCTAGATACAATTCACTGAATTCAGAAAGTTCATAAAGCCGATCACAACCTTAATGGAAACTCATACCATATATGTATGATCTAAGTAAGGGGTGTAGATGAGTATGATCAATCCTGTATTGCAACAAATGATTAATGCGAAGCTAAATTCAATTACAAAAGCCGAGCTCATGCAATTGTCCCAGCAATACCAACTGCCGATCACCGAAAGACAAGCAGAACGAATCATCCAAATCCTTCGAGCTGAACCTATCGATATCTTAAATGAAAAACAACGTGAAAGAATCATCAATCAAATTAAAACAGAAATTGACCAAGAGACGGCAAAAAAAGCTGAGCAACTCCTTCAACAATTTCAACATATGCTATAACGAAAAAAAAGCAAGGTCAGTACCTTGCTTTTTTTCTATGCTTCAAGGAGTCGATTTTTCAATTCTTCATCATACGCCTTGTTTCTTAACATCTCAATTTCTAAACGATACGGAGGCTTTTTATTTTTTTTATCTGTTCCGACATACGGTGTTTCTAATATTTTCGGCACATCTTTTAGTTGTGGATGATGAACAATTTGATTCAATGCCGTAAAACCAATATGACCAAAGCCAATATTTTCATGACGGTCTTTTCCTGCACCACGTTCATTTTTACTATCATTGATATGAAGTACTTTCAATCGCTCAACACCAATAATTTGATCAAACTCTTCTAAGACTCCATCGAAATCGTTAACGATATCATATCCAGCATCATGAGTATGACAAGTATCAAAGCAGACAGATAACTTTTCATTTAAAGTGACACCATCAATGATTTTAGCTAATTCATCAAATGAACGACCACATTCAGAGCCTTTTCCTGCCATTGTCTCAAGCGCAATCTGAACGTGCTGATCTTTATGCAAAACCTCATTAAGACCTTCAATGATTTTTTTTATGCCTGCTTCTGACCCTGCACCAACATGTGCTCCTGGATGTAGGACAATTTGTTTGGCACCAAGTGCCTCTGTACGCTCTATTTCAGAACGCAAAAAATTGACGCCAAGTTCAAATGTCTCAGGCTTTTGTGTATTGCCAATATTGATAATGTATGGGGCATGTACGACAATTTCCTCTATACCATGAGCGTTCATATGCTCCTTACCAGCCTCAATATTCAGTTCTTCAATCGGCTTACGGCGTGTGTTTTGCGGGGCACCTGTATAAATCATAAAGGTATTTGCACCATATGATGCCGCTTCTTCACTAGATCCTAATAACATCTTTTTTCCATTCATTGATACATGTGAACCTATCTTCATTGTAACTCCACTCCCTGCTTTATCTCTTGTTTCGACCCTGTTTCCGGCGCGCAAGTTTACGTTGACGCTTTTCTTCCTGCTCTTGTTGCCAGCGCTGCTTCTTTTTATACCCTGGCTTTACAGCTTTGCCTTTTGCCTTCGCCTTTCCACCTGTTTTCGGTGAGATATCTGCTTTGGTCAGCTTTCTTTTTTCGATACGCTCTTTCGGCTTTTCTAAGGTAACCCAGTCTCCGCGCCGCAAATCAACATATGTAAAGGAAATCCCTCGTTTTTTTAATTTATCAATTGCGAATTGATCAGTTTGCTCATATAGAGTCACAGCCACCCCTGTATCACCAGCACGCCCAGTGCGCCCGACACGATGGACATAAAAATCGAGATCCTTTGGCAATTCATAGTTAATAATATGGCTGACACCTTTGATATCAATTCCTCTTGCAGCTAAATCGGTCGCTACTAAAAATTGCGTTTTAAGATCTTTTACTCGTTTCATCACTTGCTTCCGTTGTCTTGGATGCAAACCACCATGTAATCGGTCAACATTTAACCCTTGTGCAGCAAGTGTATCAGCCACTTCATCTGCAGCTTCTTTTGTATTTGTGAAAATAATAGCCAAAAAAGGGTTCAATGCCGTTGCAATATCAGTCACTAATTGTAATTTATCACGATGACGAAGTGGCATTAATCGGTGATCAATGTTCGGCGTCGTTACCTGCTTCGGTTTAACATGGACATGCCGTGGATTGTTCATATATTTTTTTAAAAAGGGTTGGAGCTTTTCCGGTATTGTGGCAGAGAAAACAAGCATTTGTAACTCCTCGCTCATACGAGCAGCAATTTTATCTACATCTGCAATAAAGCCCATATCTAACATTTGGTCTGCCTCATCAACGACAAGCGTTGCTGTTGTATATATCTTTAACGCCTGTTCAGTGACCATATCATGAATGCGCCCCGGGGTCCCGACGACAATATGGGGTTGCATTTTTAGCTTTTCCATCGACCGTAAACGATCGGTTCCTCCAACCATGAGCTTCGCTTGAATCATTTGTTCAGGATCACAATAATCCAGTAACTTCTTAAGCTCATTATGAATTTGAGTCGCCAATTCCCTTGTTGGTGCGGTAATCACCGCTTGAACCTCTAAGTTCATTGGATCAATATTATTTACAATTGGCAATAAAAAAGCTAGTGTTTTTCCAGAACCCGTTTCCGATTGTCCAATAACATCTTTCCCATTCGAAATTGCAGGGACCAATCGCTCTTGAATTTCAGTTGGTTTTTTAAAGCCCTGCGCATGAAGCGCTTCAAGTAAAAATGGTTGAAGCTCTAAGCGTTTAAATTGTGATTTTTCCATCGTTGTCTCCTACCTTTTATTTAATTTATCATTTGTTCCTATTATTGGTTTCGACATTATTGCAATAGTTTATTCTACCATAAAATTGTTATTCGTTGGTAGTGTAATCCACTTTATTCACCGTTTATCTGTTCATGCATATAGCTATGATAGGTAGGACTCGAAGAATGAAAGGATGACAACCATGTTTCCACGATCTCAATCTCAAATGCCGATGAATCACCCTCCTTCCTCTTCTTACGGAATGCCTCAGCACCCCTTTCAAGGCTACCAAGGAATGCCTATGCAGCAGGTGCCTCCTAGACCTGGGGGATTATTATCTCGCTTATTTGGTGGAAGGTCGAATCCTTCATCAAATCAGGCAATGTTCCCAGGTTCTCCACAACAACCACAGCAACCATTTGGATTCCCAGGAATGATGGGAGGGGCTGAACAAATACCGGGAGCTTTAGGCACAAACCCTGTCAACACAGGAACAGGTTTAGGAATGGATAATATTCTTAACTTTCTTCAAAACACACAAAAAGCGATTGGAATGGCGCAATCTGTCGGACCAATGATTCAGCAGTACGGCCCGCTTGTTAAAAGTATGCCCGCTCTTCTCGGAATGTTTGCAGGTGGTTCTGATTCCTCAAATCCAGATGAAGACGACTCTTCAGACTCAACGGAAGAGGAAGTGATTGATGTTGAAGTGAATGAAGATTCCACAGAACCGAGCACACAGGATGAAGAAGAAAACCCAGCTCCTTCTAGTCAACCATCCACCGCCACTGAAGAACCCACTTCAACATCAATAAAAGATCTCGAAGGAACAAAAGGAACAAAGGAAGGCATAACACCAGCACCAAAATTATATATATAATTGATAGGGGCTATCTCATACGTGACTGCTTATTTCATCCAGGTACAATATAAGTACAGCTTTTTAATAAAGTTCTACATATTGTACCTGAGATGACTGTTACGCGACTGGCGAGACAGACCTTTTTCTAATACTTTTTTATTTTACATTTTTTTATTTTATTATTGACAGTGATTGGTCATTGGTAGTAAAATTTTATTTTTATTATTTTTTATGGTACACTCTTAGTAATAAGTTATTGGAGGAATGTACATGTCCATGTTCAAAATCGGCGAACACGTTGTTTACCCCTTCCACGGTGCTGGCACAATTAGCGACATCGAGGTCAAGGATGTTCTTGGTGAGACGCTTTCGTATTATGTCCTTTATTTTCCCCTCAATGATATCACTCTCATGCTACCTGAAAATCGTATAGAAGAATCTGGCTTACGAAAAGTCATCGAACAAGAAGAAGTAGACGAATTAGTAAGTGCGCTTAAAAATGGTTCAGATACAAAGCCAGAAAATCCAAAACATTACTCCAGAGAAAATGAAAACCTCTTAAAAACAGGAAGCATCACAGATGCCGCCCATGTTATTGCTAATTTATCCAAAAAGGCAAGTGACCGTGCGAACGGTCTACACATTCAAGATCGCAACAATTTAGAAAAAGCAAAACAATTCATTGCTAGTGAACTTATACTCGTTAACAATATTTCAGAAGAAGAGGCCTACCAATTTATTGAGAATAACCTCGTTGCTTCCGAGTAATTTCCTATCCATATTCATTGTCATTGATTTATACGTGATTTATAATGGATAAGAATGTAACTCAACTCATTTGATCGATAATGACATTGAATAGATAGTTTAGGAGGCCTATCATGAAAGTACTCAAAATTTCACCACGAGGTTACTGTTACGGTGTGGTTGATGCAATGGTCCTTGCAAGACAAGCTGCTCAAAACCTTGACTTACCAAGACCCATCTATATTCTCGGGATGATTGTGCATAACAAACATGTGACAGATGCTTTTTCAGAAGAAGGCATTATCTCTTTAGACGGCCCCAACCGATTAGAGATTTTAAAGAATGTTGATAAAGGTACCGTTATCTTCACCGCTCATGGCGTTTCACCTGAGGTACGACGTGTTGCCAAAGAAAAAGGGCTAACGACCGTTGATGCAACTTGCCCAGATGTCACAAGGACTCATGACCTTATTCGCGAAAAAAAAGCAGAGGGTTACGATATCATTTATGTTGGAAAAAAAGGGCATCCAGAACCTGAAGGTGCTATCGGTGTTGCTCCTGATATTGTTCACCTCGTTGGTAATGTTGATGACGTAGATGATCTTAGCATTCAATCAGATAAAATTATCATCACAAATCAAACAACGATGAGTCAATGGGATGTTTCTGATATTATGAACCGTGCGATGAAGAAATACCCACATGCAGAAATTCATAATGAAATCTGTTTAGCTACACAAGTAAGGCAAGAAGCGGTAGCAGAGCAAGCTAAAGAAGCAGACGTTGTTATCGTTGTTGGTGATCCAAAGAGCAATAACTCAAATCGCCTTGCACAAGTTTCAGAGCAAATCGCTGATACACCTGCATACCGCATTGCAGACTTGAGTGAATTAAGCCTCGATTGGATTAACCAGGCATCGGTAGTTGGTGTCACCTCAGGGGCATCAACCCCTACACCCATTACCAAAGAAGTGATCAATTTCATCGAACAATTCGATCCTAACGATCCATCTACTCATACGCTTGAAAGAAAAGTGAGCTTACAAAAATTATTACCTAAAGTTAAAACAAAATAGGTTATAACTCATAGGTAAAGGGACCGGGGCAAAATGAATAAAAATTAAAGGCTGTGACTAAAAAGGTAAAACCAACCTTTTAGTCACAGCCTCTTTATTTCCTATAGAAATGTAAATGGGTCCGTGTGCACCTGAGATGCGATGACTTCCGTCTTATATTTTTTCTCTTTGACAACACCTTCAAGGAACTGCTTTACGCCTTCCTTCATAACTTTCTCAACATTATGTCCAGGATCGACAATGTTTAATCCATCCATCATCGCATCGTGTGCAACATGATAATAAACATCTCCGGTAACAAATACATCGGCACCTTTCATCATCGCTTGCGTCATATACTTATTTCCATCCCCACCTAAAACAGCAACTTTCTTAACCTTTTCTTCTAAATCACCGACGACTCTTGCTCCCTTAACAGAAAAAGCAGCCTTCACATGCTCAGCGAACTGCTGTAGGGTCATATCATTCTTCAATTTACCAATTCTACCTAATCCCAACGTCTCGCCCTGATTATCCAATGGATAAATATCATAAGCTGGTTCTTCATAAGGGTGAGCGTTTATCATTGCCCGTACAACTTTGTTC
Organism: Desertibacillus haloalkaliphilus; assembly: GCF_019039105.1. Lineage (NCBI taxonomy): Bacteria > Bacillati > Bacillota > Bacilli > Caryophanales > Bacillaceae > Desertibacillus > Desertibacillus haloalkaliphilus. The sequence continues at coordinate 265,291 of NZ_JAHPIV010000002.1, read as the reverse complement.
TGTAAGTCAACTGGCACAATGCTTTCGACCTTTACTTCATCAACAAACTCCATTTTTCCTTGTTCACCTATGTAAGGATCAGTACCAGCTCCAGGGACAAACGTTCCTGTTCCTTCACTATTATATGTACAGTGGCTGTAATTGCCGATATGCCCCCCTCCAGCATTACCTATAGCTTGTCTAACTTGATCAGCATGTGAGTGCGGAACAAAAATCACAACCTTTTTTAAAGGAACAGAGGTTGTTGGAGCTAACACTTCGGTATCTTCAAGTCCTAATGCCTCTGCCATTAAATCGTTTACCCCACCATTTGCAACATCCAAATTCGTGTGTGCTGCATAAATAGTAATATCATTCTTAATCGCCTTTTCGACAATCCTTCCATGTGCACGGTCAGTCATGATATTTTTCAATGGTCTAAAAATTAAAGGGTGGTGTGCAATAATGAGGTCAACCTCTTCATGTATCGCTTCATCAATCACATCTTCTAAGACGTCTAGCGCAACCATAACCTTTCGCACCGGTTTGTTTAATGTCCCGACTTGCAAGCCAACCTTATCACCTTCAACCGCTAATGACTTCGGTGACCAACTCTCAAAAGCTTGAATAATCGCCTGACCATTTGCCATTTTACTCATGATAAAACCTCCTCAACTTTATCAATCTTTCTTTGAAGATCTGCTTTTTTCGCAATCATTTCTGGAGTATGTTGGGCATGCTCAAATTGACTAAGCACCTTTTTCCAGTTTGCTAATTCGTGATCCCATTTCTTTCGAAAAGCAGCATTCTTTTCTCTCATCAAGTAAGGACCGAGCAAAAACTCGGTTTCTAGGTCCTCCTCATAAGGACGGCTGCCATCCCCCTTTTCTGCTATTAGCAACTCATAAATTTTTTCATCTTCTTCAAAAATTTCTTCGCTTACAAGCGCCCAACTTTGATCTTTCAACCATATTCGTAGTTTATCAGCGGCGATATTTGGCTGTAAGATTAATTTCTTGACTCCGTTTAATTTATCCTTCCCTTCATCTAGGATCGTTCTAATCAATGGTCCGCCCATCCCAGCAATCGTGATGACATCAACTTCACCTTGTTCGATCACCTCAAGCCCATTCCCTTTTCTGACTTCAATCTGCTGTTCTAACCCGACCTTCTTTACTTGACTAAGTGCAGATTGGAATGGCCCTTCATTAACTTCACCAGCAACGCCAGCATCGATGATTCCTTCCAGACAGAGGTAGCATGGTAAATAGGCATGATCAGACCCAATATCAGCTACCTTCGCCCCTTGAGGGACATGATTTGCGACACGTAATAAGCGATCAGATAAATTTACTTCATTCATTTGTCTTCACCACAATTTTCAATGTATTCATTCCTTCATAATAGCTTTTCCTGATCTAGTATGCAAGAGAGGGATAGAACTTTGACCACAGTTACAGATCCTACATGAAAAGAAAAATGAAACGATATCATATCAATTCGTTATAAATAAGAGCATAAAAAAAAGAGGGAAGAATCTTCCCCCTCTTTTTGTGCTATTACTCAGAAATCGATAGTAAGTATGTAGCGATTGCCTCAGCTTCTACCTCATTATGAGGCATTGCTGGCATCCCACCGATACCGTTTAATACAATATCTGCAATTTCATCTTCTGAGTATTGACCTTCTAAGGCATTAATTGCTGGGCCACTAACCCCTGTTAGATCATTACCATGACAACTAATACAAGACTGATTTACAAGGTCTTCACCTGCCTGAATAGGGTCATCAAATTCTACAACTTCTTCTACTTCTTCCCCGTCACCTTCTTCAAGCGTCGCTTGGTGATTTAGGCCAACAAGAGAAAGAACAATCATTAAAAGTATTCCGAGCACTGCTGTTACTGCAAATGGAACAAGTGGTTTACCTTTCATTTGTATATCCCCCTTTTCAACTTAAGTACACGTTCAACATTATAAAGTAAAGTGAACATTCCTTCTATATTTTACTTTAAAATAATTAAAGATAAAAGAGTTAACTGGATTTTTGCGGTTTTTGTCACTACTTTTTAACAAAAAACCCATTGACAATCCAATTCACTTTTTATATTTTGTCGGTTAGACTTCCAGTATGACAAAAATACCCAGCAAACTCAAACCAACGATACCAGCAATCATCAAAAACCTAACCTTCCACCAAATCCCTGAAAGCATCCACAACACACAAGTTATAAATACAGCGATTCCCATTGCTAACCGATTTTCAGGAAAAAACTCTGACGTCACATGGACTAACATTAAAAAGCTAAGTAACGCCGCAAATAAAATATAAAGGTGAGACAGCAATTGGCTAGACTTCGATATGTACCATGCAATGAGAAATAGAACTGCCATAATGGTTGCTAAAACGGTCATTTGCAAAACAAAAGAAAAATCAGTAAAATAAATGACAACAATTGTTATTAGCAACAACACAATGACGAAACTGATTGATACTGATGCCTTAAACGCTTCAAGCGAAAAGAACGAATGTTTTTTTGAATCTGTTTCTTCAGTACCTTCCGTATACAAAGTTAGTAAAAAATCACAATAATGCTCAGGTAACAGACTGTTCTGTTTCCAATACTTGATTTCCTTTATAATCGTCTCTTTACGTCGCGGGTCCATCGGCTCTCCTCCTGAACATAGCCGTGTAACAGTATAAAAAGGGTTTACTCCTTACGAAGTAAACCACCTTTATCTCTATTCTAAGAAATCTTTTAAGCGTTTGCTTCGACTTGGATGTCGCAATTTTCGTAAAGCCTTCGCTTCGATCTGACGAATTCGTTCACGCGTGACGCCAAAGACTTTTCCTACTTCTTCAAGCGTTCGAGTTCGACCATCGTCTAATCCAAATCGTAAGCGAAGAACATTTTCTTCTCGATCCGTTAGCGTATCTAAAACGTCTTCTAACTGCTCTTTTAGTAATTCATACGCAGCAGCATCAGATGGCGCAAGGGCTTCTTGATCTTCAATGAAATCACCTAAATGGGAATCGTCTTCTTCACCAATCGGCGTTTCAAGTGATACCGGCTCTTGAGCAATTTTTAAGATTTCTCGTACCTTATCAGGTGTTAAATCCATTTCTTCTGAAACTTCTTCTGGTGTCGGTTCGCGTCCTAGGTCCTGTAACAACTGACGTTGAACACGAATAAGCTTGTTAATCGTCTCAACCATATGCACAGGGATACGGATCGTTCGCGCTTGATCGGCAATCGCTCTTGTAATCGCTTGTCTAATCCACCATGTAGCATACGTACTAAACTTATAACCTTTTTCATAATCGAACTTTTCTACAGCCTTTATAAGCCCCATATTTCCTTCCTGAATCAGGTCAAGAAATAACATACCACGACCAACATAACGTTTAGCTATACTAACAACAAGACGTAAGTTTGCTTCAGCTAAACGGCGCTTCGCTTCCTCATCGCCTTCTTCAATCCTTTTCGCTAGTTCAATTTCCTCCTCTGCAGATAGAAGCGGGACACGACCTATTTCTTTTAAGTACATTCGAACAGGATCATTAATTTTGATTCCAGGAGGAACACTTAAATCGTTAAGATCAAACTCTTCCTCTTCCTTCGCAACTTGTTGGAGACTTGGGACTTCTTCGGTTTCATTTAAGATTTCAACACCTTGCTCTCCAAGGTATTCAAAGAACTCGTCCATTTGATCTGAATCTTGGTCAAAAGCTGCTAATTTTTCAGTGATATCTGCATATGATAACACTCCTCGCTTTTTCCCAAGCTCTACTAATTGTTCTTTCACTTGATCGATGGTTAATTCGCCTTCCGCCAGTGGACGTAATGGTTTCTCAGCCATTCGATCCCCTCCTTCCATTCTTGACACAACACATCTCGACATATTTTAAAATTTGTTGGTATTATCCTTTAAGAGCCTTTTTCATATCAATAATTTCCATTGCTATTCTAGCTGCTAAAACAACATCGTTTTCCTTTTCAGCCATTTTCTTTTGATGTTCTTTTTCTTCTATTTCTACCCATTTTGGATGATTTTCAATCTGCTTAATATAATCGGATAATTCTTGGTCAGATAACTCTCCAGCAACGTCTAGCATCGCAATTTCGGTGGCTATATTCACTAACTTTCTATCTTCAAGTCGCTGTATAAAGTGACTAAAGTCAGGTTCATTGCCTTCCGCATAATAAGCATATAAATGAGCAGCAATGGCATGGTATTCATCAACATTAAAGGCACCACCGATACTTTCCTGAACTTTTTCTGCTAGATCTGCATCTCTCATCATATGAGCAAGCAACATTCGTTCTGCATTTTGAAAAGCTGGCAATAGACGCTTTTCTTCTAGCTTTGTATTCGTGAGCCTTACTTGGCGTTCATTTGTTTCATGCCTATGTTTTGATGCTTTATACATTTGAAATTGCTCTTGTTTTAATGCATGTAAAGAGAGCGAGAACTCATCTGCGAGTTGCCTTAGGTAATGATCCCGTTCGACAGCTCTCGACAATTTACTAATTTCACTCAGTACTTCTTCGATGTACTGCATTCGATCTCCTTCATCTTGAAGGTTTTTATCTCTTCGTAAATATTGCATCTTAAATGCCATTAACGTTAAGCTTGCCCCTATTACATTCGTTTTAAATCGCTCTCCACCGAATTTTTGAATGAAGTCATCGGGGTCTAAGCCTTCAGGCATTTGTGCGACTCGAACATAACCCCCCGCATCTTGAAGAATCTTTGAAGCACGATATGCTGCTTGAACCCCAGCCGAATCTGAATCATAGCATATGACGATAGTTTCAGCATTACGACGAATTGTTTTTGCTTGCTCTTCGGTTAATGCTGTACCTAATGTAGCCACTCCATTTTTCACTCCAGCATTCCAAGCAGCAATCACATCGACATATCCTTCAAATAAGACGGCCTGATTTTCTTTTCGAATCTCTCGCCTTGCTAAATGAAGACCATATATCGTTTTGCTTTTATTAAAGAGTTTCGACTCAGGACTATTTAAGTATTTAGGCTGTCCTTCTCCTAGGATCCGCCCACCAAAACCAATTACATGACCTTGCCCATCCCAAATCGGAAACATAATTCGATTACGGAACCTGTCAAAATACTTGCCATCAAAATCCCGTTTAGCAAGCAGGCCTACACTTTCCATTTTGTCGACATTAAAATTCCTTTTAGCAAGTAGGTTTGTTGTTGCATCCCAAGAATCAACAGCATAACCAACCTGAAAATGCTGGATCATTTCCTCGGTGAAGCCCCGATTCAGCAAATAATTTCGGGCTTGTTCTCCTTGCTCTGTATTAACGAGAACATGGTGATAAAATTTCGCAACAAGTTCATAACCTTGGCTAACATCCGACAAATGATGGTTTTTGCTTTTCGCCTGTTCAAATTGTTTCAATTCTGGCACGTCAACCTTAGCTACCTGCGCCAATTGTTTAATTGCCTCAACAAAACTAAATCCCTCATTTTGCATTAAAAACGAAAATACATTCCCTCCAGCTCCACACCCAAAACAATGAAACAATTGTTTGTCCGGTGAAACCGAAAATGAAGGTGTTTTCTCCCCATGGAAAGGACAAAGTCCTATATAATTACGCCCTTGTTTTTTTAACTGAACATAATCACTGATTACTTCTACAATATCGACAGAACTTCTAATCTGTTCAATCGTTTCTTCCGGTATACGATTCCCCATGGATGTTCATCACCATTTTCATAGTAAAAAGTCTTCGTTTTGGACGAGTATTACCTTTCGGTTTTTTTTTGCTATAATCCTTCTTTTTTTGATAAAATCTTCCGGAGTGTTCGACAAAACGTTTGTCGATCCTGTTCGGAAAATTTTTTAGGTCCACTCGTCTTTTTTCCAGCCCTCCTCTGCTTTTTAGACGCGTGTCTAAATTCTAGCAGTTGTGGCATGTCAGCTTCTGTAAAAATGATACCACGTGGTGATATGACCTTTGCCCCACGTGGAAGCAAAATTCCTGCTAAAGCATGATCCTGTGTAATCACAATATCATCAGCCTTCACATGATTGACAATATACAAGTCGACCGCTTCACGTTCCGAATCAACAACAATCGAGTTCGTCACTCTAGGATCCGTTACGTGGTGGGCATATGACGATATAAAAACAACGTCTTCTTCATATTCAGTTGCAATGGTGATCACTTCCTCTTTTACAGGACACGAATCAGCGTCGACCCAAATGTTCCGCTTCATTGTTCGCATATGTCTTGTTTTCTACATCTCCTTACAGAATCCTGCTATTTTTTCTTTTTATAAGAGAAATTTGTCGAGCAACCACTTATAACGATCTTCTCTTACTATCATTTCCAAAAAAACAAGAAAAAGTCTTGACTTTTTCAATTTATTTGTTCTTTTTTTGATTTATGCTTATTTCTTCAAAAAATAAATTCACAATATTTTATTATAATTTATTTTTGCTATTTTGACCACAAAAAAAGTACAGGAGTTTTTAACAAACAATCCTGTACTTTTTTGATTACTTATCTCTAAACATATTTGAAATCAAATTAGCCGTTTCCTCTACAGCTTTACTTGAAACATCTATCACAGTACATCCAATTTTATCCATAACCTTTTCTGCATATTCAAGCTCTTCTTTTATACGCTCCATGTTCGCGTAGTTAGCTTCTGCCTTTAACCCTAAAGCCTTAAGACGCTCAGTTCGAATATCATTTAGCTTTTCTGAATTGATCTTTAAGCCAATGCATTTTTTGGGGGATACTTTAAACAACTCTTCAGGTGGTTCAACTTCTGGTACGAGTGGCACATTTGCAACTTTTAAGCGTTTATGAGCCAAATATTGAGATAACGGTGTCTTCGATGTTCGTGAAACTCCAATCAAAACAACATCTGCCCGCATGATGCCACGTGGGTCACGACCATCATCATACTTCACGGCAAACTCAATCGCTTCAACTTTTCTGAAGTAATCTTCATCTAGTCGGTAAAGCAATCCTGGTTCATAACGTGCTTCTTGTTGAGTTAAAGTACCAATCTTATCAAGCATTGGCCCAATAATATCAACCGTTTCAACACCAGCTTCCTTAGCCTGGTCAAGTAAATATTGTTTCTTTTCCGGAATAACTAGCGTAAATGCGATAACAGCATGTACTTGTTTTGCTAATACAATCACTTCATCAATGGTTGCTTCATCTTCAACATATGGAATCCGTCTTATCTCTACTCCTGAACCACCAAATTGACTCGCCGCGGCTTTTACAACTAATTCAGCTGTTTCGCCTACGGAATCGGAGACGACGTAAACGATCGGACGATGATTTAACTCCTCCATCACTACCTCCTACTAATAATCACACACTTCACATACTTTAAATCAGGTCATCATTAGCCAAATCAACTAAAACCTTTGTGATATTTGTTTTCGTAATCCGGCCAACAACTTCATAACCAGTTCCCGTATCAGGTTGTTTCACTACGGGAAGAGCATCAATTTGCTTATCTATTAGCTTATTAGCCACTTCAATAATTAAATCCTCTTTCTTACACATCGTTATGTTTGGCATACGTGTCATAATGATACTAACTGGCATCGACTCTAAATCTTGCTTCCCAATGCTCGCCCGCAATAAATCTTTTCGCGAAAGAATCCCTACTAATGTTGTTGCGGAATCAACGACAAACAATGTACCGACATCCTCTAAAAACATCGTACAGATCGCATCGTAGACTGATGAGGAATCATTAACGACTACAGGAATCGACTGATACTGCTGAACAGTGATGTTCTTAACTTTCTCCGTTAATAATTGAGATCCAGTCTTTCCTGTATAAAAATAGCCAACACGTGGCCTTGCATCTAGAAAACCTGCCATTGTTAATATCGCTAGATCCGGACGCAGGGTTGCTCTGGTAAGCGAAAGCTTCTCTGCAATTTGCTCACCAGTAATTGGACCATTGTCCTTAACGATTTCTAATATTTGTTCTTGACGAATTGTTAGTTCGATTGTCCTTCACCGCCTTCACAACACAAATGTGTTATGCTTTTTCAAAGTTTAATTATATACTATTTAAGCATTTTTTGAAATAAAAAGCGGCTCAATTACAAAATAACGTGAACTTTTTTTGGATAATCAGTGTATGTTTCATACTAATTGTTATTTATTTCAGATAATGGAGAAACCCATTTCATGTAACAGGTTTCTCCATTTTGGTCCATTAAGCAAATACTAGAGAGTTGAAATGCGCAAATGTATGAATCGTTGTTGCAAGCTGCCTCATTTGACTCAAACGATTTTCTTTTACTTTGTTATCTTCTGCCATCACCATAATATGATCGAAATACTTATTTATTGGCGTTTTAAGTGAAGCAATCGCCTTATAGGCACGCTCAACATCACCTTCGCGCAACGCACGTTCGACAACCTCTTCTACCTCATTTACTACGCGAAATAACTCTTTCTCTTCTGTATGGTCGAACAAACGAGGCTCTACTGCCTGCTGTTTTCCTTCAGCTTTTTTCGCAATGTTTGTCACCCGGCTTAATGATTCAACAACCTCTTTAAAAGATACTTCCTCGCGATTTTCCATAATCAATTCAGCTTTTTTGACAATGACATCTACACGATCAATTGATGTTGTTAACAGGGCTTCAATCACATCATAACGGATGCCACGGTCCTGTAAGGTATGTTTAATACGCAACTTAAAGAAATCAATTAAATCAGCCATAATGTCTTTGCGATCTCGTTTTAACAACTGACGCTGCTCAACGACTTGTAGCGATACATCAATTAATTCTTCAACACTTACCGATAAGTTATGATCTAGAATCATTTGGATCACTCCCGCAGACTGTCGACGTAGCGCATATGGGTCTTGGGATCCTGTCGGGATTAAACCAATGGCGAAACATGTCGTAATCGTATCAAGTTTATCAGCGATACTAACAACCGTTCCCACTTGTGTCGATGGGCTTTGGTCACCTGAGAAGCGTGGCATATAGTGTTCACTAATTGCTTTTGCAACTGACTCATGCTCACCTGCCATTAACGCATATTCCTCACCCATACGACCTTGAAGCTCGGTAAACTCATCAACCATTAATGTAACGAGGTCGAATTTACATAACTGCGCCGCTCGATCCGCACGTTTAGCCGTTTGTTCATCAATTCCTAGCAAGGTCACAAGGTCACTTGTAGCTTCTCGAATCCGGCGCACCTTATCACCAATAGAGCCTAACTCCTCATGATAAACAATATTCTCTAGCTGCGACAGTGCGTCATCCAACTTTAGTTTTTGATCTTCCTTGTAGAAAAACATCGCGTCTGCAAGTCGTGCTCGCAATACTTTTTCATTTCCTTTTACGACATTTTCCAAATGATTGCTATCCCCATTACGAACGGTAACGAAATTAGCTAATAACTCGCCATCGTTATTTTTTACTGGGAAGTAACGTTGATGCTCACGCATGGACGTAATTAACACTTCTTTCGGTAACGATAAAAACTCTTCATCATAGCTACCATGAAGGGCTGTTGGGTACTCAACAAGATTGTTAACCTCTTCTAGAAGCTCTTCGTCAATCGGAATTACCCACTGATTCTCTTTTTCAATTGTTGCGATTTGGTTACGAATCGCTTCTTTTCTTTCATCCGGGTCAACGATCACAAATTCAGAACGGAGGGCGTCTTTATATTCTTGTGGGCTCTCAATTTTGCACTCCCCACCGAGAAAACGATGACCGTATGTATAATGATTTGTCACTACGTTTGTGATTTCAAATGGAACTACTTCACTGCCATACAAAGCAACTAACCACTTAACCGGACGTACAAACTTGAGGTCGTATTGATTCCAACGCATGTTTTTTGGAAAGTTCATCCCTTTAATGAGTCCCTCTACTTGTGGTAATAGTGAACTTGTCACTTGCCCAACTGTATATTTCTTGGCAAAGACATATTCTGTCCCTTTTACTTCACTAAAATATAAATCCGTAGGGTCTACACCTTGCCCTCGTGCAAAACCAAGCGCCGCCTTTGTCCAATCACCATTGTCATCAACTGCAATTTTCTTGGCAGGTCCGCGCGCTTCTTCCTCCATATCCGCTTGCTTTTCTGCTAATCCTTCAACAATAACCGCTAAGCGACGTGGTGTTGAAAAGGAAGTGACACGCTCATAAGAGATTCTTTCTGCTTTTAACCATTGGGCTAAAGTAGTCGCTAATTGATTCATCGCATCTGTCACAAACCGTGCAGGCATTTCTTCAAGTCCAATTTCTAATAAAAAATCACGTTTACTCATTCTCTTGTCCCTCCTCACCTTTTAACATTGGAAAACCTAACCGTTCTCGTTCCTCATAATATACCTTTGCACATTTTCTGGCGAGATTTCGAACGCGTCCGATATAGCCTGTACGCTCAGTCACCGAAATCGCTCCTCTTGCATCAAGTAAATTAAAGACGTGCGAACACTTCAACACATAGTCATAAGCTGGGAATACGAGGTTCTCTTCAATCGCACGCTCAGCCTCTTGTTCATACGTACTAAATAAATTAAACAACATCTTGCTGTCAGAAACCTCAAACGTGTATTTTGAATGCTCATATTCCGGCTGCAGGAAAACATCACCATACGTAAATCCATTTACCCATTCTAAATCAAAAACATTTTCCTTATCTTGAATGTAAGACGCTAAACGTTCGATTCCATATGTAATTTCTGCAGCTACTGGGTTTGCATCAATGCCCCCAACTTGCTGGAAATACGTAAACTGTGTAATCTCCATTCCATCTAGCCACACTTCCCATCCAAGCCCCCAAGCACCTAATGTTGGTGACTCCCAGTTATCCTCGACGAAGCGAATGTCATGCTCTAATGGGTTAATTCCTAACTCCTCTAAGCTCTGTAAATAAAGCTCTTGAATGTTATCTGGAGAAGGCTTCATGATGACCTGAAATTGATGATGCTGATACAGACGATTCGGGTTTTCCCCATAACGGCCATCAGCTGGGCGTCTAGATGGTTCTACATAAGCAACATTCCATGGCTCAGGACCAATGCTTCGTAAATATGTCATTGGATTCATTGTACCTGCACCCTTTTCGACATCATACGCTTGCATAATTAAACAATTTTGTTTCGCCCAAAAGTTTTGCAGCGTTAAGATCATATCTTGTACATTCATTTGTTAACCTCCAACTGTTATCATTAGTGTACTCAACGTCCTGAAAGTGCTGTGCAAAAAAAACTCTCGTCACTATGCCTATAGTCAGACATAGGGACGAGAGTCTTCCCGCGGTTCCACCCTATTTGCCCTTCCAATACGGAAAAGCCACTTTCACGACTGTGCTCCAGGCTGCCTTCCTTACCGCTCACTGCCCTAGCTTCCACCATCCTAGGTTCGCTTTCAATGAAGAAGATAAGTACTACTTCCCTTCGTTACACCATATAATTTAACTAGAATAATACGCAAAAAAAACAAGGCTGTCAACTTAGACTGCTGAAAATGTCCAAGGTAAAAGCTTCAAGGAATTGTAATCGCTTCGCACATTTACTTAGAGGTTGCTAAAAAGTGAAAATCGTACTTTTTCGGCAACCTCCTGTCAACTGTCACTATTCGTTAAGAGATTCATTCGTTCTAACTGATCTAAGAACCTTTTTGACTTAAGGGATAGACCCGAATATTCATCGTAATACGCTGAGATCACTTCTTTTAATTCTTGTTTCGTTGCTTGTTTTACAGATACCTTACCTAATCGATTCAAATCAAAGTGGTAAAACAAGCGTAATAACTTAACGGTATGTGTTGATATCTTCATCACATATGGATCTTTGTGAAAACAGCGATGACAAATAAAACCAGCTTCTTTAATTGAAAATGCAAAGTCACCTTCCGTTTGCCCACAACTTGCACAACAATCGAGTTGTGGACGAATCCCAGCAACAATGAGCATTTTCACTTCAAAAACTCGCGTTAAAATTTCTGGGTCTACCCCTTCATCCATATACTGCAATGTTTGCCATAAAAGTTCAAATAAGTAAGGATTACGTTGCCTCTCATCTGTCAATCGGTCAATCAGTTCAACAACATAAGATGCATAAGAAGCCCTTGTGAGATCCTCACGAATCGTGCGGAACGAGTGAATAATTTCCCCCTGATTTAACGTCGATAATCCAGGGCTCTTATGAAATAGGTAACTTCCATAAATAAACAATTGCGAGATCGATGCAAGCCGGCTTTTTGGCTTTTTAGCGCCTCGGGCCATAACACCAACCTTCCCAAATTCTCTCGTATACAATGTTAAAATCGAATGCGATTCACCGTAATTTGTCGTACGGATTACAATTGCTTCTGCTTTCTGCAACATACACTAAATCACCACACATTTTTTTGTGGTGCAATCAATATCAATTTGTAGGATGAGCGTCTAGTTCACTGTACTTTTCGATCATTTGTTCATTTGATTCTTGTGATTCTCTTTCAATTTCCTTCATCAGCAGGTACGTATCGATGTTTCCAGTTTGTGAAAAAACTTTCCAGGAAAATTCAAGCATCAATGATTCCACCTTTCTTAAAAGCACTTTAGACACCCTGTACTACTATATTGACCTTGATTGCTAAAATCATGTTAAGGAAAATTTGTAAATTCCTTTTTTGATTTTTTGCTTTTCTTTTTATCATATTGTTTTTTCCATAAAAAAACAATGGCTAAAAAGAAAGCCATTGTTAAGGATTTGTTAACAACAAAACCATGTTTCCTTTAGTATTCATCTTCCCTAAACCCGAAATCACGTAAATGCATCGCTTTGTTGCGCCAATCCTTTTGAACCTTCACCCACAGTTCTAGGAAGACTTTTGAACCAAGTAATGCTTCAATATCACTTCTAGCTCGCTGTCCAAGTTCACGAAGCATAGTTCCCTGCTTCCCTATAATGATTCCTTTTTGGGACGAGCGCTCTACGATAATAGTCGCGCCAATATAAACCGTATCACCGTTTCCTCTTCTCTTCATCTGCTCAATGACAACAGCAATCGAGTGCGGGATTTCTTCTCTTGTCAAGTGAAGAACTTTTTCACGTACGAGCTCCGCAACAATAAAACGCTCCGGGTGATCCGTCACTTGGTCACTTGGATAATATTGCGGTCCTTCTTCTAAATAACCGGTAATTTGTTCAAGTAACGTATTCACATTATTCCCTTCAAGTGCAGAAATTGGAATAATTTCTTTAAAATCAAATTTTGTTCGATACCCATCAATTAACTGCAATAACTGATCAGGGTGAAGCTTGTCTATTTTATTAACGACTAAAAACACAGGAGTTTTTGTATTTTTTAGGCGCTCAATAATAAATTGTTCTCCAGCACCATAGCCTTCCGCTGCATCAACGACAAATAAAATCACGTCAACTTCTTTTAACGTATTGCTAGCAATTTTCATCATAAAATCACCAAGCTTATGCTTCGGTTTATGGATACCTGGTGTATCCATAAAAACAATTTGTGCATCCTGATCAGTATACACACCTTGAATTTTATTTCTTGTTGTTTGTGGTTTATCGCTCATAATCGCAATTTTTTGCCCAACAATATGGTTTAGCAACGTCGACTTTCCGACATTTGGTCTTCCAATAATTGAAACAAATCCTGATTTAAACTCTTCTTTACTCATGTAAATCCTCCGCTGAAAATGCTCCTGGTAATAAATCTGCTACTGTCATTTCGTCTATATCCCCTTTCAAATTGGTGAGAATCACCTTCGTACTCGGTGAGCATAATTCAGACATCACTTGTCTGCATGCCCCGCACGGAGATATCGGCCGGTCTGTATCTCCGATTACAGCTATCGCTGTAACCTCGTTCACCCCTTCAGAATACGCTTTGAATAAAGCGGTTCGTTCGGCACAATTGGTCATACTATATGATGCATTTTCAATGTTGCACCCGTGATAACACTTGCCATCCGTTGTAAGTAAAGCCGCACCAACTTTAAAGTTAGAATAAGGAACATATGCATACTCTCTGGCTTTCTTAGCCTCCGCAATTAACGCTTTGTTTTCCATTTTAATCGTCCTTTCTTTTTTTTCGAACATTTATAATCATTTCATCTGGATCATACTCCGCTTCGTTCACTAGGTTTAGATCTTGCTCATAATCATCAGCAACTGAATCCGGCGGAACAACAACCCCTCCTGAAATAATAAACTTTAACCCTTGTTCAACCGTCATATTCAGCACCGTTACATCCTCTTTCGGAACGAGCACCAACCAGCCAGATGTTGGATTCGGTGTCGTAGGTAAAAAAACATTAATGCATGCTTTTTTTGTTTTTCGCTGCACTTCGCCTTTCGACTCCCCTGTCAAGAATCCTAAGGTATATAATCCTTTACGAGGATATTCGAGCAAAACAACCTTTTTGAAAGAGGATCGCTCTTGAGCAAACGCATGAATCACTTGTTCTACCGACGTATAGATCGAGTTCGCAATTGGAATACGGCGAAATGCTCGGTCAATCGACGTAAAAACCTTAATACCTTTCCCTTTTAGACGCATCGAACCAATTAACGTGATAAGAAAGATGGTAAGAACAAAACCGATACCTAATAAACGCTCTGAAAAAGGTGTGTAGACACCTAAAAAGTATATTGTCCCATCCCTTGTAGAAATAATATTTAATGCCCTCAAAAGATTTGTAATAAACTGACCTAAAAATGTATCAATTAAGGTAAATAGAAAATGGATAACATAGATCGTTACAATGGCTGGTAATAGGAAGATTAATCCAGCAATTATATTTTTTTGTAACCTCTTCCACATGGGCACTGAATACTCCGCTCCTCTCAAAGATTCCTTACCTGTTGATTACAAACGAGAAAACCACTCAATCATTGGTTGATAAAAAACAATAATCCCGATGATAACAGCGACAATACTAAATACAAAAACAGCTGCTGCAGAGAGATCTTTAGCTAATTCAGCTAGTGGATGATATTCTTCTGTCACTAAATCAACAACCCTCTCTATAGCGGTATTCATCACTTCAAGAGCTATTACAACACCAATTACAACGATTAAAATTAACTGTTCTATGATTGGAATCGATAGTACGTACGACAACAAGATAACAACCGTACTAATTAGTAAATGAATTTGCATGTTTTGTTCATTTACGATCACATACTTCAATCCAGATGACGCATATACAAATGAACGTAGTAAACGTCCCCATCCCGAACGGCGTTTATCTTTCAAGCCCATAAGCAGCTAATATTTCCTTTTGTCTTGAAAACATTTGTTTTTCTTCTTCCTCTGTCATATGGTCATAACCTAATAAATGTAGGATCCCGTGAACAACTAGGAAACCGATCTCTCGCTCAAACGAGTGATTATAAGATTTTGCTTGTTCAGTCGCACGAGGAATGGAAATAATGATATCCCCCAATAAGTTTGGAATCTCACCCCCGACAATTTCCACCTCATCACTTACCTGCTCATTCAAAGCAAATGAAATCACGTCCGTAACAGCATCTTTATCTCGATACTCACGATTAATCTCTTTAATTCGTTCGTTATCAACAAACGTAATCGAAAGCTCAGTTCCTTCACTGATATTTTCCATATCGCTAGCCACATGAACTAGCTCTTGAATGGCTAACAATTGGTCCTCACTTAACGTATTCGTTTCATCATACAAATCGGTAGCTACTCTCACTTCTGATCCCCCTTCTCTTTGGCATCCTCAGGATATTCAATTCTTGAATGGAATGTCCCCTTTAATGTTTCACACATTGACGTCACAATCGCATTTAATTCTTTTAACGTGAGGTCGCACTCATTAAACTGACCATCTTCTAGGCGATCGGTAATAATCTTACGAACCATTAATTCAATTTTATCCGGTGTAGGCTTCGAAATCGACCGAACAGCAGCTTCCACACAATCAGCAATCCCAACAATAGCTGCTTCCTTCGTTTGCGCTTTTGGCCCCGGATAACGAAACTGCGATTCGGGGATTTCTTGATCCGATTCTTGGTTGGCTTTGTGATAAAAGAATTTCAACAATGTTGTACCATGGTGCTGTTCAGCAATATCGATGATTTCTTTTGGCATTTTATATTCTCTTAACATCTCAGCTCCATCATACGGATGTGAAATAATAATCGTTTTACTCAATTGTGGTGAAATCTTATCGTGTGGGTTCTCCATTTTCATTTGATTTTCAATAAAGAAATGCGGCCGTTTGGTCTTGCCTAAATCATGATAATAAGCACCCACTCTGGCTAACAAACCATGTGCTCCAATCGCTTCACAAGCTGCTTCTGCCAAATTACCTACAACCACACTATGATGATATGTCCCTGGCGTTTCTGTTAAGATTTTTCTTAACAGAGGTTGATTCGGGTTCGATAACTCAATTAATTTTGTCGTTGATAAAATACCAAAACCAGCTTCAAAGAACGGCATTAGTCCTAACGTTAACACCGCGGCTAAAAACCCAGATAAAAAAGCTATACCTAAATGGATCCCTAAATCTAATAAACTATACTGGCCGCTTTTCATCAGTAATAGCGCTAACACCGTAATCATATTAATGATAGAGACAAAAAAGCCCGCCTGTAATATTCTAGACATACGATTTGATTTACCTAAGAAAAATACCCCCGCAAAAGAACTAAACAAAATATAAATCCCATAGGTGAAATTAAATGTACCTACAGCTTCATTGTTAAAAATAACACTGCCACAAACTGCAAAGATAATACCAGTAAACAAAGCCACTCGCTCTGAAATTAACATCGCAAGTAACATCGAACCTACGGCTATTGGCACAATAAAACCAATTGCTTGATAATCTAGATGTTCAATTAAACTCGTTATCTTCATCACAGCAAGAGCCACAAAAAAGACGAGCGTATACATCAATAAATGACTATTATTATTTTTCACACTCGTTTTCGCTTCATTTAAATAATAAGCAAGAACTCCAATGATCAAAATAACAAAGAGCGCTAACCCGAGATATGGATAGATATTTACGGTTTCATCTAATATGCCGACAATTCGCAACTGTTCATAGACTTCATGATTGATCGTTTCACCTTCGTGTACTAGCAATTGCCCCTCGCGGATCATCACTGGTTCGACCGCTTCTACCGCTTCCTGACGTAGCTCTTCTGTAGCCGCATCATTATAAATATAGTTTGGAATAATTGCAAACCTAGCTAATTCTATCATAGCCTCGTACATGCTTGAGCTTACTGTTGGAATAATAATTTTATCCTCAACAGATTGTTGCGCTTCATCTAAATCATTAATAGCAATTTTTGTACTCATCACTTCATACACAGCATTTGCTGTGGCCTCTTGAGCGATCTGTAGCTGTGATTGACTCGCTTCTAAAAGCGTTCCAATCGTTTCATCTGAGATGTCATTGCTTGTCCCTGAAGAAATAACTTCTTGAACATGCTCAAGTTTCTCTTCAAAGGTAACTGATTGAACAGCTTCGTCACCTGATTCTGGCTGTTCTTGTTCTTGATTGACCAGCCTAATCACTTCAAAGATATCATTGATTTTCTCGACTTGCGTTTGAGCATATTCACTCTTTTGTTCATAAACAGGACTAATTTCTTCTATTGCTTCCTTGCGCTTCTCTTCGGTTGCTATTTTATTTTCAACTGTAATTGGTGAACGGATATCACTCTCTGCAACAGACGAGAGCTTCACATCCATTGTTTCCGGTATGACATTCCCAAGCATCATCAAATATAAGATAGCGCCTAAAATAAAAAAAAGAATTGCTCTTACATAACGGTGATCTTTTACCTTTCTCCACCATTTCATTTGATCGATAGGTGACCGTTTCTCCATGTTCTCACCTCAAACTCTTCCATCTTTTTCCTTGTCTCTCCTAATTCGTCCCGTTTTAAACTAAACGTTCTTTTTTGCTAGAGAAAAGGGAAGCACTGGTGGTTTCACAACTGCCTACCTTATACGTTTCACTCGGACAAGACAAGACCCTCAAAACAAACAATGAGGGTCTTCATACACATCAAGTCATTTATCTGTATCTTCAGCACGTTGATACGCGTCAAGGATTCGTTGAACTAACGTATGACGAACGACATCTGATTTTTGCAGGTAAACAAAATCAATGTCAGGAATGTCCGCAAGGATTTCAATCGCAACTTTCAAACCTGACTTCTTTCCCTTCGGTAGATCAATTTGAGTTAGATCGCCGTTAATGATCATTTTCGAACCAAATCCCAGGCGAGTGATAAACATCTTAATCTGTTCTGATGTTGTATTCTGTGCTTCATCCAAAATGACAAAAGCATCATCTAATGTACGTCCCCTCATATAAGCCAACGGAGCAACTTCAATCGTACCCCTTTCCATTAGCCTTGCCGTTTGTTCTGTTCCTAGTACATCATGAAGTGCATCATACAAAGGTCGCAAGTAAGGGTCAACCTTTTCCTTAAGGTCACCAGGTAAAAAACCTAAGCTTTCTCCTGCTTCCACGGCTGGCCGCGTTAAAACGATCCTTTTTACCTTGCCATCTTTCAGTGCACTAACTGCCATAACAACTGCAAGGTATGTTTTACCGGTGCCGGCAGGACCGATACCAAACACCATATCACGCATTCGAATGGCTGAGACATATTGGCGCTGACCAAGCGTCTTAATTAAGATTGGCTTCCCCTTGGCATTAACAGCAATTTTCTCTTGATATAGCTCCAAAAGCTCGTCTAACATGTCACGTTTGGCAAGCTGTACGGCATAAACAATATCACGCTCTGATAAGCTCACCCCTCTTCTAATAAGCTTTAACAACACGCTTATCAAATCGCCTACAATGTTTATATCGCGGTCCTCACCAGTTACTGATACGGCTCCGCCTCTAGTGACTATCTTAACATTGAGCATTTCTTCCATTCGCTTTAAATGTACATCATTTGGTCCAAATAATGATTGGGTTTCATTTGCATCTTCTACTTCTAACTGAATCAATTTCATTTCTGACAATAGACTCAATCTCCTTGAATGATCGGTTGTTCCGATGTAATATCTTCAATTACTTGGTAATGAATCTCTAATTTTACTTTACCATTCTCAATCGTCTCGTGCAAAACATTTTCTCCACGAATGACAGAATCATCAGCTAATCGCTTTTCTAATTGGACTTTTGCCATTTCCATGCCAACTTCTTTTGCTTCTTCCTCTGTATATTCTCTTGTTAATTCTTTCTTTTCTAAAGTTCGTACCTCTTTGTAACCGATTGGAAGTTCCCAATTCAAAAAGCGAAAGTTGCTTTCATCGACAAATATTTCATAGTTGATGAACTCCGGTTTCCCAAATCCCCAAATCGGCAGGTCTACATTAAATAGTGTTACATAATGTCTGTTTTTATAATCACCTGTTAACGTTTCAAACGAACTTTTTAATGGAATATCAACTTCAGACTTGTACCAAATTTCTCCTAATACATTAGCTGTTGCAGGTACGAGTTCCGTTTTCCCTTCTTTACCAATAAATCCTGAGACCAGCATATCTCCTTTATCAACAAAATCATTTGGAGTTACGAGTGCTTGCCCCTCTTCAACAAAAATGTCGTGAATAACAGCCTTCTTACTTGCCACTAAATGTCTTGGACTAATCTGTTCTTGAGGGTCTGGCAATTCCTGTTCAACAACTTGGAAGTGGTAGGTCGTCCCACTTAAGTTTACACCGACCCAGGTAGCATCTTCCAATCGTTCTGTGACTTCTTTTTGAATTTCTTCCACACTTGGTAATAAAAAATGAAATTTCCCTTTCTCAATCCCCATCTCTTTAACAATTTGCTCTAATTCATGTTCAACCTCTGGTGTCGCACCTTCAATTGATATATTCCATACCATATTCGATAACAAAAACAGAATGGCTATAAAAGCAGTAATCCCTGTTGCAAAACCACCTCGCGATAACATCGCCCTAAATAAAAAGGGGAGCCCTTTCCTCTCAGTAAATCTTACTTTACAGCTTGTCATTTTTAAGAGCGGCCGTAGCCGACTGACATCTTCAAGTGCCAGATAACAAATGACAGAAGTTTCACTAATCCGCTTAATGTTCCATATCGTCAACCGTTCTTCGATGCACCGATTTAAAAGTCGTTCTGCATATGGTCCTTCAATTCGGATTCTTACATACCCATATAAAAAGGTGGTCCATTTATTTTTCATGTTCATCCCCCTAAACAGTACTTATCGCTGCAGTTTCTCTTTCCCTATAAATGTATGTTCTTTATTTAGCTCATCCATTAAGAATCGAGATAAATCACCTGATCAATTTTCCCTTCCAAGAGCAATTCTTCAGGCAAAATCGTCTTAATAACAAAACTTTCACCCTTAATTAGTAACTGTCCCTGCTCTAGAAGGAGACGCAGTTCCTGATTCGAAAACTGCAATACACCGCGATGATTTTCAATATAAATATGAATTTGACCGATCATTGTAATTCGTGGCAAATCCATGAGAACATCTGCAGGAAGTTCCATGCTCTCAGTCATCCAACTTTTTATTTTCTGCTTCCATTTTTTCATGCTAAAAGAACCTCCTCTCCCCTCATCTTTATGAAAAAAAGTGGTTCACTATCACTACATTTGTGAATAAAAATAATTGAGAAAAAAACAATGACACACCTATTTTAGCTTACAACCTCTCATTCCCATGAACTGATACCTGCTCCTTCTAACCTCCTGCGTGCAAGAATGGGGAGGTCACTCAATTGATTCTAGAAATAAAAAGAAGACAAGGATAAGCAACTGCTTATCCTTGTCTCCTTTTTGAATAATTCATAAAGGCTCGATGTGGGTTCCGGGCTCTAGGGCTCCCTAGAACTTCCGACCAGATGACACCTTTTTTCGCATCTTCTTTTGTAATCGTTTTGAAATTTAAGTCCAACTGCGCTGACGGCTGCACCTTATCTTCAGAAACCTCAGGCTTTTTCAAGTTTTCAAGCGTTTCCTTTACTTCTTGTTTCTTACGTTTCATCTTTTCATAACGCTCGAAGATATCCTTTTGTGCCTGATCCTCCTCTAACGATGGAGCAGGCGCCTCAGCATGGTAACCTCTTGCCTCAGATTCATGTTCGTTTCTAGGAGGAGCCGCCGTCGGCTTTTGCTCCTCGGGCGCTTCTTGCTTAAATATCTCTTTCCAATCAATCTCTTGTTCTTGCTCACGTTGTTCAGACGGACGTTTCTGCTTATTTGCTTCTTCCTTTCGTCCTAAAAAGCTTAATAGTGAACCAGCCAATAAAACGATTAGAAAAATGTTTTGAAAGATAAAATCAAGGAGAGCATCTAATGACATCGTCATCGACTCCTTTCCAAACGTTCACGCTAGAACGCATTATTGCGACTTATCACCTTTCTTATCTTCACCAGTTGTCTTACCAATAGAATCTCTCATATCTGTGTCCGCCATGACATTTTGGATGTTCATATAATCCATGACACCTAAATTTCCAGAACGCAACGCTTCAGACATCGCCATCGGCACTTCTGATTCAGCTTCAACAACCTTCGCACGCATTTCTTCAACACGAGCTTTCATTTCTTGTTCTTTTGCAACAGCCATTGCACGACGTTCTTCAGCTTTAGCCTGCGCAATGTTTTTATCAGCTTCCGCTTGGTCCGTTTGAAGTTCCGCACCAATGTTTTTACCGATATCAATATCGGCAATATCAATGGATAAAATTTCAAACGCTGTTCCAGCATCCAGCCCTTTCGATAAGACCGTTTGCGAAATAAGGTCAGGATTTTCTAAAACCTTCTTATGATCATTTGAAGAACCAATTGTTGATACAATCCCTTCACCGACACGAGCAATAACTGTATCTTCGCCCGCACCACCGACAAGACGATCAATATTCGCACGTACCGTAATTCTTGCTTTAGCCTTCACTTCAATCCCATCCATTGCCACACCGGCAATAAATGGTGTTTCAATCACCTTTGGGTTAACACTCATTTGTACCGCTTCAAGAACGTCACGTCCAGCTAAATCAATCGCTGCGCATCTTTCAAATGACAATTCGATATTGGCACGTTGAGCCGCAATCAAAGCATTTACGACACGGTCAACATTACCACCTGCTAAATAGTGCCCCTCTAATTTGTTAATGCTTAAATCAAGGCCTGCTTTTACCGCCTTAATTAACGGATTTACAACACGTGCTGGAATAACACGACGAAGCCTCATCCCTACTAGTGTAAAGATCCCGACACGGACACCAGCAGCTAGCGCCGAAATCCATAACGCAACGGGCACAAATGTAAACAATACAGCTAGTAAAACTACGATAATACCTAGAATAATCAGTAAACCTACATCCACGTTATTTCCTCCTTCTTCTTCTCATTTATTAATCCTCTTTCACTTGACGAACAACAATCCTTGCTCCAGAGGTTGTTACAATCTTAATTTTTTCATCCTGTCCAATATATCCTCCTTCAGAAACAACGTCAAGTCGTTCATCGCCAAAAACAGCTGAGCCAGATGGGCGAAGTGGGGTAAGCGTAATTCCTTCTTTTCCTATTAGCTCTTCCCTCGTAACATTAGAAATATATCCTTGTTCTGACCCTGTTGTATCTGTAAGAACAATCTTCTTAAACGGCCCACGTGCCCCAAAGAATTTAAAAACGAGGATTGAACCAATTGTCGTGATGACGACAGCAATTAAAATCGATATTAAAATATTTATTGTTGAGAATGAGGCTAATACCATACTTCCTATAATTGAACCAATTCCAAGAATACCGAATATCCCAAATCCCGGAATAAATATTTCTATTAAAATTAACAGCAGTCCGACACCAAATAAAATAAAGACTTCCCAGCCAGCAAAACCGGCAAACATATGTCCAAAAAAGAACAGCCCTAATGCTGAAAGCCCCATAATTCCAGGTACACCAAAGCCAGGTGAATATAATTCTAGCACTAGCCCTAAGCTCCCCACTGACAAAAGGATCGGAATGATTATTGGGTTGGTGACAAAACGAGCAATTTGTTCTGCAAATGTCACCTCTGATTCCTTTTCAACAGCACCTTCCAATTCTAAAAATGACAACAATTCTTGTCGATCAGATGCTACGGCCTCTGCATAGCCGACTTCAAGCGCCTGATCAGCCGTTAACGTAAGTAAACGCCCTCGTTCAGCCCCATAATCAGGTAAATGAACCTCAGCATCGGCCATCGCTTGTGCATAAATCGGATCACGCTCATTCAATTCAGCAGACCCTCTCATTTCACTTAGCCAGTACGATTGTGTTTTCTCATCAGCAGCATTTCCACCACCGTCTATCACTGCGGCTGAGCCCATTGTTGACCCAGGACTCATTACGATCTTATCTGCATTTAACGCAATATAGGCTCCGGCTGATATAGCCTCCTTCGTCACATAAGCAGTAATCGGTAGTTCTGTCCCACGTATAATTTTAGCAATATTTCCTGCTGCTACAACAGCTCCTCCTGGCGTATCAATTTCCAATACGATGTGATCTGCTCCATCTTCAATCGCTGTTGTTATCGAACGATCCAAAAATGCTTCAAGCCCTCGTTCAACCTCCTGTTCAACAGGTATGTAATAAACCAAGGCCTCTTCGTGATCTTCACTACCTACAATTGTTTGAACCGGTAGCAATAGCAAACCAATGATCATCACCATCACATATAAGAAAAGACGCGATCGCTGTTTCATAACTATCCCCCTTTCTCTATACACCAATACCATCCCTCTAATTATACGTCTATAGTATGGTTAGGTTTCATTATTTTTAAGAATCATTCCTTAGATTATGTATCTTCCTCTCCTCATCAAAAAGCGCCTTGCAGTGCAAGGCGCTAGTAATATCTTTATGATAAGTGTTGTTGTACGAGACGATTCACAAGACCACCATCAGCTTTACCTTTAACCTTCGGCATGATCGCTCCCATAACTTTGCCCATATCGGCTTTTGAAGAAGCACCTACCTCAGCAATTGTTTGCTTTACAATCTCAGAAAGGTTATCTTCTGATAATTGTTCTGGCATATACACTTCTAGAATCGCTATCTCATCACGCAATTTGGAAGCTAAATCATCTCGGTTTGCTTTTTCAAACTCATGGAGGGAATCCTTGCGTTGTTTCAGTTCGCGATTTAACACCGTAAGCGAATCATCTTCTGTAAGCTCTTTGCCAAGCTTAATCGCTTCATTCTGCAATGATGATTTAACCATACGAATAACAGAGAGTTTAAGCTTATCTTTGTCTTTCATCGCTTGCTTAATATCTTGGTTAAAACGATCAAGAAGATTCAAAAATCAACACCCTCTCAAGGTTAGAACTTACGCTTTCTTGCTGCCTCTGACTTTTTCTTACGCTTTACACTAGGCTTTTCATAGTGTTTACGCTTTTTCACTTCAGCTAATGTTCCTTCTTTAGAAAGACTTTTCTTGAAGCGACGAAGAGCAGCATCAATCGATTCATTTTTGCGAACACGAGTTTCTGCCATCTTATTTCCCTCCCTCCGAAACAACCAATAACACATGTTACAAAGTTAGTATTAAAAAACAAGTCTTTATAGATTATAATACAAGGATGAAACGAGGTCAACTCCTATTTGCAAAGAGTTTCACTTACAACACCTGGTATGTCTACAAATTGTTGGCACTAATAATGAATAATCCGAAAAGAAGGAATGTGGCGAGTGAATCCATTGCCAATAGTTTAACAAGTTTTGTCCTGCCCCCATCATATCGATCAGGTTTACTCTGGTATCACTTCAATAATTTCACCATCTTCAACAACACCCATTCGTAAAGGTACACTAAAGCCACCATTACTATCAATTTCCTTAATCTCATAGGCCATTTTTTCCTCAGGGAAATTATCTAAACCAGCTTGCATATGAGCCATAATCTCATGAGTATCTGACACAGTCCCTGCAGCCTTCATCGCTTCGACTAACGCATACGTCATCACAAAATTAAAACCAGCTTCTGAGCCAGGGTTTCGACCATGTTCTTCGTTGTATTGCGCCACAAACTCATCCGTTCCAGGATATTCTGAATGAATTAAAGGAAGTGTTCCTACTGATCCTTCAAGTGGTTCAATCGTTTCTAATACCACTTCCATTTCATCTAATTTTGCTTGGTCCATGATGAGAAAACCGCCTTCAAATCCAAGTTCTCGTGCCTGCTTGGCGATTAACGCTGTCGGTTCTGAAGGTCCACCGATAAATAAAACGTCGGGATCCTCACTTAAAGCGTTTGTGACGATTGTAAAGAAATCAGTATCCTTATTAAAGTCAACCGACCCTTCATACACAACTTCACCGCCTAGCTCTTCCCATTTCGGGATTAAAGCATCCGTCCAATCTTTACCATACTCTGAGGAAGTAGGTAAAAGTGCAATTTTATCTCCAAAGCGCTCCATTTGATATTCTGAAAAAGGTTCTATATAGACATCATAGGTTGGTGGAATCCGTACTGTTAAATCATTTCCTTGCTCAGTAATATTCGGCTCCGAAGAATAAGCAGCAATGATAAACTCTTCTTGCTCATTAAATACTTGTGATGCAAAAATACCGCCGCTATGTGGGATGTAGATGGCAGGTGTATCGTACTCTTGAACCAACCGTCTAGCATTTGTACCGGTTTCATTTGGTAAATACATATCATCAAGTGCAACAAGGTTTAGCATATAGTTTTGACCATTCACATCAAAACCGCCACCGTCATTGATTTGTTCGACAGCTAAACGAATCCCAGTTAATGTATTTTCACCATATAGAGCAGCCGGACCACTTAATGGTCCACTATATCCAATATTAACAACTTCATCGTTATGTGGATCTTCAATCCCATCAATCAATTCTTCCCCATCTGATGATGACGATTCACCTCCACAAGCTGCCAACAATAATACGAGGAAAAAACCTAACCCTAGAGCCAACCGCTTTTTTACAATCATCATAATACCCCCCTTAAAAATACATGCTCAACCAACAACAACAGGAAAACGTTTTACCTCACCTCCCTCTATAGTCAACTATGCGCCAATATAGGCTTTACGAATTTCATCATTGTTAAATAACGCCTCACTATCATCCGCTAGAACAATCGAACCATTTTCGATCACGTATCCACGATCCGCAACCTTTAATGCCGCGTGTGCATTTTGTTCAGCGAGCAAAACATCAGTACCATTGCGATTGATTTCTTGAATGATTTCAAACATTTGTTCAACGACAAGTGGTGCTAAACCAAGAGAAGGCTCATCAAGCATTAAAATTTTTGGTTTTGCCATTAACGCTCTACCGATCGCTAACATCTGTTGCTGTCCCCCACTCATTGACCCCGCCGGATCGCTTTTTTTATCTTTTAAAATCGGAAACAGCTCATAAACGTCATTCATTGTTTTCTTTACTTCAGACTTATTTCTACGGTGAACATATGCACCCATGGTTAAATTTTCTTCAATCGACATTTGCGGGAATAACTTTCTCCCCTCAGGACACTGTACTACCCCTTGTGATACCATTTGGTTCGGTGAACTTCCGCCTACCTTACGTTCATTAAAATAGATCTCTCCTTCAGACGGCTTTGTTAGTCCACTAATCGTTCTAAAAATAGTGCTTTTTCCCGATCCATTCGCACCTAATAGGACAACAAGTTCCCCCTTGTTCACTTCGATGCTCACACGGTTTAACGCTTGGAACCGCCCATATTTCACAGATACATCAATCAGTTTCAGCAAGCTTACCGCCTCCTAAATACGCTTCAATGACTACATCATTTGTCTTAATTTCATCAGGGGTCCCCTCAGCAATTTTTTTGCCTTGGTTTAAGACCATAATTTTATCGGCTAAGTTCATGATCATCTGCATTTTGTGCTCAATTAAACAAACCGTAATCCCTTGGGTTGCCATTTTTTTCATTAACTCTGCTAACCCCTCTGTTTCTTCTGGGTTAACACCTGCAGCTGGTTCATCTAAAAAGACAATGTCAGGATCTGTTGCTAGCGCTAATGCAAAGGCTGTGCGCTTTTGTGCTTCTTGTGAGATTAATCCAATCGGTAAATGCGCTTGGTCTGTTAGTCCAACAAAGTCAAGAACTTCAAGTGCTTTATCGCGACATTGCTTCTCTTCCCTTTTTAAACGTGGCGTCCGAAAAATCGCATCAAAAATCGACGACTTGGTTCGCAGGCGATGACCAACAATCACATTGTCCATCACCGTCGCTTGTTCAAAGAGATGGGTCGTTTGGAACGTACGACCAATCCCTAGCTCTGCAATTTTGTTGGAAGGAAGAACGGTAATGTCCTGCCCTTTAAAATAGACGCTACCTGAGGTTGGCTTGTGCACACCGCTAATCAGGTTAAAAAACGTTGACTTACCAGCCCCGTTTGGACCGATAATCGCAGTGATTTTCCCTTTTTCGATTGAAAAGTCGACGTCATTTACAGCCGTTAAGCCACCAAAGCTTTTCGTTAAATTCTCTGTTTGAATGAGCATCATTATCCCTCCTCAGCCTGTTGCTTTTGATGGTTTACATGGCTTTTTTGCTTGGTCCTTTTCAAGGTACGGTTCATTTTCCACTCGAGATATGCACCTACAATTCCGCGCGGATAATAAATCACCAACAAGACAAGAATCGGGCCAAAGATAATCATTCGGTAGTCTTCTAAGAACTGTAAAGATTGTGTGATCCAAACAACTAGTAACGTCCCTACTAAAGGACCTGCCAATGTTCCAATTCCACCAACGATTAAGTACATCAACATATCAAACACGATCGTTGTGTAGCCAATATCTGGGCCTATAAAGCGGATAAACGACGCATACAAAGCACCGGCTAATCCGGCAAACGCCGTTGATACGACAAACGACAATAATTTTACTTTCATCGTCGGAATCCCAATGGTCTGTGCTAAATCTTCACTATTTCGAATCGCTATAAATGTTCGTCCTGTTAGGGATTGAATAATTCGTCGAACAACAAAAATCGTCAGTACGAGGAAGAAAAGAACCAGGTAATATTGAGAAGTCATGCTCTCAAAAGTTAGCGGGCCAATAGAACCAGGCTCTGGAATTCCAATTAACCCACGTACCCCGTTCGTTAAGGAATCCCAATTGTAAATCACCAAATAAATAATATAACCGACGATGAGCGTATAGATCGCAAAGAAATGTTCTTTTGTACGCAAAGCAACTAAGCCAACAACTAAGCCAAGTCCTGCGGTAATCACAATCGCTAATACGAAAGCCAACCAAAAGTTTAAACCACCATTCACAGTTAAAAGACCTAGTGCATAAGCACCAACAGCGAAGAAACCAGCGTGGGCAAGTGAAAGCTGTCCGGTATATCCCCCTACGATATTTAATCCGTACACAGCAATCGTCCAAATAAATGCTAAAATCATCACTTGGTTATAATATTGATTATCTACTAACAGTGGAAAGAGGATAGCAATGAGTAGAAGCAAAATAACCCCGTTCCTTTGGTTCAATAATGCCTTCATTAGTGAACCCCCTTTGCAAACAACCCATTAGGTTTTACGGTTAAGATGATGACAAGTAAGGCGAATGCAATGACATCACTATAATTACTAGAGATATAGGTAGCGCCTAGACTTTCTGCGAGCCCTAAAATGTATCCTCCGATAATCGCACCGGGGATACTACCCATCCCACCGATAATAATAATCACAAATGCTTTTAATATGACGAGGTGTCCCATCCCTGGAAACACAAGATTAATTGGGGAAGCAAGCGATGCCGCAATAGCAGCAAGTGCACCTGAAATCGCAAAGGTCATCATCGCGACACGGTTAGAGTTAATCCCCATTAAGAAAGCGCCTTCACGATTCTGTGACATAGCAATAATTGTCGCTCCGATGATGGTTTTCTTTAAAAAGATATACAGGAGTATCATGGATACAACTGCGCCAAGTATCACTAATAATCGTTGCATGGTAAAGGTTAAGCCAAAGACATTGATGACCTCACCATATGGCGTAGGCATCCTTCGGTAGTCCGCTCCCCAAACGAGTTGGGCAAATGCTTCCAAAAAAAGTAATATACCTATGGCAGCAATTTTGTCATGGATTGGAGGGGCTTCACGTAATGGATGAAACACAAGCCTTTCCATTAGAACAGCTAATAAAGCAACAACGATGATCGAACAAAAAATTGCCAGCCAATAATGCAATCCAAGTGAGGTCATAGCAATTAATGTAATGTATCCCCCCATCATGTAGAGGGCACCATGAGCAAAATTCGGAACATGCAAAATACCATATACGAGGGTTAAACCGAGCGCAACAAGGCTATACACACTTCCCACTGTTAACCCATTAAGTATTTGTTGAAATAAGACATCCACCTATCTATCCCTCCTTTAATGCTTACATAGACTACATCTCAATATCTCTTTTACTGTGCTTTAAGCACTTGTTCTTGAAGCTTGCGTTTTAAAATTTTCCCGACAGCTGACTTAGGGAGTTCAGGAAGGAACTGAATGACTTTCGGTACTTTATATGCAGCTAAACGTTTGCGACAATAAGCTGTAATCTCCTCTTCAGACAAGCTCTCACCTTCTTTTAAGACAATACTTGCTTGAATAGTTTCGCCTCGATATGGATCTGGGACCCCAAACACCGCGGCCTCTAACACTTGTGGGTGCGCATAAAGAACTTCTTCTATTTCAATTGGATATACGTTAAAGCCGCTTGCAATAATCATTTCTTTTTTACGACCTACAATATAAAAGAAACCATCCTCATCCATCTTGGCTAAATCACCTGTGTATAACCATCCGTCTCGTAGTGTGTTATTCGTTTCCTCAGGCAATTGCCAGTATCCTTTCATAATTTGAGGCCCTTTTATCACCAACTCGCCAACTTCACCAATCGCTAGATCTTGTTTGCCAGTTTCTCGATCAACAATTTTTGCATCAGTATTCGGAATTGGAATGCCGATGCTCCCTGGTTTTTGCAAACCAGCAACTGGGTTTCGGTGTGTGACTGGTGAAGCCTCTGATAACCCATATCCTTCAGCAATCGGTGCACCTGTAGCTTCTTTAAATTCGTGTAACACATTTAATGGTAGTGGTGCTGATCCACTGATACAAGAAGATAAACAACTTAAGTCAACTTGCCGTTCCTTTGCATAGTTGAGTAAAGCGATGTACATCGTTGGGACGCCAGGGAACCCTGTTGGCTTTAACCGTTCAATCGTCTCTAGCACTTGTTCAATTTCAAACTTTGGAAGTAAAATTAAATTGCCACCATTATAAAAGGTTAAGTTCATTCCACTCGTCATTCCATAAACGTGAAACAATGGAGAGATCGTTAAAACTCTTTCCTCACCAACTTTTGTCTTTATTTTAGATGTCGCAGCACTTTGCATTGTATTTGCAACAATATTATAGTGAGTTAACATCGCCCCCTTCGAACGACCTGTCGTTCCCCCAGTGTATTGCAAAACAGCAATATCCTCTTTCGGATTGATCTCGACCACTGGTGACTGATCTCCTTCATCCTGTATCAAGGTATTAAAACGACAAGGTTGATCAAACGAAACGTCGATGACTTCTCTGACCTGTGTTTGTTCTTTGATACTAGTAACTAGCGGTAGAAGCTGATCATAAACTATGATCGAAGAGGCACCTGAATCTTTTAAAATATGGTTCAGTTCCTCTGCTTTATACATTGGGTTGACTTGCACAACCGTTGCCCCACATTGAAGTGCAGCGTAATAGCTAATCGGATATTGCGGACAATTAGGCAACATAATCGCTACCCGATCGCCTTTTTTAATACCTAATTTCACAAATGAACTTGCAACCTTTTCAATCGCAGTGTGTAATTGCCCATATGTGTACGTTTTGTTATAAAAGGTTATCGCTATATTCTCTCGATATTTCTCCACTGATTGCTTCAATAACTGCTGAAGTGATTGTATCGGAATATTAACCTCCTTTGGATTTCCTTCTGCAACATGTTTTAACCAAGGCTTCTGTTCCATGAATATCTCCTCCTCAATATACTGACCGATTAGTATGATTGGCGCAGAACACCGAAAAAGTAACAAAAAATTAAATATATTCTGACTATTATAGTGAGAATTCACTCTCTACGTGTATATCACTTTTTGCCATTAAGGCTCTAGTACCAATTTCCCTGCTGTTTTTCGAGATTGAAGTAGCCTATGGACAGTGGTCGCTTCCTCCAATTTATAAACCCCACCAATGGTTAGCTTTAAGTCTCCATTCTGAAGGTAAGTTAATAGGTCGGTTAAGCTTTGTTTAAATAACTGTGGCTTTCTCATAATTTGTGGAAGAAAAAAGCCAATCACTGATTGATTTTTCTCCATTAAACGGGATGGTGAAAATTTAGCTGGTTGACCACTAGCAACCCCATATATAACCATACGTCCAAATGAACTCAAGCATGTCAATGTTTTATGAAAAACCTCTCCCCCTGCCATTTCGAGCGCAACATCAACACCGGATCCATCTGTACAGGCCAGAACTTGTTGTTCCCAATCACTATTTGTATAGTTGATGACATCAGTTGCGCCTAGTTCTTTTGCTAATGCCAATTTTTCGTCTGTACTTGCAGTCGCAATGATTTTCCGTGCACCAAAAAGGTTTGCTAGTTGAACAGCGAGCGTTCCAACTCCTCCTGCTGCCGCGTGAATTAAAACGCTTTCATCTCTTTCAAGCCTGCCCATCGTCTTTAAAATATGATAGGCACTAAGACCTTGCAATGGCAGGGCAACAGCTTGGTGATAATCAATTCCATTTGGAATTGGAATTAATGACTGCTCATCGGCAATCGCATATTCTGCATACCCTGTCGAACTTATTAAAGTCACGACAGGCATTCCGACCTTAACATTTTCTACTTGGTCACCAATCTCGGCAACAACACCAGCAATTTCTGCACCAGGCGTAAACGGTAAAGGGGTATCAATCACATATTGTCCCTCTCGGCGAGCAATATCCGCATAATTGACCCCAATCGCTTTCACCTCAACTAACACTTCACGTCCTTTAGGTACAGGTCGTGCTACGTCGACAAGGCGGAGGACATCAGGGCCTCCAAACTCCTTTACTTGGATCGCCTTCATCTACACATCACATCTCTTTCTTCAAACGTTCAGGTTGTTACTTTCATTAACGAGTCACAAGAATCCTGCTCCATTTGCAAACTTCTTTTCTTGCAACGAAACTAGTGTTATTTCTATTTTTTTCGTCAAGATTACCTCGTAACGTCTGACAAAATGTCACCTTATTCGCCTTGGAAATTTGGCGTTCTTTTTTCTTTGAAAGCACGGACACCTTCCTTATGGTCTTTTGTCGTGACGATCATCGCTTGTGTGATTCTCTCCTGTTCAAGAATCTCAGCTAAATTTGAGGTTAGTGCTTGATCGGTCATTTTCTTAATAAAACCAAATGCCTTACTTGGACCTTGAGCCAATTGGGTAGCATAACGAATCGTCTCTTCCTGCAGTTGTTCTTGTGGATAAAGCTGATTGACGATCCCCCATTCTTTCGCTCGCTTCGCGTCAATCGGATCTGCGTTAAGTAGCAACTCCTTAGCGCGATGAACCCCGACTAACCGAGGTAAGAAATACAGGCCTCCACCATCTGAAATTAACCCAACTTTTGAGAAGCTTAAGACGAACTTACTTTCTTCCGCTGCTAGAATGAGATCTGTGGCTAATGCTAAATTAAAGCCTGCTCCAGCTGCAAAACCATGAACAGAAGCTATAATCGGCTTTTCTAACTCTTTCATTGCTAGAATGAGCTCATTTAACCTCCCGATATGATTATAAGCATCTACAGGTTCTGCGACACCCATGTTTTTCACATCACCCCCCGCACTAAATGACCTACCAGCGCCAGAAATAACTACAACCCGAACGTCCTCGTTGGTTTTTGCATCTTCAATCGCAGCTTGCAGTCCTGAGATCATCTCTGGACTAAATGCATTTAAAGCCTCTGGACGATTTAACGTTAACGACATCACCTTATTTTCAACATGAACAATCAAATCTTGATTTGCCACTAGAATCCTCCTTTAATAAGAAAATTAGTTGATTAACCAACCACCATCTACGAGAATATCCGACCCAGTCATATAGGTTGCTTCATGCGAACCAACAAAAGCGATAACATTAGCTATCTCTTCAGGGTTACCAACTCGTCTAAGCGCTGTGTTGCGCTTGATCGCCTCCTCAAATTGACTGTTTTGCAAGCCTCGTTCAGTCATCGGTGTTTCAACAAACCCTGGTGAAACTGAATTGACACGGATTCCTTGCGGAGCCAACTCATTAGCCAATGCCTTAGAAAAGTTGATAACACCCGCTTTTGCTGAACTATAATGAGGGATTTTCGCACCTGCCTTATGGCCTGATAACGAAGCAACATTAACGATGGCGCGGTCAGTATCTCCTGTTTTTGCACCTTCGATCATCACATTTGCTAGTAGTTTTGAAATGATAAACACACTTTTTAGATTGACACCTTGCACCCAATCCCACTCTTGCTCTGACATGTCTAAAATAGCAGACGGCTTTGAGCCACCAGCATTGTTAATCAGCACGTGTAAGTCCCCATACTGATCCCTTACAAATTGAGCTAATGATGCGACTTCCTTTTCACTTGTCACATCTGCTGCATAAGAAACGGCCGAACCTACTGTAGTCGTTTCATTGATATCTGCAGCAACTCTGTCCAGCTTTTCTTTCGTTCTACCAACCAGAATCACAGTAGCCCCTTCACTTGCAATACGCTTAGCCGTATATTCGCCAATACCACTTCCAGCCCCAGTAACAAGTGCTATTTTCCCTTGAAACCTAATGTTTTTCTCTTGATCTATCAAATTCGTTTTCCTCCTTTATGACAACATGCCCTTCATCTTTTAAATAAGGGACGATGGAAAGGATTCCTTGTCGAGCCACATAGCTCACTTCTTCAGCAAAGCTATTTCTTAATAGCATCTGACCAACACGGGAGTGTCCCAAAACGTCTTCACCATTGTTCTCTTGACCTTTAAAAAAATAATACGCTGCACGGGCAGCATCAGACAGCTTCCATACGGCCGTCTGATTTGCAAGGATACAGTCAATGAAATACCCAGCTCCATAAAAATCTTCGATACAAAATTCCCCCGAGGACCCTGAACATATAATCATGATCTCATCATCTCGGTGATCGCTATTGATCTTCTCAGCGACTTTTTTTCCGTTGATCATGGCTGCAATATAAACTCTAGTTGCTTCTCTTGCTTTATTGATTGCTACCGTCCCATTCGTCGTTGATAAGATCATCGTCTTATCTTCTACTTTCCCCCTTAAGGTAAGCGGAGTCGGATCAAGAAACCCTTCAATGGTCTTCCCTCGATATTCACCAACGAGCACATAGCTGTTTTTGTCACGATCTTTTGCTTCTGCTTGTGCATGCCGATGATCCAAAACGGGCACAACTTCTTTTGCCCCATAATACAATCCAGTCGTAATCGTAGACGTGGCTAATAAAACATCAAATACAACCGCCACTTTCCCTTTCATTTGTCCCTCGTCAACCTCTTCTTTTTTAAAAAGAAGGTGGATTTTCCCCATCGTACACACCTCAACCATTCGTGTTTATTCCCCTACCTCTGTTAAAAACAATGCATGATTAATCAAGCTATCAACCTTACGATTAAGCGTTGCAAACCGTTCGTCGTTTGTCTGCCCCTTCCTATAGCGATAATAAATCTGTTGGACAATGACTGCTAATTTAAAATAAGCAAATGTTAAATAGAAATGAATGTTGGCTACATCACGACCACTCTGCTTTGCATACATCTCAATCATTTCTTGCCGAGTCATAAATCCTGGCAAAGTCGTAATCGGTTCTTTATCAAATCCAACTCTTAGCTGCTCTGGGTCTTCCCTTTCAATCCAATAGCTCAAGAACACCCCTAAATCCGCAAGTGGATCACCTACTGTAGTCATCTCCCAATCGAACAAGCCGACGATTTTCGTGAGATCGTTTTTTGCAAACATCGCATTGTTCAACTTAAAATCATAGTGAATCACACTTGAAGACGATGAACGAGGGATATGATTGGTTAACCATTGTTTTAATTGTTCAACGCCGTGCACGTTATCGGTTTTTGAGCGGTCATACCGTTTGATCCATCCATGAACCTGACGTTCGATAAACCCCTCTGGTTTACTTAACTCCGTTAACTTCGTTTGCTTATAATCAATTGAATGAAGGTCAACAAGCGTTGACACCATCGTTTCAGAGATTTTTTTACAAAGTGTAGGAGTGACTTCAACACCCTCGGGAAACTTTTTATCGATGACAACACCGCGCCGACGCTCCATAACAAAAAACGGACTCCCAATAACCGATTGATCATCACTATAGACCAACGGCTTCGGTGCTAATTGGAAATGAGGGTGAACCTCACGTAAAATTTTGTATTCTCGGTTCATATCATGTGCCTTCGGAGCTACCGGGCCTAGTGGCGGGCGACGTAGTACCCCTTCCCAGTCTCCAATTTTAACCTCATAAGTTAAGTTCGAATGTCCAGCTGCAAATTGACTAATTTCAAGCCGATCATCACTCAATCCTACAATATTATTTTTTAAAAATTGCTCTAATGAAGAGACATCAAGTTCCTCACCTTTTCGTACTGGAATGGTATCTTTTCCTGTCATGGTCACCCTCCCTAATCTGATAATTCAGAAAAATGAAGTTAAAACATATATGCATTTAATTTCTTTTTAAGGTCTTCAGGTAACAGTTCACTCTCCTGAGTCTCGAAGTTGAAATAAACAACAACAGCTTTACCATGGGCAATTACTGTTTCTGATTTAGCATCAACAACCTCGTGATCGATCGTAAAACTTTTCGTACCGATTTTACTAACCGTTGTTTTTACTACGATACTTTGCTCAAAATACCCTTGTTGGACAAAGTCACACGACGTTGATGCTAAAATAAAGTCCCACGAAGTCGTATTTGCACCCAACATTCGAAAAAGCTCAATTCTAGCTTGCTCTAGGTAAATAAAATAACTAATGTTGCTTATATGACCTAATGCATCAGTCTCGCACATTCTGACATTTACTTTTGTTTCATGAATCATCTTATTCCTCCCACCATCCACTCGCCAATCAATGATGTGTAAAGGAGGGATGCTCAAGCAGTATCATCGTTCCCCTCCCTTTACACACTTTAGCCCTAAAGCATCAAAACGCAATGGCTAACCTTTACAGTTTAAAGATATTGTCGTTCCTCTACGTTCATCACTGTTTGACTTTTGACTTTGTTGAATAATCATACCAACCTTTACCAGTTTTTCGACCGAGCGTCCCTGCCTTTACCTTCTCCTCAATACAAGTCGCTGGTTTATCCGCTGGATCTCCCGTCTCAGCGTAGCGTTGCTGATTGACATAGTATGCAACATCAATTCCAGACAAATCCATCAGTGCGAATGGACCAATCGGATGGTTCAATGCTTTCTTA
Source organism: Desertibacillus haloalkaliphilus (assembly GCF_019039105.1). NCBI lineage: Bacteria > Bacillati > Bacillota > Bacilli > Caryophanales > Bacillaceae > Desertibacillus > Desertibacillus haloalkaliphilus. Next base: position 228,749 of record NZ_JAHPIV010000002.1, on the reverse strand, counting down.
CAAATTAAATCAATATCTTCAAATTCCGCATACCCTTCTTCATATAATTTTACCGCTTCCCTTGTTAACGCTCCTAAAATTCGGTTTGCAACAAACCCTGAAATTTCTTTATTTAGTAGGACACCAGTACGATTCATTTTTTCACATACATCCATCGTTAATTGTGCTGTTTCTTCAGACGTATGCTCACTTTTGACAACTTCTACACAATCCATGACAAGCGGTGGGAAGAAAAAGTGCATGTTACAGACTTTTTCCGGACGATTCGTGACGTCTGCAATTTTAGAATTAACAATCGTTGAACTATTTGTCGCCAATATCGCATGGGGAGGAGCTAGTTGATCAAGCTTTTGAAATACCTCTCGTTTTACATCCAGCTTCTCAACAACAGCTTCAATCACAAAATCAGTATTTACGACCGCTTCTTCTAAACTTGTAGTAAATGAAAGGCGATTGAAAGCCTCTTGCTTGCCTTCCTCCGAGATTTTTCCTTTCTTCACCCATTTATTCATTTGATACTCGAGACTTTCTTTTGCTTTTACTAATGCTCCTTCTTGGACATCTTGAATGATCGTCTGAAACCCACCTAGAGCAGATAACATTCCAATCTGATGCCCCATTGAACCTGCCCCTAAAACCGTTATTTGCTTAATATCTTCCACTTTCATCTTTGCTTCCCCCTTCATAGATACTAACTAGTTAGTATGTTTATGACACATCCCCTAAAGGAAAGGAGATGAACTAATTATTTTCTACAACACCATTTAAAAAGAGATCAATGTAAATGCTTGCAATTTCAACATCAGGTAACGGTCCATCTGGTCGAAACCAATGATAACTCCAGTTACAAGCACCTAATATCGCTAGCGAAACAACCTTTACATTTAAATCACTACGAAATTCCCCTTGCTTGATCCCCTCACATAACAGTTCTTGTAATTGATCACGAAACTGATCACGTTTCGGAAATATTTGTGCTAAATGATGTTCTGATAAATTTTGGATTTCTCTGAAAAATATCCTCGCACTTTGTCCTTGGGACTCTATATTATGAATGAGCATATAAACAATATCATGTAATTTTGCTTTACAATCTTTCGTTGGCTCTTCAATGATCTGCTTTTGTTTCGTGAGTATATCTTCAATAAAACGGAGATGAATTTCCATTAATAATTCTTCTTTACTCGTAAAATAATAATAAAATGTCCCTTTGGTCACTCCTAACGAGTTCACAATATCTTGGATTGATGTTTCTGTAAATCCGTTCTGCCCAAACAACCGTATGCTCTGTTCAATAATTTTTTCTTTCACGATAAGGTTCCTCACAATCTTATATAATTCTATATTCACCAATTATAGCATACCATTGTTTTCCTTCGTTATCTTTCTAGGAGTGAGCATTAAGACAAACCTTTGTTGCCGTTTCTGACCTCATCTCTCAACGTTCTTCTTAATATTTTTCCTACACTTGTTTTAGGTAGTTCATCTCTAAATTCAATCATCTTAGGTACTTTATAAGCAGCTAAATGTTGTCCACAATACGACTTGAGTTCGTCTACATTAGCTGATTGACCGTCTTTTAAAACAAGGATGGCTTTTACCGTTTCCCCGCGATAACGATCAGGAACACCGATTACCACAGCCTCTTTTACTGCAGGGTGTTCATACAAGACCTCTTCAACATCACGTGGATAAATATTGTAGCCACTAGCTATAATTAAATCTTTTTTTCGATCAACGATATACAAATAACCATCCTCATCGACTTTGCCAATGTCACCCGTATAAAGCCAACCATCACGTAATGTATGAGCTGTCTCTTCAGGCATATTCCAGTATCCTTTCATAACTTGAGGACCACGAATGACAACCTCTCCTAATTCTCCGGTAGGGACATCCGTTTCTCCAGATCCGATGTCCACAATCCGGTAATCCGTTGAAGGGACCCCAATCCCAACACTGCCTGGCTTGCGTTCAGCAAAAATTGGATTGACATGTGTCGTTGGAGCTGTTTCCGATAATCCATAGCCTTCTAGTAACGTCGCCCCCGTTTTTTGTTCAAATTCTTTTAATAGTTCGACGGGCATCGGTGCACTACCACTATTACATGTACGAATACTATCAATCTGATATTTCTCCGCATCGGGATGATTCGTAATCGCAACATACATCGTTGGAACGCCAGGAAAAATCGTTGGTTGTTCTCGCTTGATCGTCTCTAGTACTTCTTCTAACTCAAACCGTGGTAAGATAATGCTCGTTGACCCTGTATAAACCGCTAAGTTCATACACGAACTCATTCCAAAAACATGAAACATCGGAATCACGGTAAGAATCTTTTCCTTACCCACTTTTAAGTCATCTTTAAAAAATTCATACGTTTGTGTTAGGTTTGCCAATAAATTGCGATGTGTCAACATCGCACCTTTTGACCTTCCTGTTGTACCTCCTGTATATTGAAGGACGGCCACATCTTCTTCTGGATCGATCAACGTTGTCTGGGCTGTTACGTTTCCAGTTGATAAAAATTCCGTAAACGTTACCCCAGCATCGGCTTGAGATGACGTATGGTCTACTGGAACAACAATGATATTTTTTAGATTGATTTCAGATTGAACTGCCATTACCCGTGGTAATAACGCTTCATAAACAACGATTGTCTCCGCTCCTGAATCATTGATTAAATAAGCCAGCTCACGTTCAACAAGCATTGGATTTACTTGAGTGACAATTCCACCTGCTCGTAATGTACCATAATAAGCAATCACGTATTGCGGGCAATTCGGCAACATGAGTGCAACGCGATCACCTTTCTTGATTTCATGCTGTTGGAGAGCTGAAGCAAACTTCTCGACAGTGTTATAGAGCCCTTGATAAGTTATTTGTTCATCAAAAAAGGTTAAAGCCGTTTGCTCGGGAAATTTCTTGGTTGTGTCCTTGAGTAATTGTGGGATCGATTTAACTGGAATTTCAACTTCTTTAGCAATATGCTCAGGATATAATGTCAACCACCGTTTTTGACTTTCCAAACTCCCACCTCCAAAAATGATAGGACCAAAAGAATGAATGGCTATCTGTAAACGTATTAAAAGGTCAATCCACCGCCATCAACCATCAAAGTTGAACCAGTAATAAATGAGGCTTCATCCGATGCTAGAAATAAAACCGCATTAGCGACTTCCTCAGGCTTGCCAAGTCTACGAAGCGCATTTGCTTTTGATATAATCTCCCACTTCCACTCATTTTCTCGCCACCCATCTACAATTGGCGTGTCAATAACACCTGGGGCAATTGCATTCACGCGAATGTTTTTAGTTCCAAATTCTAGTGCTGCATTTTGTGTAAGTGTAACGACCCCCGCTTTCGAAGCATTGTATGGCGCTTGATACTTTTTCCCTTTAAACCCTAATACACTTGATGTATTAATAATCGAACCACCGTTTTGCTTTTCCATTTCAGGAATCGCATACTTCATCCCTAAGTAAACACCTTTTAAATTCACATTAATGACTTGATCCCACTCTTCTAACGAAAGCTCAGTTAACTTTAATTCTTGATTGGAAATGCCAGCATTATTAAAAAGAATATCAAGCCCTTTATACGTCTGAGTGGCGGTGCTGATTAATTGTTGGACATCATCAGGGTTTGTGACATCGGTTTTTACAAACGTTGCGTCCCCACCTGCTTCTTTAATAACTTCTGCTGTGTTTGCTGCAGCTTCTTCATTTAGATCTGCAACAACAACTGCAGCCCCTTCCTCTGCTAGCCGAAGTGAAGTTGCACAACCAATGCCACTGCCTCCACCTGTTACAACTGCTACTTTCCCTTTTACTCTCATTCTGTCACGCCCTCACATTATTGTTCTCTCTCTATCAACGTCGCAATTCCTTGACCACCACCAATACAAGCCGTTAATAGAGCATACTTAGCCTCTCTTCGCTTTAGTTCATAGATGGCCTTTGTAGCTAAAATTGCACCTGTTGCTCCTAATGGATGGCCGTGAGCAATCGCTCCCCCATTTACATTTAATTTCTCTGGATCAAGCCCTAACTCTCGGTCACAAGCAATCACTTGCGCCGCAAACGCTTCATTTAGTTCAATCAAATCAATGTCATCTAAGCTCATACCTGTTTTGGCTAATAGCTTACGAGTGGCTGGGACAGGTCCAATCCCCATAATATTTGGATCTACACCACTTACAGTATAGTCTCGAATGACAGCCAGTGGCTCAAGTCCGAGTGCATCCGCTTTCTCCCTCGACATAATGACTAGTGCTGAAGCTGCATCATTTAATCCTGAACTGCTACCAGCTGTAACTGTCCCATCTTCTTTAAAGGCCGGCGGTAACTTTGTTAATCCCTCGAGCGTTGTGGTCGGACGTGGGTGTTCATCTTGATCAAAAATGACTGGATCACCTTTACGTTGCGGGATTGTAATTGGAACAATCTGTTCAGCAAAACGCTGATCTTCCATGGCTGCTGCCATACGTTGTTGGCTCCTTAACGCAAATTCATCCTGTTCCTCACGGCTAATATTATATTTTTGAGCTAAATTTTCTGCAGTAATCCCCATTGGTGGATCACCAATTTCTTTTGGAGATAATTGTGATGATCTAAACTTTGGCGGCACCATATGAAACGCTTTCGTTGGTCGATCCATTAAATATGGAGCCCGACTCATACTTTCTGTTCCACCGGCAATAAACACATCTCCGTCACCGGCACGAATGGCCTGAGCAGCTAATGCAATCGCATTAATCCCGGAACCACATTGACGATCAACAGTTAAACCTGGTAAGTTCAAAGATAATCCGGTCTGCAAGGCTGTCAAACGCGCAATGTTCCCACCACCACTTAAGACATTTCCGAAAATAACGTCATCGACTTGTTCAGCATCCAATTCAACACGGTTTACAGCCTCTTTGATAACCGCGGCACCAAACTCATGAGCCTTTACATGTGCGAGTGCTCCACCTTGTCTTGCAATCGCCGTTCTAACGGCTGATACTACGACTGCTTCTCTATTTTTCATGATCGTTCCCCCTTTTTTTATTGAGCGTTTGTACCACCATCAACGACTAGAATTTCACCAGTCACATAGTCTGACGCCTTAGCAGCTAAGAACAGGGCAGCTCCCTTAAGTTCATAATCTTTCCCATATCTTTTTAGTGGTGTTCGGCTTAGAATCTGATCCCCGTTTTGTTCTAACAATCCTTTGGACATTTTTGTTGGGAAGAAGCCCGGCGCAATCGCATTCACATTGATGTTATGTTCTCCCCATTTTGTCGCTAAATCTTTTGTAAATGTAATCACAGCACCCTTACTTGTGTTATAGCCAATGGTATCCATATGACGAGGATCTGCTCCGCCAAGACCAGCTACAGAAGCGATGTTAATGATCTTTCCTGACTTTTGTTCGATCATGACTTTTCCGACAGCCTGAGACATCAAAAACGTCCCCGTCGCATTGACATTCAACACTTTTTGCCAAGCCTCTAATGGCATTTCAACTACAGGTGCAGCCCAAGTCGCTCCACTATTATTAAACAAAATGTCAATCTTACCGAAGCGATCGATTGTTTTTTCAACCACCTCATTTACCTGATCAGGATTCGTTACATCACATTGTAGAGCTAAAGATTCAATCCCTTTTTCTATTAGACGATCACTTACTTCTTTACACGCTTCTAGTTTTCTTGAACAAACAACGACATTCGCACCTGCTTCTGCAAGTGATGCAGCAATTTGCTCCCCTAAACCTCTTCCGCCCCCAGTAACGATAGCGGTTTTTCCTGATAAATCAAAAAGCTCGTTAATATGCATGTTCGCTTTCCTCCCCGTAGTGACGAGTACGCAATCAACGAATTGATACGCACTCGTTTTTGTCGATCGTTTCCTACTTATCCATTTCGTTCGTTAGAACTCAAGTCTTTACTGCCTCTATTTGATACCGCTTACAAAGTTAACGACAGCTTCTCTACTTCAGCTATGACTCCCATTCAAGTTCTTTCGTTCTTACTGATATCGTTTTAACTCTGTCCTCGCGATCGCACGACGATGAACTTCATCTGGACCATCCGCTAATCGCAGTGTTCGTATCTGCGCATAATGCTTTGCTACATGAAAATCTTCACTCACACCTGCACCACCTAACGCCTGGATCGTGCGATCAAGCACCTTTAATGCCATTGTTGGTGCTACTACTTTAATCATCGCAATTTCTTGTTTTGCGACTTTGTTGCCTACTTTATCCATCATGTCAGCCGCTTTTAACGTAAGTAATCTTGCTTGCTCGATTTCGATACGCGAATCGGCAATCCATTCACGTACAACCCCTTGTTCGGCTAGAGTTTTACCAAAAGCCACACGATCGGTGACACGCTCACATAACGTTTCAAGGGCACGTTCGGCGGCACCAATTGTTCTCATACAATGGTGAATTCTCCCAGGCCCCAGTCTTCCTTGTGCGATCGCAAAGCCTTTTCCTTCACCCCAGAGTATATTCTCAGCAGGCACTCGTACATTATTAAATTCAATTTCTGCATGACCATGAGGTGCATCATCATATCCAAAGACAGGTAGCATTCGCAACACATTAACGCCAGGCGTATTCATCGGTACAAGTATCATAGATTGCTGTTCATGCCGTTCTGCAGTAGGATCGGTTTTACCCATCACAATTAAGATTTCACAACGTGGGTCACCAGCACCTGACGACCACCACTTTCTCCCATTAATGACATATTCGTCGCCATCTCTTTTAATTTCAGCTTCAATATTGGTAGCATCTGATGACGCAACGGCAGGTTCTGTCATACAAAAAGCAGAGCGGATATCACCATTTAATAGTGGCTTAAGCCATTTATCTTTTTGACTTTCTGAGCCGTAACGTACAAGTACTTCCATGTTTCCTGTGTCTGGTGCTGCACAGTTAAATACTTCGGGAGCAATTGAAGAGCGCCCCATAATTTCGCACAATGGTGCATATTCCAGGTTCGTTAAGCCTGCTCCATGATCGCTTTCCGGTAAAAATAAGTTCCATAACCCTGCTTCTTTCGCTTTCTGCTTCATTTCCTCCATGATTGGCGGTATGTGCCAGCGGTCAGATTGTGCATCTAGTTGCTCTGTATATGTTTGTTCATTTGGAAGAATCACATCCTCCATAAATTGAGTTACTTTTTCTTGGAGCTTTTTTACTTTCTCAGTGTAATCAAAGTTCATACTCATACTCCCCTTCCAAGGTTAATAACTATAGAACAGCAAATGGTTATAGACAAATCACGACACAAACTAACCAGTCAGTATGTTTTAGTGAAAAATATATGAACATAGTCATTTATTTATGTTCGTCTATACTATAAACCATATTTTCAGAAAATTCAACCAATCATGCTATAAAAATAGATTATTTTTTTCTAGCACTTCACAACCGAGCGCTTACACTGTTGTAAAAAAGTCGTCATGCTTATTCACTCTTGTCCATACAATCTACTAGAGGTGATCGTATGATACAGGATTTATTTACACTATTTGCTGTTTTTATTGCTGTTTTTTTATTCGGCATGACGATAATGAGAACGGGTTTAGCCAATATGACCGGTGAAAAGTTCAAAAAACTATTATTGCAAATGACAGACTCACCGTGGAAAGGTCTCCTCGTAGGAACAATCGTAACTGCCATCTTACAAAGTAGTTCTGCTGTCATGATCATGACCGTTGGACTCGTAGCAGCAGGATACATTACGTTTAAACAGTCGATTGGTATCATTCTAGGAACCAATATTGGAACTGTATTGACAACCGAAATTATTGCGTTTGACCTCTCAGCACTCATCTTCCCTCTATTATTATTAGGGATTCTATTTCTAGTCATAAACAAACACCTTACATATTGTCTTGGGTGCATATCGTTTGGGTTAGGCTGTATTTTTGTAGCAATGCAAGGCCTTGAAAAATTAGCATATCCCCTTGCTTCGCTGCCATTTGCTCATTCCTTTTTTGAATTAACAAACGAAAACCAACTACTAGGTGTTGGTGTTGGAACAGCATTGTCAGCAATCATTCAATCAAGTACAGCAACAACAGCGATCACCATGGGATTTATGAATGAGAACATGCTAGCTTTACATGCTGGGATTGCTATTATGCTTGGAGCCAATATCGGGACTTGTTTTACTGCATTTCTAGCCAGTGTCGGCTCTAACCATGCAGCAAAGCTCGTCGCGTTTGCTCATATTTGGCTCAATATTATCGGCGTCTTGCTCTTTTTGCCGTTTGTAGAGTGGTTAAGTTCTATTTCAAGCTCACTGACATCAATTCCAAATTTGCAGCTAGCCCATGCAAGTACAATCTTCAATATCATTTGTTCACTTGTTGTCCTTCCATTTGTCGGTTGGTTTGCAAAAATGATTACAAAAATACACGGCCAACCATCTTCATAACAAGCACACTCACCAAAAAGAGGCATCCTAAGGTAGGCTTCTACCTATTAGGATGCCTTTCTTTAGTATTTATCACGACAATCACTTCATTATGGATTAATAATCTGAAGCCGATGTCCCACCATTGACAATGGCAATTCCAGCACTAGCTCCAATTCGTGTTGCACCTGCTTCAATCATTGCTAAAGCTGTTTGACGGTCTCTTACGCCTCCTGATGCCTTAACTCCAATGGAAGGACCTACCGTTTCTCGCATTAATTTAATATCTTGAATCGTTGCCCCTGCTGTTGAAAAGCCAGTTGATGTTTTTACGAAGTCAGCACCAGCTTCTACAGATAACTGACATGCTTTAATTTTTTCTTCTTCGCTCAACAACGAAGTTTCAATAATCACTTTTGTTAACGCTTGTCCTTTTGCGACCCCTACAACAGCTTTTATATCCTCAAGTACCGCTGTATCATTTTTATCCTTTAATTCACCAATGTTAATAACCATGTCAATTTCTGTTGCACCATCTTTAATTGCTTGTTCAGTTTCAAAAGCCTTTACTCTTGAGGTTGTTGCACCAAGAGGAAAACCAATTACTGTGCAGACCTTCACGTCATCTGCCTCTTTTAGTTGTTCATAAGCAGTTTTTACCCATGTTGGGTTAATACATACAGAAGCAAACTGATACTCATTTGCCTCTTGTGCTAATGTAATAATGTCCGCTTTTGTTACATCAGCTTTTAATAGCGTGTGATCAATCATACGAGCGATTGACTGATTCATGATACCATTCCCTTCTGAAATACACGTTTTAATTAGATGTCGAATCATATATGTATAGCTTCTACCACTGATTAGGTGATTATGATGAGAATGAACGGATAAAAAAAACAGAGGCAATGAGTGCCGTGCACGGCTCACGTAATCACAGATTCGCGTATAAGCAGCGACTTCGCTCATTGCCCTTGCAATTTATCTCTTATCTTGTTCCCTTGCTTTTGACTAACTTGAAACAGCATCCGGAAGTTCAGATTCGACGGTACGAACAAACTCCCCTTCACTGTAGGGATATCCAGCCTTTGTCAGTTTCACTTTTACGATTTCACCAATCATATCACTTGTTGCAGGAAGCTTAACTTTTAAATAATTATCAGTATATCCGATATAAAGACCACTATCCTCATTGTCTTTATCTTTTTCTTCAGGGATCACTTCTAGTACCTGACCTTCAAATTGAGACGCATACTCTTTTGCAAGTTGGTTGGACAACTCAATTAAGCGGTGCACACGCTCATTTTTAATGGCCTCATCAACTTGTTCATCCATGCGCGCTGCCGGTGTTCCCGTTCGTTTTGAATATGGAAACACGTGAAGTTCAGAGAATTTATGCTTAGCAATAAAATCATACGTCTCTTGGAATTCTTCATCCGTTTCCCCTGGAAAACCGACAATCACATCTGAAGTAACAGCAAGCCCTGGTAGTGCCTCTTTTAAGCGCTCGAGACGTTCAGCAAAGAAAGCCATCGTATATTTACGCCGCATACGCTTTAATACCGTGTCCGAACCGGATTGAAGTGGAATATGCAAATGGCGCACGACCTTCGTTGAGCGATTGATTACTTCAATCACTTCATCGGTAATTTGACTCGCTTCAATTGAAGAAATTCGAATTCGCTTTAATCCAGCGACCTCCTCTAACTCTTCTAACAACTGAGCTAAACTATAATCTTTTAAGTCTTCACCATAGCCACCAGTATGAATTCCGGTTAAAACAATTTCCTTGTATCCAGCTTGTACTAGTTGTTTTGCTTGTTGAATGACATCTTTAGGATCCCTCGAACGCATTAATCCTCGTGCCCATGGAATAATACAAAATGTGCAGAAGTTGTTACAGCCTTCCTGGATCTTTAATGAAGCTCGTGTACGGTCCGTAAACGCTGGCACATCAAGCTCTTCATAGACGCGAGCTTTCATAATATTGCCTACCCCGTTAATCGGTTCGCGTTCCTTCTTATATTGTTCAATATATGGGATCATTTTTTCACGATCTTGTGTCCCGACAACAATGTCAACACCTGGAATTGCCATGACCTCTGCAGGAGAGGTTTGTGCATAACAACCTGTGACACAAATAACCGCATCTGGGTTTTTACGTATCGCTCGACGGATCACTTGACGGCTCTTTTTATCTCCCGTATTTGTAACTGTGCATGTATTAATTACATAAACATCTGATGATTGTTCAAAATCAACCTTTTCATACCCCTCATGCTGAAACAATTGCCAAATTGCCTCTGTTTCATAATGATTTACTTTACACCCTAATGTTTGAAAAGCAACCGTTGGCATGTTTTACGTCACCTCATTAATTCATAATAATAAGAAGCAGCAGCAAGGACATACAATGATGCTGTTTCTGTTCGTAAGATTCTTGGGCCAAAACCACAACTATTAAAACCTTCGTCTTCTAAGCGACTCACTTCATCTTCTGTTAAACCACCTTCAGGACCAATTATGATAAGTATCGATGATCCTGGGCTTGTCTGTTCGAAGGCTTCAGCAAGCTTTTTCTTGTCTCCGGCTTTAGCTACTTCCTCATAAGCTATGAGTTTCGTTTCATAGGTGCGGCTTACAGTAATGATCTCATCGAGAGACTGGACTGCCGTCACTTCTGGGATAAAACTGCGATGAGATTGTTCAGAAGCCTCTTTTGCAATTTTTGCTAAGCGCTCTATTTTCTTCTTTTGTTTTTTTGCATCCCATTTCACAATCGATCGCGTTGCTTCAAAAGGAATAAATCGGTTTGCACCGAGTTCTGTCCCTTTTTGAACGACATATTCTAGCTTATCACCTTTTGGTAGCCCTTGTGCAATGGTAATTTTTACTGGCATCTCGGTTGTTTCCTTTACCAATTCGATGACCGTTGCAACTACTTCCTCGTCTGACAATGAATCAATCGAACAACGTGCCGTTCTTCCATTATTATCACTACAAATCAATAGGTCTCCAGGTTCCATCCGCATGACGCGTCGAATGTGCTTAACATCGTCACCACGAATAGTTACAGCTTTATCTGTCATATCTGTCTTGTCTACAAAGTATCGTTGCAATGTCGCTCACCTGTCTTCTTTTCTTTGTTAAGCGGTAATGACCCTGACGAATTAGCTTTTTCTTGCGATAAATGCCACCCAATCTTCCATTTGTAGGGTTTCTTCAATAATAAAGCCGTTCTCCAGTAAACAATCTTTCACTTCTTGTTTTTTACGATTTATAATCCCAGAAGTAATAAATGTACCATTTGGCTTAAGTACCGTTGCCGCATCATGAACAAAACGAACGATAACCTCAGCAAGAATATTTGCCACAATTAAGTCTGCTTGTTCATCAATTTGTTCTAATAAATTATTTTGTTTAACTGATACGACCGATTCAACATGATTTAATTCTGAATTTACACGAGCACTGTTGACGGCAATCTCATCGAGATCAAGTGCTAACACTCGCTTTGCTCCTAATTTTGCCGCAGCGATACTTAATACGCCTGATCCTGTTCCAACATCAACCACCGAATCTCCAGGTTGAATCGCTTTTTCGATGGCTTGAATACATAAGACGGTCGTTGGGTGTGTTCCCGTACCAAAAGCCATACCAGGATCAAGTTCAATAATGCATTCATGATCATCTACAGGTGTATAGTCTTCCCATGTCGGTTTAATCGTAATCGAATTCGATACTTTGACCGGCTTATAGTATTTTTTCCATGCCGTTGCCCATTCTTCCTCTTGTACTTCTGATAACGTCACTTTGTTATAACCGAGATCAATATCGTGTAAAAGAAGTCCATTAATTGACTCTTTAATCTCTTCAATAGTCTCGGCTAGAAAACTATTGACCGGAAAATATGCCTTAACAATGACTCCCTCTTCAGGATAATCATCGGGAGAGAGTTGGTAGAGTTCACCGAGGTTAACGCCCCATTCTTTCACTAAGTCATGGGGGTCTTCAATCACTACCCCGCTAGCACCCGCCTCATGTAAAATATTTGAGACCGGTTCAACAGCCTCCTGAGTCGTATGAATACTAAACTCAGACCATTTCATTTCTACCAACTCCATTCCCTTTATTTCTTTAATAGTACGAGCATCTAACATTACATAACTGTTTGGCTCTTAATCACCTTTAAACGCACGTTTCACTTTAGCAAAAAAGTTTTCATTTTGTTCATCCGTAGGGTTCGCGCCCCCTAGGTCAGAAAATTCACGTAGCAAATCCTTTTGTTTTTCAGTTAAGTTTTTCGGAGTAATGACACGAACATTTACATGCTGGTCTCCTTGACCTCTTCCATGAACATTCGGTACACCCTTTCCGCGCAAACGGAAACTTGTACCCGTTTGTGTTCCTGCTGGGATTTTCAATTTGACTTTACCATTTAATGTCGGGACTTCAATCTCATCACCAAGCGTGGCTTGAGCAAATGTTAAAGGCATTTCACAATAGATATCATCGCCGTCACGATCAAAGAATTCATGCGGTTTTACATTAAAGACAACATACAGATCCCCTGCAGGTCCGCCATTTACACCCGGCTCACCCTGACCTGATAAACGAATTTGCTGGCCATGATCAATTCCCGCTGGTACATTAATATTAATCGTCTTCTGCTTACGAACTTTCCCTTTACCGCCACACGTTTGACATTTATCCTTAACGAACTTACCAGTACCGTCACAATGGTTACATACTCTGCGATTGACGACACGACCGAATGGTGTGTTTTGCTCAATGTTTAATTGACCAGAACCACCACAGTGCGAACATGTCTCTGGGCTGGTGCCTGGCTTTGCACCTGAGCCATGGCATGTTTGACAGTCTTCTTCACGCGGGATCTCAATTTGCGTTTCCTTACCGAAAACCGCTTCTTTAAACTCTAACGTCATCGTATATTGGAGGTCTGCACCTTGCCTTGGGGCATTCGGATTTCTACGACCACCCCCGCCAAAGAACATATCAAAAATGTCGCCAAAGCCGCCGAAGTCTCCACCACCGCCGCCGAATCCTTGGTTCGGATCACTGTGTCCAAATTGGTCATAGTGTGCTTTCTTTTGTGGGTCACTTAACGTATCATAGGCTTCTTTAACCTCTTTAAATTTTTCTTCAGCATCTTCTGCCTTGTTCACATCTGGATGATATTTGCGAGCTAGCTTTCGGTAGGCTTTTTTTATTTCATCAACCGAGGCGTTCTCGTCAACACCCAGTACTTCATAAAAGTCTCGTTTACTCATTGTATCCACTCCCGATTCCTATTACATAACGATTATCTTATCATTGATTCTTTCAATCACGCAAGGGTGTCATGGGTCCTGGTGTTCGCTTTGCTTCTAGGTTCACTGACCAAGAGAACACAAAAAAGGTCGCTCATCGGACAGCAGCGTTTTATTTTCATTGTCAAAAAAAGTCAAAGCCAAGATATCCTGACTTTGACTTGTTCAATCTACTTACTTTTTATCATCATTTACCTCTTCATAATCAGCATCGACAACATTGTCATCGCCTGCATTTCCACTTGCTTCACCTTCTGCTCCTTGAGCTTGCTGAGCAGCTTGTGCCGCTTGTTCATAAAGCTTTGTTGAAAGCTGTTGAACAACTTCTTGTAATTCATCCTTAGCAGAACGGATCGCTTCGATATCTTCGCCTTCTAATGCTGACTTCACTTTATCTTTTGCTTCATTCGCTTTATCGATCTCTGCTTGGTCAACATTGTCACCAAGATCTTTTAACGTTTTCTCTGTTGTGAAGACTAACTGATCTGCTTCATTTCGTAGTTCAATTTCTTCACGACGCTTTTTATCTTCTTCGGCATTTTCTTCTGCGTCTTTAACCATCTTTTCGATTTCATCCTCAGAAAGGCCAGAAGAAGATGTAATCGTAATGGATTGCTCTTTGTTTGTGCCAAGATCTTTTGCTTTAACATTTACAATCCCATTTGCATCAATATCAAAGCTTACCTCAATTTGTGGTACACCACGTGGTGCCGGCGGGATATCCGTTAATTGGAAACGACCTAGCGTTTTGTTATCAGCAGCCATTTCACGCTCCCCTTGGAGAACATGGATATCAACAGATGGTTGGTTATCCGCTGCCGTTGAGAACACTTGTGATTTGCTTGTTGGGATCGTCGTATTACGATCAATTAGCTTCGTCATCACACCACCCATTGTTTCGATACCAAGAGATAGAGGTGTAACGTCGAGTAGAACGACATCCTTAACATCACCAGTAAGTACACCAGCTTGAACAGCTGCACCTAAAGCAACAACCTCATCTGGGTTCACGCCTTTATGTGGATCCTTACCAGTTAACTTTTTAATCGATTCTTGAACAGCAGGGATACGTGTAGAACCACCGACTAACACGACTTTATCAATCTCACCTTGAGAAAAGCCTGCATCTTGTAGGGCACGGCGAGTTGGTGCCATCGTACGCTCAACTAAGTCTGAAGATAGCTCTTCAAATTTCGCACGAGTGAGTGTTAGTTCTAAGTGTTTCGGTCCAGATGCATCCGCTGTAATAAATGGTAGTGAAATTTGTGTTTGTGTCACACCTGAAAGATCTTTCTTTGCTTTCTCAGCTGCATCTTTTAAACGTTGAGTCGCCATTTTATCTTGAGATAAGTCAATACCGTTTTCTTTTTTGAATTCCTCAACAAGGTGATCGATAATCACTTGGTCAAAATCATCCCCACCAAGTTCGTTATCACCAGATGTTGCTTTAACTTCGAAGAACCCGTCACCAAGCTCTAAAATCGAAACGTCAAATGTACCTCCACCTAAGTCATACACAAGGATCGTTTGATCTTCTTCTTTTTCAAACCCGTAAGCAAGAGCTGCTGCTGTTGGCTCGTTGACGATACGCTCAACTTCTAAACCTGCAATTTTTCCAGCGTCTTTTGTTGCTTGACGTTGTGAATCATTGAAGTATGCTGGTACCGTAATAACTGCTTTTGTTACCGTTTCACCTAGGTAAGCTTCTGCATCAGATTTTAGTTTCTGTAAAATAATTGCAGAAAGTTCTTGCGGTGTATACTCTTTCCCTTCAATGTCTACCTTATAATCAGTACCCATATGACGCTTGATTGAAATAACCGTATTAGGGTTCGTGATCGCCTGACGTTTAGCTACTTCACCTACTTGTCTTTCACCATCTTTAAAAGCGACAACCGATGGTGTTGTGCGGTTACCTTCCGGGTTAGGTATGACTGTTGCTTCTCCACCTTCCATAACAGCAACACAAGAGTTTGTTGTTCCTAAATCAATACCAATTACTTTACTCATGACATGTTCCTCCTATTCCTCATTTGTTTTATGTAATACCATTTATGCGTTGACTTTGACCATTGAAGGGCGAATGACACGGTCTTTCAATTGATACCCCTTCTGCAATTCTTCAACGACTTCGTTTGATTTATAAGCATCATCTTCTACTTGCATAATCGCTTGGTGCTTATGAGGGTCAAACTGTTGTCCAACTGTTTCAATCACTTCAACGCCCTCTTTTGTTAACGCATCTTGCAATTGGCGGTATACCATTTCCATCCCTTGTTGGATCGATTTTGCCTCTTCATGTTCTGGTTCTACACCCAATGCACGTTCAAAATTATCTAGTACAGGAAGTAATTCCTCAACTAAACTTTGAGCTCTATATTTAGCTGCCGCTTCTTTTTCATCTTTAGAGCGACGGCGAAAGTTATCATAATCGGCTTGAACACGAAGTAACCGATTGGTTACATCTTCTACCTTTTCTTCTAGTTCTTTTATTTTTTTCTCTTCTGCTGATCGTTCCTCAACGGCTTGCTCATCTTCCTGATGATTCTCTTCAACTGGTTCTTCTACATCAATATTTTCATCAGTCTCGTTAGCAGCTTGTTGTTCAACATCTTCTACTTCTTTCTCAACAGATTCATTTGTTGTTTCTTTCATCATCTTCACCTCCCTAATCTACTTCAAAAGAGATGGGAGATTTCTCTCCCACAACTAATTGTCAATATTACCATTACTACCCTTTTTGATACAACTCTGTAAGCACTTTTGTTAAATCTTTTGAGATATGATCTAGAATTCCAATCACCCGTGGATATTCCATCCTAGTCGGACCAAGAATGCCCACTGTCCCCATATGCTTACCTGCAATCGAATAAGACGCAGTAATGATACTACAATTATCGATCGCCTCTAAATTATTTTCCTGTCCAATTTTAACATTAATTCCCGCAGAATTTGAGCGAAACAGCTGATGGACAAGGTCATCTTCCTCGAGAATATTTAGCAACAATCGAACTTTTTCTATATCGCGAAATTCTGGCTGCATTAATAGATTTGTTTTCCCACCGTAAAAGACTTTCTCAGACTTCTCTGGCTTCAATGTTCGATTTAACATTGACATCACATGATTAACATTTCCAATATGAGACCTCAAAACAGCAGCGACTTCAGTATTCAACCTCTTATTTAGATCATTTAGCGGAACACCTTTTAAATGGTCATTCAAAATATTAACAACCATTTCTAGATCTGCCAACTCAATCCCACCTGGTATTGTAATGGTTTGATTTTCGACATGTCCAGTATCAGTTACGATAATGGCTACGGCTGTTTCATGTGTTAATGGGATGATTTGTAAATGTTTCAAACGCGTCTCAAACATTTCCGGTCCTAACACAATAGATATATAGCTAGTTAAACTAGAGAGGACCTTAGCAGATTGTTGAATTAATTGTTCAACCTCATCAATCTTCTCTGCAAATAGTTTTTTAATATCAACAAGCTCTGTATCCGATAAATAATGTGGCATGAGCAAATGATCAACATAATAACGATAACCCCTTTGAGAAGGTATTCGACCAGCTGAGCTGTGCGGTTTGTCAAGAAAGCCAAGCTCCTCTAAGTCTGCCATCTCATTTCGAATCGTCGCAGGACTATATGAGATATCCTCTCGCTTTGAAATACTTCGAGACCCAACAGGTTCTGCTGAACGAATATAATCATCAACAATTGCTTGTAAAATAAATAACTGGCGCTCTGTTAACATCCCTTCTTCACCTCTGTTAGCACTCTAGATTAACGAGTGCTAAATCTAATGATAAAGTACCAAAAAGGTCAGCTTTTGTCAACGGAATTAGCGAAATTCATCAGAGGCCGAGCGACTCCGATCGTAGATCTAGATTCTAACGAATGTAAGAATTTCATCATATACAGCTTATACCGTTTCGCTCGAATCTAAACTTCGACTTAGATGAGTAAAAACTTTTCAAATACTTCGTTACCAAGAAAGATTCCCGTATCGGTTAACGAAATTTGGTCGCCATCTACCTTTAGTAGCCCCTGTTTCGTTAATTGCTGTAACGGATCAGCAAACACATCCTCAACCTTCACACCAAAGCGTTGATAAAACCTTTGTTTCGACACCCCTTTCTTTTTTCGAAGCCCCATAAACATTTCTTCTTCCATTCGCTCATTTTTCGAGACAACATGAGACTCAATATATGGGTTGCCTTGCTTTTGGATCAGGCTCATATATTTATTTAGCGGTCCCGCATTCACGGTGCGCACAGCGCCAAGGTAACCATGGGCACCAGCGCCAATCCCGTAGTACTCTTCATTGTTCCAGTATGTTAAATTGTGCGTGCTCTCATACCCTTCCTTTGCAAAGTTGCTAATTTCATACTGGTGGTACCCATTACCGCTCATCGCAGCTAACAACCGTTCATACATGTTTACTTCTGCTTCTTCTGGAGGGAGCACCAATTTTCCTTTTCGTTGCAAATTATAAAAAACAGTTTTTTCTTCGACCTTAAGTGAATAAGCCGAGACATGCTCAACCCCTAACAAAATCGTCTCTTCAAGTGTGCGCTGAAAACTTTCAACCGTTTGCTTCGGTAATCCAAAAATCAAGTCGATGGAGAGATTCTCAAATCCAGAGCTTCTAGCTAATTCAATCGTATGATAAATATCCTTACTTTTATGCGTACGACCAATTCCTGCTAACAAGTCATTATCAAATGTCTGCACACCAATGCTTAATCGGTTCACCCCTGCAGCTTTCATAACTTCTAATTTCTTACGATCAATACTTCCAGGATTCACTTCGACAGTAAATTCAATCCGGTCTGCTCTCGGGACAAAATGATCGTTTAAGCTCTTAAACAATGTATCAAGTTGCTCTGCATTAAGGGCGGTTGGTGTCCCCCCACCAACATAAATCGTCTCTATACGTGTTGGTGGCACTTTTGCAACAGTATTTCGACATTCTTGATCTAATGCTTGCAAATAGTCTGCAACTGGCTGACCCTTTAAAAACACCTTATTAAAATCGCAATAATGACAAATCTGTTCACAAAAAGGAATATGGACATAGACGGACTTTGGCATATACATCACTGCTTTCAAACTATATTTACTAAAAACCGCAGGAAATAGACTCTCCTGCGGTTCGTATCATCATTTTCATTGTAGATCACACGATAAGGCCATGTTATTTATTATCATCCATTCGTAAAACGGCCATAAAGGCTTCTTGAGGCACTTCAACATTCCCAACGTTTTTCATTCGTTTCTTACCTTCTTTTTGCTTCTCTAATAACTTACGTTTTCGGGAGATGTCACCGCCATAACATTTGGCCAACACATTTTTGCGAATCGCTTTAATCGTTGAACGCGCAATAATCTTTTGACCGATACTTGCTTGAACCGGGACTTCGAATTGTTGTCTCGGAATTAATTCTTTTAATTTTTCAACGATCGTCTTTCCACGCTCATAAGCGAAGTCACGATGGACAATGACAGATAGCGCATCAACTCTTTCTCCGTTTAAGAGAATATCCATCTTAACAAGGTTTGATTGCTTGTAACCAACAAGTTCGTAATCAAAGGATGCATATCCTTTCGTACTTGATTTTAATTGATCAAAGAAATCATAGACAATCTCAGATAGTGGAATCTCATAAACGATCGACACGCGATTTTCATCTAAATATTGCATATCAATAAAGATACCGCGTTTTCCTTGGCATAATTCCATAACAGCACCAACAAAATCGTTCGGGACCATAATGTCTGCTTTCACATATGGCTCTTCAACATGCTCGACTTTTTGTTGTGTTGGCATGTTTGCAGGGTTATCAACCTTAACCGTCTCACCATCCGTTAATTCAACATTATAAATAACACTTGGTGCGGTTGTAATCAATGTAATATTAAATTCACGCTCTATCCGCTCTTGGATAATTTCCATATGTAACAACCCAAGAAATCCGCAACGGAAACCGAATCCTAACGCTTGTGATGTCTCTGGCTCATATTGAAGTGATGAGTCATTCAACTCTAGACGTTCAAGCGCATCACGTAAATCATTGTAATCATTGGTATCAACAGGGTATAGCCCACAAAAGACCATTGGATTCATTTTTCGATAGCCAGGAAGAGGTTCAGTTGCCGGACGTTCTGCACTTGTAATCGTATCACCGACACGTGAATCACCAACATTTTTGATCGCTGCTGTTAAAAAGCCAACGTCACCTACAGTCAGCTCGTCTCGTTTTTCCGGCTTAGGTGTAAATACACCGACCTCACTCACTTCAAATTCTTTTCCCGTTGCCATCATTTTAATTTTTTGTCCTGGCTTTACCGTTCCTTCTACGATTCTAATATAAGCAATAACACCGCGGTAAGGGTCGTACAACGAATCAAAAATTAAAGCTTTTAGCGGCCCTTCAGGATCCCCCGTCGGAGCAGGAACCTTTTCAACGATTTGTTCAAGAATTTCATCAATACCGATACCATTTTTTGCCGAAGCTAGAACCGCTTCTGATGTATCTAAACCAATCACATCTTCTACTTCTTTCTTAACGCGATCTGGCTCAGCGCTCGGCAAATCAATTTTATTAACGACTGGTAGAATTTCCAAATCATTATCAAGAGCTAAATAAACATTTGCTAATGTTTGGGCTTCAATCCCTTGAGCCGCGTCGATAATGAGAAGTGCCCCCTCACATGCGGCTAAACTTCTTGATACTTCATAAGAGAAGTCGACATGACCAGGTGTATCAATTAAATGGAAAATATACTCCTCGCCATCATTTGCTTTGTACTTTAATTGAACTGAGTTTAATTTGATTGTAATTCCACGTTCACGCTCTAAATCCATGGCATCAAGCATCTGGTCTTTCATTTCACGTTGTGTTAACGCACTTGTCGCCTCTAGAATCCGGTCAGCCAATGTCGACTTCCCGTGATCAATATGAGCGATGATCGAAAAGTTACGAATTTTCGACCTGCGCGCCAGTCTCTCTTCTTTGTTCATCTATTCATCACTCCTACAAACTTCCGCAAAATACACTAATATCAATTATAGCAATAGCTAGAGGTGGATTCAATCACTAAACCCGATTCTCAATTTATAGTTAGCCTTTAAGCTGATAAGTTGTTAATTTAGAAGATCATTAATTGTCGATGTAACGACCGTTAAAATAGCGACAACCGTCACCTTCAGCAGCTCAGCTAAATTTGATCCTAGCTCTGAAAAAAAGTTATGAGAATCAATTTCCGCTAGCCGCTGTTGCTTGTCTTTTAAGTGAGCGACGGCCTGAATGTTAGTATCATCGTCTCTCTTGGTTTGCTCATCATGAGAATGACGCTCATTTGATTTACTTGAATCCTTAGACGAATGTTCCGTAATTTCAACTTCCGTAATTTCAACTTCGGCGTTCGAAGTTGGGGTCCCACTCATCATTCCTTGACTTGCTTGGTAGATGCCAAAGAGAATTCCAAAAAATAAGACAAAAGCTATAAAAATGATTTTACTAAAAAACTTTGTCACTTAAACCCTCTCCTTTCATGAATACATCTACCTATTCATTCACATAAGTTTATTCCCAATAATATTCACTAATCACTTCTGCCATTGCCTCAGCGGAACGATAAAGTTCTTGGAGTGTATTATCAACCCCACCAAATTCAATCAGTAGTGAATTTTCCGATAAATCTTGGTTGTACCGTCCATTTGATCCTGCTCCACCCTTAACAACAACCCCTCGACTTAAGCCTGGGTAATCTTTCTCTAAGCGATCATGGAGCTCTTTTGCTAGCTCTAAATTCTGTTCATAACTATTATGGTTTTGCCCAATAACAAAAAATGTTCGACCATAGTCTTCACCATTGATGTTAACCGTTGTAATATCACGCGGTTGCGAATCGCGATGAATATCAAAGAAAAACTCCAGATCGTCATTTTGATTCATTGCGTCTTGAACGATTTCTCTTGACGCATCGTACGATTGCGAATACTGCCACCCGCGATTGTGTAACATCGCTTCTACATCGGTTTTGTCGACATCAACACCAATCCCTCGCTTTTCTAACGCTTGCCCTAATCGTTCACCAACGAGCGTAATATTAACATCAGGGTGATGAGCTGCATCCGCATTGTTTAATTCTGGAAAGAATGACTCCCGGCTATGAGAGTGAATGATATGAACAACCTCCCTACCATCTGTCGTCATTTCAGGGTCTGTTTGACTTTCTATATTTTGCTTGTCCACGTCGTCATCTTCACGTTCAGCAGCCTCTCTCTCTGCCATTAACACTTCCATTGGAGGTGAAGATTCAATCGGCATCGTCGTATAATCAGTTCCCTCCCCAGCTACTACAATGTGACCATCAAATAAGGCGAAGCCTGGAAGCTCTCTTCCTAATAAACTCCTTGGGTCATCAGGATTAATGCTCGTTGCCATCTCAAATGCCACTGACATCAGTTTCGGTCGCTCACTGTCAGAAGGAAGTGCCTGCGTAAAATAAGGGTTTTGCATACCTAATACGTAAACAAGAGCATCCTCAGCCAAATGACTCGTCCAACCATGAACAGACGATGAAGCAAGACTTGTCCCTTGCCCGAATGAGGTTAACATTCCTGTTAATATAAAAATCGCTATGATGCCAACGATACATAATACAGCTATTCGTTTAACACTTGTCCGATTTAAAGAAACGGTGAAGCCTCTAAATTGACTCCGTCTCATTTTCCCACCCTTTCAACTACCATTCTTGAACCATTCTATGACAGGCTCAGTAAGAGTAGACCAACTTTTTCAAAAAAGGTTAGGACTTACATCCATCACTCAAAACATCGCACAGACCCCGCAATTCCCACAACAAAAAAAACCCCCACATCCACTGTGAGAGTTCTCAATTTAAATCTAGTGTGTATAGGAGCCGACGTTGTCTTCATTGATCTCACCATGAAGAGCAACATTTAAGCCAGCGGCAATGACATTGGCCATATCTTCAATAAACACATCGACCTCTTTTGGTGTAACCATCAAGTTATGCCCCATTGGAGCCAAGACTTCCTTGATGAGTTGCCGCTTTTCATTTTCTTCTAAGTTTCCGATCATCCCGAGTATCGCTTGGCGATTTTCTTTGTCTGGCAAGTCTTCATCCGTTAGTTTACGTCTCTCACCAAACGTCATTCCTGCTGGTGTCAAAGCTTTCGATGGCTTATTCGACTCACGCATTTCTTTTCCCATATGTTTTAACACATAATCAATCGTATCACTTGTAATAGAGACCGCATCGACAACAGTTGGGATACCAACAGCGATAACTGGAATTCCTAACGTCTCCTTACTTAACTCCTTCCTCTTATTCCCTACACCTGAACCAGGATGAATCCCTGTATCCGATATTTGAATCGTCGTATTCACACGTTCAATCGAGCGTGAAGCTAACGCATCAATCGCAATCACAAAATCAGGTTTTGATTTTTCAATGATCCCAAAAATGACATCACTTGTTTCAATCCCGGTTAGCCCCATCACACCGGGTGCAATTGCACTTACCGAACGAAAGCCATCTGATACTTGCTCAGGCGCGACTTCAAATAAGTGTTTCGTAATTAACAGATTTTCTACCGCAATTGGTCCAAGTGCATCAGGAGTAACATTCCAGTTCCCAAGACCAACAACAAGACAGCTTGCATCTTTCGGTATTCCGATCTGTTCGATAAACGTTCTAAATTCATTGGCAAAGACTTCTTCAACTTTTTCCTGTAAAGCAGTGTCTTTTTTTCTAATTCCTTGTGCTTCAAACGTCAAATAACGACCAGCTTTTTTTCCAAGACGTTCTGCACCTTCCTCTGAAATCTCAACCGCTGTTACGTGGACCCCTTCAACTTCGTGCTCTTTTACAATAACTCCATTTATTCCTTCTCTTTGTTTTTCACTTGTTCTCTCTTCTTGTTCATTCGCGATTTGATGAGCCTCAATCGCTAAATCTGTTCGTAGGTTGTATTGATCCAAATTTAATTCCTTATCCACACGATTCACTCCTATCCTTCCACAGTTTCGAAAGCCCTCCTCATCGAACAACCGAATCGTTTGAATGAAGAAGGTTTTGGTTATGGTTAGCATCCCTCACAAGAAACCTTTTCATTCTTCTATTGCATTTACGTTTTACTTTTGATAAAATGCAGTGTGTTGTATTTATAATTGCAATGTCGAAAAAGGTTGCATCAAGGAGGTGAAAGTAATGCCTAATATCAAATCTGCTATTAAACGTGTTAAAGTAAGTGATAAGCGTCGCGCACAAAACGCTGCAGTTAAATCTGCACTTCGTACTGCGATCAAAGAATTTGAAGCAACAGTTGAAAACAAAGATGCTGAAGGTGCGAAGGAAGCATTCTTGCTTGCAACCAAAAAGCTTGATAAAGCAGCAAACAAAGGACTTATCCATAAAAACGCAGCGTCACGTCAAAAGTCACGTCTTGCTAAACAATTAAATGAAGTTTCTGCATAAATCGCAAAAGAAAACGACTCTTATGAGTCGTTTTTTTATTGAGACTGGAACATTTGTTCCAGTCTCATTATTGCTCTAATTGTTTCTTTTGCTTAAATGTTGTTAAAAATAATTCTAATGCTAGCGTTTTATCCATCTTTCCACTTTTTATTTTATAATCGGCATCAGCCAAGTCGCTTAAAATTCTCATCAAGGTCGCATCATCAAACCTTCGTGCTTGTCCAGCAGCTAATTTTACTGCATACGGATGTAATTTTAATTGACCAGCCATTTGTTTTTGCGAGTACCCTCTTCTTGTTAACTCTTTAACTTGATAAATAATCCGGAACTGCCGAACAAGTAAAGCCAACAATTTTATCGGATCTTCATTTTGTTTTAACAAATCATAAAAGATCCGTAAGCCTTGATCGATCCGTTCATGAACGACATGGTCTACTAAAGCAAAGACATCTTGTTCAAATGTACGCGCTACAAGACGATCAACCGTCTCCTTTGTAATCGTACCTTCTTTTCCAACATACAAAGCAAGCTTTTCCATTTCCATTGATATTAACATCAGCTTTCCACCTAATAATTGCATAAGGTGCTCTTTCGCATCTTCTGCGATAACGACTTCTGATTGCTTCGCACGCTCTTCAAGCCAGCGCTTCATCATCGCCTCATCAAAATCAACAGCATGTAACACTTCACCTTGTTTTTTAAGCGTTTTAACGATTTTCTTTCGTTCATCTAATTTTTCATATGGTGCAATAATAATAAAGACAGTTTCCGCTACTGGGTTTGTTATGTATTCTTCCAAGCGCTTTAAGTCATGTTCGATCTTTTCCTTTTCTTTATTGGCTGTTAAAAAATAAGCTTCTTTAACGAGGACAATCCTTCTATTCCCCATAAAAGGTAACGTTTGTGCATCCTCAACAGCTACGTCCACGGCTGTTTCTTTCATTTCAAAAACCGATAAGTTAAAGTCATGCTCATCAGGTGTTAGAACTTTGCCAATGATGGTTTGTACGATATCCTCGATTAAAAAAGTCTCTGTACCGTAAAATAAATAAAGTGGTCCAATTTGGTTATTATTGACCTTTCTTTTTATGTCAAGATATGACATGCAACGACACTCCCTAATCATTTACTTCCTTCATCCTAGCCTGTTCAATCGTTCTTTACAAGTGTGTGTTCAAAAAGGGAGGACAAAAAGAATCGACAACATCCTTTACAAGTGAAAAAGGGGATTAGCTATCTAGTAGCTAACCCCCCATTTATGATAAACGTCTCAGAAAGGGCCTAGGAACCCCTTTCGGAGACGATGATCATTTCTTTCTTTGTCACTTGTTATGATATCCTATGCACATCTAAACTATAGGTGACAACTCTTTACAGCCCAATCGGGAAAAACTACCGTGAATGTGAAATTAGCCACCATCATAGCTCTATGCGTACTGTTCATTTTTTGACATTTGTATGGACACTACTGTTTTTTATCGTCAATTTTTTTAACAATATAGATTTTTTAAGGTTGTTCGCTTATACTAAAGAGTGATTAGGAGGGATACCAGATGAACAAATTTGAAAAAGAAGTACAATGCAATCGTAATGATGCAATTGATTCTGGTGTAGGCTTTATCGCTTCATTTGGCTTTTTTACAGTAGTTTTTGTTATTGCTACATTATTTGATGTGTTCGTACACTAAAGCCATAAGCGCAAAGCAAAGAAAGGAGCTGTCTCAAAAGCTAAGCAACAGGACTTATGAGGCGGCTCTTTTTTCATTTCAGTCATGATGTAAGAACTACCTTACTCGCTTGTAGCTGTTTCAAAGTTTTGCTGACGTTTGCCAATCTTAAAGCGGATCGCTCCATTCTCATCAGTGCGATAAATCGCGATTCCTCGCTCTTCAAAATTTTCAATCAAATCTGAATGCGGATGACCATATCGATTATTTTTCCCTGCTGAAATTAACGCTACTTTAGGTTTAATATGATCGAGAAAAGCGTCTGTCGAAGATGTATGACTTCCATGGTGCCCCGCTTTTAAGACATCGACAGGAAGGTTCTCATATGTATGAATTAACCGTTCTTCTCCCGATTTTTCTAGATCCCCAGTGAATAACCATCGCACTCCATCGATCACAGCATAAAGAACAATCGAACGATCATTAAGGCTTTGTTCGTTTCCAACTGGTGAAACGATCGCAAACATATCATTTGCCACCCGCCACCGTTTCCCTTCCGAAACAAACAACACATCGGCATCCGCTTGATGAAGACTATTCAACAAATGTTGTTCAAAGTCTCCAGCCACTTCGCCTTTCGGGTAATACACCTTATCGATAATCACTTGATCAATTAACGCTTCAATACCACCAATATGATCATAGTGCCCGTGCGTTAAGATTAACCGATCGATCTTTCGTATTCCCTTTGCTTTGAGATAAGGTAAAAGGATATCATGACCAACGTCAAACGAACGGTTCCGAGCTCTCCATTCTTCCTCCTCTCTAATAGAAACTTGTCCACCTCCATCAATGAGATATACTTCCTTACGATATGGCAAGTCAATCAACATACTATCACCTTGACCTACATCAATCATCGTGATCTCTCCTTGATTTAGAAAGTAAGGGAGATTCCATTGCACAACAGCTGCCGCCAACAACCCACATACCGGTACTATATACCGCTTCCAAGATCGGTGTTGTTCCCAACAGATAAATCCATATATTAAGAGTAAATAGGCAATCACAAGCCCGAGATCAGAAATTTTCCCAAATAAAAGCGTGCCAACATTTTGTTCGGTTAGTAAGAGCAACCACTCATGTGCAAAACGTACAATATAGTCTAGAACTAGTACGAAAAATTCACCGACCAGCGGCATCAACAGGTGGGTAAGTAATGTGATAAACGCAAAAGGAAGTATAAATAGAGATATAAACGGAATGTAAATCAAATTAAGAGGTAAACTCCAAAGTGAAAATTCGTAGAAATGATAAAGAATAAGTGGAAGTGAAACAAGCTGAGAAATACATGTGACCGCTAGTAGCTGCCCAAAGTAACTAGAGTACTTTCCTCGGATCGTTTCAGCGGATAGGAGTAAAGAATAACTAACGAGAAAAGATAGTTGAAACCCCAGTTGAAACAAATAATAAGGGTTAAACAATAAAAGCAAAATACAAACAAGGCTAATTCCGTCAAGGGGATGTATTGACTTCTTAAACCTAATGATGATTAAAACCGTCATAGCCATTAAAGACGCCCGTATAACTGATGGGGCTGCTCCAGCGATAATCATATATAGAGGTAACATGAGAAGTAACACATCCATCGCCCGTTCCCTTATCACCCCTATTCTCAACAACAAATAGAAAACACAAGCAGTAACTAAACCGACATGTAAGCCTGAAACCGCCAATAAATGAATGATGCCTAATGATTGATAAGCGTTCAGTACATCAGCATCCATCAATTGCCTCTCCCCATACACTAAAGAAGTAACAATCCCGGCTAATTGTTCAGGAAAATGATTGTCAATATAAGATAAGCCATGCTGGCGAAACTGTTGAATATAGTCATAAGGAGTGAAATCGTGTTGAACACACTGCGCAAGATCAATCGTAGTTGGAGTGACGATCCAGTGGATCCTCTGATAATATAAGTAGTCCTTGTAGTCAAATGCATGGAAATTTGAAGCAATAGAAGGAGAATCGAAGACAACAGAAAAAGAACAAGTCATTCCATAGCTGAGTTGGCTTAATTGTTGTTGTTCTTTTTCAGATTTAAAGTAGTAAAACACTTGCAATAACTCACCAGCAGAAGAGGTAAAACGGAAAGAGAGACGGTCTCCATCAATTTCTGGAATAGACGTTAGCTTACCAATGATTTTCGTTGGCTGAAAATTCGTATACACAGACGTGTTGTTACGCTCTAGACCATCCACCGTGAAGTAGAGAAGGATGAAGAACAAAAAAGAGGTAAGTAAAAGTTGTGTACGTAACCCACGACGAAGTACAACAAAGCATAGCAACGAGAAAGCTAGTACAGCAAACCAAATATTGAAGATGCCATTTAATCGAGAAACAATTCCGAGCATAGCTGCAAAAACCGCAATAATCCAACGACCCTCCACCTCATCCCCCCTATTAACCAACATCACCGTTTATTAACTTGACGTATATAAACGATTGGCTTGATCATGAAGAGATCTAATTTCCTCTTCAGGTAGCCCAGCCTCAGAAAGCTTCTGTAACAACGAAGCTGTAAATGCAAGCTTCTCACTGTTTTTCCTATCTAAAATCATTTCCTCCAATTCCACTTGCTCAACTCTTACCCCCGCACTAGCAAATAACTCTTCTGCGTAGGGATGATTCTTATAATCAGAAGCATAATAGACAGCTTTAATACCGCTTTGGATAATTACTTTACAACAGTTCACGCATGGAAAGTGCGTGACATAAATTTCTGCCCCTTCTGTAGGTACACCAAATTTTGCACATTGCAAAATCGCGTTCATCTCCGCATGAATGGTACGAATACAATGACCATCCACGACATAACAGCCATCATCTACACAATGGACATCACCAGAAATAGAACCGTTGTAACCTCCTGCAATGATTCGCTTATCACGCACAATAGTAGCCCCAACCATCAATCGAGTACATGTACTTCTTAACGCTAATAGGTGGCTTTGTGCCATAAAATATTGATCCCAAGAAATTCGTTTCAAGCTGTTTTCCTCCTATGTCTGTTCCTAGTTTCTATTAGTTTAGCGAATCACAAGAAGTTTCGTCAACGTTTGTCATTTTCTTCAACCACCCGGTTTATTGATGAAACCGAGCGGTTGTTTCCGTCTTATTTTTGACTTGCTTTTAATGCAAGATCTAACTCATCAATAAGATCGTTTACATTTTCAATCCCAATAGATAAACGGATTAATTCTGGATGAACTCCAGCAGAACGTTGCTCTTCTTCTGTTAATTGTTGGTGTGTTGTGCTTGCCGGGTGGATAACAAGAGACTTAGCATCTCCGACATTCGCAACATGTGAAAATAGGTCTAATGAGTTAATAAATCGTTTACCCTCTTCAACGCCACCTTTAATACCAAACGTTAAAATGGCTCCTTTACCATTTGGCAAGTACTTAGTGGCCAATTTATATGAGGAATGATGAGACAGGCCTGCATAACTTACCCATTCTACTATCTCATGATTATCTAAAAACTCAGCCACTTTTTGCGCATTCTCGCTATGACGCTCCATGCGTAAATGTAGCGTCTCTAAACCTTGTAATAATAAAAATGAGTTGAATGGCGCAATAGCTGGACCTAAATCTCTCATTAATTGCACTCTTGCCTTCGTGATATAAGCTAAATTCCCTACAGCCTCAGTGTAGACGAGACCATGATAACTTGGGTCCGGTTCTGTTAATCCAGGAAATTTCCCATTTGTCCAATCAAAATTTCCGCTATCAACGATGACCCCACCAATTGATGTCCCATGACCACCAATGAATTTCGTCGCTGAATGGATGACAATATCCGCTCCATGCTCAATCGGCCGACAGAGCGCAGGTGTTGTAAACGTTGCATCAACCATTAAGGGTATATCGTGCTTATGAGCAACAGCGGAAACTTGTTCTATATCGAGCACATCTCCATTCGGGTTGCCAATGACTTCAGCAAATAGTAGCTTCGTTCGTGGTGTAATTGCTTTTTCAAAAGCTGAAGGGTCTGTTCCATCGACAAGATGAACATTAATTCCAATTTTTTTGAATGTGTGAACGAATAAATTATAGGTCCCCCCGTATAAAGCGCTTGAAGCAACAACTTCATCCCCAGCTTCGCAAATGTTTAATATCGCTAAATGGGTAGCTGCACTTCCACTAGAAGTCGCCAACGCTCCGACTCCGCCCTCTAATTCTGCGATCCGTTTTTCGAATACATCCTGCGTGGGGTTCATGATCCGTGTATAGATGTTGCCTGGCTCTGATAAAGAGAATAAATTTGCTGCGTGATCTGAATCTTTAAATCCGTATGACGTAGTTTGATAAATCGGTACTGCACGCGCTCCTGTCGTAGGGTCTACAACTTGTCCCCCATGAACAGCCATTGTTTCTAATGACCAATTTTTCCCACTCATGTGTTTCCCCTCCTTGATCACTCCTCTAGCTTGAGAAATGTCATGTCAATATCATTCGTCTTTCGTATACAGGCTAAAAGACAATAGTTCTGTCTACCATGCCACTCTAGTCATTAAAAATGAAGCATTTAAACCTTAAAAACGATAGATAGTCATACTATTTGAGGCTGATTATAGACTTCTTCGCAAACGGTGTCAATATATTGTCACTGTTCTGTCAATTAAAAACAATCTGTTCTTTCATTTGTTCTAGAGATTTCTCACCAATGCCTGAAACTTGTAACAGCTCATCAGCTGTGGTGAATGATCCATTCTCCTCACGGAACGATAGAATGGCTGCCGCTTTTGCAGGCCCCACCCCTGGAAGGCGCTCAAGCTCTTCCGTCGTCGCACTGTTAATTCTAACTTTGTTCCCCTCATCTGATGCTTCGGCTACCGCAGTAACGACTTCTACCTGTTCGCTATCTTCTCCAATTTCTGGTACATAAATGACCATCTCATCTTGCAACTTGGCTGCCAAGTTAATTTTCGCTTCATTTGCCTCAGTTAACAGTCCTCCCGCTTGTTCAATGACATCGAACACACGCTGTCCACTGTGCATTTCGTACACTCCTGGAGAAGAAACCGCTCCTTTAATATCGATAACAATGCTTACCTCCTCTACCACTTCTTCCTCATCAGTTTCTACTGTATCTTCCTCAAATAACCAATCCAAATCTTCATTAAATTCTTCATCTTTATTGCCAAACCCACCAAAGAAGCTTACACTAACTACGAGCAGTAAAATGATGATTATGACTAGCATTATTTGTTCACGTTTTGTTATCTTCACTGATATCACCCACAATTTTAAGATTTTTAAAAAGGAGATTCATCTATGAGTGTACATTTAGAAATAGGTAAACAAGTTAATAAACAACTACAAGCAAAAGATCGGTTCCTTGAGTTAGATAGGAAAAGGGAGGAAGCAATAGAAGTAACCTTAGAACAAGCGAAACGTACAAATGAATTTTCAACGAAAGAAATTAATGAGTACACAGAAGAAATTAATCAACTATCAAAACAATTTTCATTCATTCCGTCGCGCAAAAAAGTAACTAAAGCGATGGTGCTTGAATACTTACAAAAACAAAACTAAGGATTGCGCATAATCCCTTTCCTCCTCACATACCCATGGTAATGACCAACATCATGGTAACCTAACCTTGTATACGAGAAAGGTCATTAGACATGTAGCGGTTATCAACAGAGAAGAGGAGGGGATGCAAGTTGCGCATCGGCGTAATCGGAACAGGAAGTATGGGGAAAATATTGATTGACTCTTTCATCGAATCAAACGCAATTAACCCATCCCAGCTAACAATTACAAACCGAACGCTACAAAAAGCAGACGAGGTGAAATCAAAATATCCAGGAATCACCGTGGCTAATTCACCAGAAAAGGTGATTGATCAAGCAGAAATCATTTTCATTTGTGTAAAACCTTTACAATTCGAATCGTTGTTAATGCCTATCAGGCACCACCTATCTGCCAATCAAATTCTAATTTCCATCACTAGTCCGATATCTGTCACTGAACTAGAAACGATTGTGGATTGCAAAGTCGCTCGTGCGATCCCAAGTATTACAAACCGAGCGCTTGCCGGGTCTGTGTTGCTCAGCTTTGGAGACCGCTGCAATTCTAATGATCGCCTTAAGATAAAAACATTACTAGAACATATTGCAACACCACTTGAAATCGAAGAAAATATAACTCGCGTATCATCTGATATTGTTAGTTGTGGTCCTGCATTTTTCAGCTATCTATTGCAAGGATTTATAGACGCTGCTGTTCGTCAAACAGATATTACAAAAGAACAAGCGACGGCATTGACTACAGAGATGATGATTGGATTAGGAAACTTATTAGAAAAAGGGGTGTTTACACTTCCGGCACTGCAAGAAAGAGTATGTGTGCCAGGTGGAATAACTGGTGAAGGTATCAAGGTGTTAGAGGAAGAATTAGGTGAGATGTTTGATCACCTATTTGAAAAAACACATGCAAAGTATTATGAAGACAGAAGTAAGATTAGTAAGCAATTTAAATCGTAAGAACGTAGACTTTAGGAGAGTGACTAATCGTCCATTCCTCCTAAAGTCTTTTTAATCATACGATTCATTCGTTACTCTTTAATTACTTTTGACAATCATTTATAAATTCCTGCTATTTTTTTGCAGCAAAAAATAACCGCTCAGTCGTACTCGACACGAATTCATCGTTAAAATCACCTGTGACTTTAACCACAGTAAAGCCTGTCGATTCTAACCAATGACGGTATACACTTTCAGCGTATGTGCGTTGGACATGCAATTCATCGAAGCGCTCATAACGACCGGAGTCGTCCTCCACAAAAAAAGACAATTCATGCTCGACACTATTTGGATAATCACCTTGAAATGATTTCCAAATATATGAAATATGCTCATCATGGTCAGCAAATGTCGCTCCAATAAATCGTTCGTTTACTTTAAACAGAGAATGCACGTCAAATAGTAACAATCCTCCATCATTTAAGTGGTCATAAAACGAAGCAAACGTTTGTTGTACATCCTCTTCTGTGTGTAAGTAATTCAATGAGTCGCAAAAAGCAACGATCATATCAAAAGGACCGATGCCTTCTAGGTTTTTCATGTCTTGTTGATAAAAAGGGACAGAGAGGCCGGCTTCTCCGACCTTTTCTTGGGCAACCGTTAGCATATCTTCCGATAAATCAACTCCTGTTACATCATAGCCTTGTTTGGCAAGTAAAGTGGTCACTGCCCCCGTCCCACAGCCAACGTCAAGCACTCGTTTGCCACTATTTCCGTACGCCGAATCGACCTTATACGTGTAGCGAAGCCACTCATCATATGGTGCTTCGCTCATTAATTGATCATAGAGATAAGCAAATGCCTGATAACTCATGAGTGTTTCTCCTTTGCATACGTCCAACCTTCTTCTTGATAAACTTTATTTTCCTTCATTAGTTTACCGAGCGCTCGCTTAAATGCAGCCTTACTGATCCCAAAGCGCTTTTTGATGTCTTCAGATGGACTCTTATCCCAATACGGCATCGCCCCACCACGTTGTTGTAAATAATTATAAATCTCAACTGAATCGCTTATACGACTCTCAAGTTGATGTGGCTTAAGAGTCACATTGACTCGACCATCTTCACGAACAAAGATGACCCTTACTGTTAATGCTTGTCCTAGCCTTAGCTGTTCAGTCATTTCTTTGTTATGCAAAAACGCTAAATATCCTTCATCCGTAAACAGAAAGGCACCATTATCCAACATATGATAGACATGCCCCATCAGTTCGCTGTTCACCAATGTTTTATCCGCCTGTTTTGCCTGTGTTTCAATTGGTGCACCTTTCACTAGCTTGGCCATTACACGGCCTTTCTTATCATACGTCATTGACACTGGCAGGCGGTCTCCTGGCCTCGGCCACCGTTTGCGATCTTCAGGCAATTCATCAATGGATAAGAACAAATCTCTAGAAATCCCATTATAAAGAAATAAGCCATGCCCTTGTTTCACATTTACGACTTCTAGCCAAGCAATGCCATCGTCTGTTAACAGGGGTTTCTCCATCGTTGCTGCTAACCTTTGTTGATGGTCATGGTAAAGAAAAACATCAACCTTGTCATCAACTTCTAACTCTTTCGTCGCTTCTTTACGATGAAGCAATACATCCTCAGTACCATCAGTAAGAAAATAACCAAACGATGATATTCTTGCAACTGTTAAGGTTTTCATCACACCTGGTTTTAATGTCATTAGCTGTATTCCCCTTCTAACTCAATAGCAGGCGCATCTCCCCATAGTTTTTCTAAATTATAATACGGACGCTCATCTTTATGGAAAACATGAACAACAATGTCATCAAGGTCGATGAGCACCCACCGTGCGTCATCAAATCCTTCTAACCGTTTCACATCGTAATGGTGTTCTTGTGCTGTTTTTTTGACCTCATGAGCAATGGCTTGCACTTGTTTTTCAGAATTACCGTGACAAATAATAAAATAATCAGCAATGGCAGAAATCCCCTGCATATTCAATCCAATGATATTTTCTGCTCGTTTATCGTCAATTGCCTTAACAACTAAATTTAACATTTGATTTTCTTTCATTTAGCCTAAGACCTTCCTTCCTTTTTTAAATCTCTAACCATTTGGTTGTATGTCGCTAATGTATCGGGAAAAACCGGTTGCTTCTTTTTCATTAAAAAGTTGATCGTATTGATTAGCGATTGAATAATCGCCTCATCTAGACTGTTTTGTGCTAGTTCACGAACTTGATCGACACCTTTAAATGAGCGCCCCGGTTCAATATAATCCGCTAAATAAATAATCTTTTCAAGCAACGACATATTTGGACGGCCAGTCGTGTGGTAACAAATAGCTTGTAAGACCTCTTCATCTTTAATACCGACTTCTCCCTTAACTAAATGTGCACCAACCGGCGCATGAAGTAGTTCATCACCATACTGTAAATAATCCTGACGCAGATGTTCCTTCAATATAATCGATTTCATTTCATCCTTAGGGCGAAATTTAGCATAATCATGAAAAATGGCAGCAAGCTCAGCCTGAGCTACATTAGCTCCATATTTTTCAGCAAGTTGTATCGCTGTTTCCATGACACCTATAGTATGCTCATATCTATGTTCAGTTAAGTGTTCTTTAACCGTCTCTAGAGCTACACTTCTTTCCATATAAATCCCTCTCCTTCACATAAGCTCTCACAACGTCCGGTAACATGTACCTTGTATTACGCTCTGTGGCCGTTCTCTTTCTAATCTCACTTGAAGAGATCTCTAGTTGCGGAGCACCAATTTCAATGATCTTCTCTTGGTAGGGCGAATGTGATGGATATCCGGGTCTTTTCAACCCAATAAATGTAACTAATTCCAATAATTCTTCAATTCCGTGCCATTTTGGTAAATAATCAATCATGTCGCCGCCAATAATAAAATGAAAGTGATAGGTTGGGTACATGTTCGTAAGCTGTTTCATCGTATCAACGGTGTAAGAAGGTCCTTCACGCTCAAGTTCAATTTTCGTTATATGAAACGAGTCATGATCACTAATTGCCAAGCGGACCATTTCGACCCGGTCTTCATTCGATGATAAGTCAGCTCTTTTTTTATGTGGCGGAATATGACTTGGCATAAACCAAACCTCATCGAGCTGACAGGCTACTCTTGCTTCCTCAGCAATTATTAAATGACCGTAATGCGGCGGATCAAACGTCCCCCCTAATATTCCTACTCTACACATAGACCGATCATGCTCCTATTATTCATTCGCTAAGCGAAAATTATGGTAATTCAATCGTTTTATTTTCCGTAGATTCTTTATACAAAACAAATATACTTCCAATAACCTGGACGAGCTCTGCATTCGTACGCTCACTTACTTCTTCTGCAACCTCTTTGCGATCTAGGTCACAGTTTTGTAAAATGGATATTTTTATAAGTTCACGCGCTTCTAATGCCTCATTGATCTGTGTGACCATATTCTCATTCACCCCACCTTTTCCAACTTGAAAAATCGGGTTCAAGTGGTGTGCTTTTGATCGTAAAAATCGCTTCTGTTTACCTGTTAATGCCATATTATTTTCCTCCTAGATGTTTGATCACGACTTCTTCCATTCTTTTTAGGTCCGGTCTTATTCCTGTCCATTTCTCAAAGGCTAGTGCCCCTTGGCCAACGAACATACCGATCCCATTATGGATTGTCGCTCCTTTTTCTTCTGCGATGTGAAGCCATTTTGTTTTGAAAGGATTATAAATAAGATCACTAACAATTGCACTTTCTTTAAGATGTTCTAATGACAACGGGATATCATCAATATTCGGACTCATCCCTACAGATGTCGTATTAATGATCACATCATAACCGGCGATATTCTCAGCAGCTTGTGCTAGAGACACAATATCTATCGCTGTCTTTCGACGACATTCATCTGCCAACAACTCTGCTTTTCCCTTCGTGCGATTTGTGATTGTTAACGTCTTTGTTTCGTGTTGTGATAATACAGTCACGATTGCCCGAGCTGCTCCACCAGCACCAACCACAAGAACATGCTTATCAGACAAATCATTGGCAATTGTTAATAATGACTGTAAGTACCCTCTACCATCCGTATTATAGCCAATAAAAGTACCATTTTCATTCACTACCGTATTCACAGCACCAATGATCTTTGCTTCTTCATCAACGGCATCAAGGTATTTCATCACTTCAACCTTATGTGGTATCGTCACATTAAATCCAGACACACCTAAGGCTTTCAACCCAACAACTGCTTGTTTTAGTTGCGACGGCTCCACATCAAAGGCTTGATAGTGATACGGTAATTGCTGATCTTTAAATGCATCATTATGCATAAGTGGAGATAGTGAATGTGCCACTGGATGACCTAATAACCCATATAGTTTCCCCATAGCTTCTCTCATCCTTTAACTCAACTATTTTTACACTAATGATTCTCGAATCGATACCCCAACACCTTTCGGCGCATAGGCACTGATTTTCACATTTTTATTTTTGATGGTAACCCAACCTAATCCCGAAAAAACAATATCACAAGGCTCGTCTTTTATTTGAAAGTCATGCTTTTCAAGTGGTGGTAATTTCTCAACACTTTCTTTCCCTGGGGGCGTTAAAAGTTGCGCGACATGATTTTCATATAGTTCATCTGCTTTCTCTAGTTTTGTGCGATGAATATGAATGTCGTTGGAAACATACGCCACAAAGGATGTATGCTCACCGGCAACAAAATCTAGACGTGCTAACCCACCAAAAAACAAGGTTTGTTGTTCATTGAGTTGAAACACTTTCGGTTTTACTTCTTTTTTAGGTGTCACAACTTTTAATTCTTTTTTATCTATATAATGCGCAATCTGATGATGATTAATGATACCAGGTGTATCATAAAGAGCCTTCCCATCATCAAGTGGGATATCAATCATATCAAGTGTCGTTCCTGGAAAATGTGACGTCGTGATCAGCTGTTCCTCATCACCACCAAACTCACGAATCATTCGATTAATAAATGTTGACTTTCCGACATTTGTACAACCAACAATATAGACATCTTTATTTCCACGCAAACGGTCAATGACACTCGCTGCTTCGAGGATGCCCTCTCCCTTCTCTGCGCTAATTAACTGGACGTCGATTGGCTTTAATCCAAGCTCTTTCGCTGATTTTTTCATCCAATTAATTAAGCGATTTCGATTTAAGGATTTGGGTAACAAATCGACTTTGTTACCAATTAATAACACATCGTTTCTACCGACAAAGCGGTGAAGACCTGGTAACCAACTTCCATTAAAGTCAAAGATATCAACAATTTTTACAATCAGTGCATCCGTGTGGCCGAGTTGATTTAATATTTTTAAGAAGTCATCATCTGTGAGTGACACATCTTGAACTTCATTATAATGCTTTAAGCGGAAACAACGTTGGCAAATAACAACATCTCGTTCCATTGCAGAAGCTGGTGCATAGCCTAATTTCGCTTTATCCTCGGACTGAACTTTAACACCACAACCTGCACAAATGATCTCTCTTTGTTCCACGTTTAATCCTCCCACTCTATCATTCCTTTTTTCTTCATTTTAGAAAGTACAATTCGCTCCATCTTACGGTTAAAACGAGTGAAAAAACCATCCGTACGTGCGACTGGGACGACAAGGATCGTATGAATTCTTGAACGATTGCCACCAAATACATCCGTAAAAATTTGATCGCCGATGACAACGACCTCCTCACGGTTCAGTCGCATTTGACGAACGGCTTGACGGAATGCCTTTCCCATCGGCTTTTGAGCACGACTAATAAAGGAAATTCCTAATGGTTCAGAAAATTGCTTAACTCTCATTTCATTATTATTAGAAACAATCGTAATGTTAATGCCTTTCGCTTTTACTTTCTCAAGCCAATCAATCAACTCAGGTGTCGCATTCGGTCGATCCCATTCAACTAACGTGTTATCAAGATCCGTAATCACACCCTTTATCCCCTTACTAACAAGCTCATCAATGTCTATCTCATAAATACTTTTCACATATTCATCTGGGAAAAAGTAACGAAACACCACAACCCACCTCTCTAAAAACCATCACGCTTTCTCTACTTCTACTTAAATATAAGGTACTGCGCCTTTTCAAACCTTTGTAGAACTACAAACAGAAAGTATATCCTTTTCTTGATTATTTTTCAATTGAAACTCGCTTTATTATCTTTCATTAGGATCATTCCAAAAACTTTTCGACAAAACTCGGTCGCAATCTACAGTTGTGGATAACTTTATTCACGTTATTATCCCTTAACTTACATACAATTCCATCAATTGTAAACAACATACTAACAAGTTATCCACCTCGATGTGTGGATAAATCGAACGGTTGTTCCGTTTTACAATTCATGGTAGACTTTTGATAACAAAAGAGGTTTAACATACTAGTTTATGTGGCAAGTTATATTATATTCCATTTTCTATTAGAAATATGAGTCAGACATACATGAAGCAAAGCAACTCTTATCCACTTGATAATTGTAATCATAAAGGAGGTGAACTGCCAAACGGCAGAATAAAATGAAAAAATTATCAGATGACCTTCTCATTGAAACGTATTATAAAGCAATTGAATTACAATTAAGCGAAGACTTTATACAGTTAATTAAGTTAGAAATCAAACGTCGTTCGTTAGCAGACAAGCTTAAGCTGTCTTCTTAATGAGATCATTGATCACGGGGAGCTAGACTTCGTATTGATAGCACACACAGAAAAAGCAATCACCTTACCATTGGTGATTGCTTTTTTTGACAACAATGAACGAACTAAATAACCATTTGCCAAGATCCTACTTTATTAGAGGTGTCTTGCAATTACTCTACATAATGAACCCGTTCATTAATACGGATATATTCCCTAGGTAAAAATGGGCCTACTGGGCGGTAATCATCCTCTTGTACACCCAAAATCCCAAAATCGTTTTGTTCGGCTTCATTATAACGAAGCATTTCAATATTTCGTTCATTTATATTATGTAACCACCAGGCACTTGCAAATAACACGAAAAAAATTGAAAGACTAACGAATCCCTTTTTCATTAACATTACTCTCACCTCATCTTCTTGACTGCACAACGTTGCTTTTGTATAGGATGAGATAAAAAGACGTAAAATATACATACCACTGCACAGATTTTACATTTTTAGTAAAAGAGTTCAAAAAACTTGCAAGCGATACACCTAATGAAAAAATTTTTTTTTGTGTTTTTTTTACGGTTTCCTACATATTTAATAAACTTTTTGAAAACGCTGTGCTTAAGGTGCGCAAAGGATGCAAGCAATAAAAATCTAGGATATAATTTGTCTTAGCCTCGAACATGATCGGTTTTTTTATGAACCAAGACCTGCTTCAATTACAAATTATATAAGGGGGTAACAAAACTTGACGTCACTACATTGGGCTATTTTAGCACCATTTCTATTAGCCATCTTGATACCATTCTTTTATAAATATGTTCGTCAAATACATACTGGATGGTTTGTTCTTGTTTTACCACTATCATTGTTCGTATTCTTTTTACAATTTCTACCCATTACCTCTAATGGTGGGGTCATTCATGAAACCGTTCCTTGGGTACCGTCATTAGGTATTAATTTTACGGTTTACCTTGACGGATTAAGCCTACTATTTGCATTACTCATCTCGGGAATTGGTTCATTAGTTGTTTTGTATTCGATTTATTATCTATCGAAAAAAACCGAGTCATTAAATAACTTCTATGTTTATTTATTGATGTTTATGGGAGCTATGTTTGGGGTTGTTATCTCTGATAACCTAATTGTACTTTATGTGTTTTGGGAATTAACGAGCTTAGCTTCATCCTTATTGATCAGTTACTGGTTCCACCGTGAAAAATCAACCTATGGGGCACAGAAATCAATGCTGATTACAGTATTTGGTGGTTTTTCTATGCTTGGTGGTTTTTCACTTTTATATGTGATGACAGGAACGTTCAGTATACGTGAAATTATTGAAGTCGCAGATGTGATTGTAACGAGCCCACTATTCTTGCCAGCAATGATCCTTGTTTTGCTAGGGGCTTTTACAAAGTCTGCTCAATTTCCATTTCATATTTGGTTACCAGATGCGATGGAAGCACCAACACCTGTTAGTGCCTACTTACACTCAGCAACAATGGTTAAAGCGGGGATTTATCTCGTCGCACGCTTAACCCCTGTATTCGGTGGTGTCGCTGAATGGTTCTGGTTAGTTGCTGGATTCGGTATCGTCACGTTATGTTGGGGTTCAATATCTGCAGTTAGACAAAAGGATTTAAAATCAATCTTAGCCTTTTCTACGATCAGCCAACTTGGTTTAATCATGTGTTTGTTAGGGCTAGGGTCTGCGTCGTTATACTATGGTTATGGTACAGATACAACGATGTATACGACTGCTACACTAGCAGCGATCTTTCATTTAATTAACCACGCAACATTTAAAGGTAGTCTGTTCATGACCGTTGGGATCATCGATCATGAAACAGGTACACGTGATATCCGTAAACTGGGCGGTTTAATGAGTATAATGCCGATCACGTTTACCATTTCATTAATTGGTGTTGCATCAATGGCCGGTTTGCCACCATTTAACGGCTTTTTAAGTAAGGAGATGTTCTTTACTGGTGTCTTAAATGCAGCCACACTAGATATTTTTAATATGGAAACATGGGGTCTGCTTTTCCCTGTACTCGCATGGATTGCTAGTGTGTTTACGTTCCTCTACTGTATGATCATGTTCTTTCAAACATTTACAGGGGAATTCAAAGAGGAAAACTACGATCGCCATGTACATGAGGCACCGATTGGAATGCTTATTAGTCCAATCATCTTAGGATCTCTAGTAATTATTTTTGGGTTTTTCCCAAATTTACTTTCATATACGTTGATTGAACCTGCAATGGCTGCCATTCTACCAGGTTTATTAGCACCAAATGAAACGTTCTATGTCAACATTTATATGTGGCATGGGTTTAATACGGAGCTATTTATGACTATTGGTGTCATTGTGGTAGGTACATTATTCTTCTTATCAATGAAGAAGTGGGCAAAAACAGCGATATATTTACGTGAACGTGATCCGTTAAATTATGTGTATGACCATTCACTTGTATGGCTAGTGAAAGGTTCTACAAAAGTGACTCACATCCAAATGACTGGGTTATTACGTGATTATTTCGCGTACATGATCACATTTTTAGTGCTGATGGTTGGGTATACGCTATATCGATACAATGCCTTTACGATCGATACAGTCAATGTTGCGGAAATTTCACCATATATGTGGATTTTAACGTTTGTATTTATTGCAGCAACATTAAGTATTCCATTCATCAACCATCGAATTACAGCCATTATCGTCGTTGGGATTATCGGGTTCTTACTCGCTCTATTCTTCGTCGTATTTAGAGCACCAGACCTAGCCCTAACACAATTGCTGATTGAAACCGTTATGGTTGTTCTATTGTTACTAGCGTTTTATCATTTACCGGAGCTTAGAAAAGAGAAGTTCACACCGCGCTTTAAAATGACAAACGCCGTCATTTCTGTCGCTGTCGGTGTAGTGGTCACATTAACAGCACTAAGTGCTTATGCATTGAGTCACACGAATAACATGAATCCAATTTCAGACTTCTTCGTTGAAAACTCATACGACCTTGCTGGTGGTAAAAACATGGTAAACGTCATCCTTGTTGACTTCCGTGGACTTGATACACTACTTGAAGTATTAGTACTTGGGATTGCAGCATTAGGTGTTGTAACTTTAATTAAATTACGAATGACTGGGAGGGAAGATGTGTGAAGACAAATAATGTAATGCTCCATACGATTACGAGAATTGTTACGTTTATCATTCTTCTCTTCTCGATTTACTTGTTCTTTGCCGGGCATAACAACCCCGGCGGAGGATTTATTGGGGGACTAATGACAGCTTCTGCCTTGTTGTTAATGTATTTAACTTTTGATATGACCACGATTAAAAAGGCGCTGCCGTTTAACTTTACACATATCATTGCATCGGGGCTTTTAATTGCTATTTTAACTGGTGTAACAAGTATGCTATTGGGTTATCCATTTTTACACCAGTTTGACGATTATTTTAACCTTCCCCTATTTGGTGAGGTCCATTTAGCAACGGCATTACCATTTGACTTAGGTATCTATTTAGTCGTGGTTGGAATCGCGTTATTAATTATCTTAACGATCGGGGAGGATGATAAGTAATGGAAATTTTAATGTCCATCACTGTAGGGGTCCTCTTTATGGTTGGAACTTACTTGATACTCACAAAAAGCCTATTACGGCTTGTACTAGGACTCATGTTATTATCACATGGTGCCCATCTCTTACTACTCACCATGGCAGGATTAAAACAAGGTTCTCCCCCTTTACTTGGGGAAGAGGCGGCATATTATGCTGATCCACTCCCTCAGGCGTTAATACTCACCGCGATTGTTATTAGCTTTGGGGTAACGGCGTTTTTACTTGTCATAGCTTATCGTACGTATAAAGAACATAAAACAGATGATCTAGATAAATTAAGGGGAAGTGCTGATGAATAATTTAGTCATTCTACCAATACTCATACCATTTATAGTTGGAGTGTTATTGATTTTCTTTGCTAAACAGCATGGAATCCAACGGTTTATTAGTGGTTTGACATCTTTATTCCTCCTCGGTATTTCGATCTATTTAGCCATTTACGTTTACCAAGAAGGAATTCAAACCGTAGCCCTTGGAAGCTGGCAAGCACCATTTGGGATTGTACTCGTCGCAGATATGTTTGCGACGATGATGGTCATCCTCTCAAGCATCGTCGGCGTTGTTTGTTTATTCTTCGCCTTCCAAACGATATCTAGTGAAAGAGAAAAGTTTTACTTTTACCCGTTTTACTTTTTCTTAATTACTGGTGTTAATGGTGCCTTTTTAACTGGTGACCTTTTCAACTTGTTTGTATTTTTTGAAGTGATGTTAATTGCTTCGTATGTCTTAATCGTCATGGGCGGTACAAAATATCAGCTCCGTGAATCATTAAAATACGTCGCAATCAATATCTTCGCATCAATCTTATTTATCGTCGGTGTTGCTTACTTATATGCAGCAACTGGCACATTGAACTTTGCTGACCTTGCCGTAAGAGTTGCAGAACTTGAACAACAAGGAGTCATTAATGCGATCGCAATTCTATTTTTGCTAGTCTTTGGAATGAAGGGGGCATTGTTCCCGCTTTACTTCTGGTTACCACGTTCCTACTATGGTCCGCCAGCAGCAATCGCCGCTTTATTCGGGGGACTACTTACAAAAGTAGGTATTTACGCGATTATGCGAACATTTACATTAATCTTTACACATGATCCAGGGTTTACACATAATATTATCTTGGCACTTGCGGGCTTAACAATGTTCTTTGGCGTCCTTGGTGCCGTATCGCAATTTGATTTCAAACGAATTCTTTCCTACCACATCATTAGTCAGGTTGGTTATATGGTGATGGGGCTTGGAATTTATACACAACTAGCGATAGCAGGGGCGATCTATTATATCGCTCACCATATTATTGTTAAAGCGGCACTATTCCTATTTGCTGGAGCAACCCAAAAGATCACAGGAACGACGGATCTCAAACAAATGGGTGGATTATTAAAAACCCATCCATGGCTTGCTTGGATGTTCTTCATCTCAGCGATGTCATTAGCCGGGATTCCACCGTTAAGTGGGTTCTTTAGTAAATTTGCTTTAATTCTATCTGGCTTTGAAGAAGGACGATACATTATTGTTACGGTAGCTTTACTTGTTGGTTTATTAACACTCTTCTCAATGATGAAAATCTTTATCTATGCATTCTGGGGAGAACAAAAACATTCAGAAACACAAGCAAAGCAGAAAATTGGATCGTTGTTAGTGCCAATCATACCACTTGTCGCATTAACGATTGTACTAGGGTTTGCTGCAGAACCAATTTTCCAATATTCACTACAAGTAGCTGACCAGATTCTCGATCCTTCGATTTATATTAATTCTGTACTTAAGGAGTAGTTGCTATGGCTTTTCAAATTTTATTAAGTATTGTACTAGCCTTTATCTGGATGATCCTTCAAAATAGCTACACTGCCCTAGATTTTATCGTCGGTTAT
This sequence comes from Desertibacillus haloalkaliphilus, assembly GCF_019039105.1. Lineage (NCBI taxonomy): Bacteria > Bacillati > Bacillota > Bacilli > Caryophanales > Bacillaceae > Desertibacillus > Desertibacillus haloalkaliphilus. Next base: position 184,105 of record NZ_JAHPIV010000002.1, on the reverse strand, counting down.
TTTATTGGAATCCTGATACTCTTTGTCTTAAGAAGGTTTTTACGCTTTGACTTCTATTTTATGCGTGTCATAGCATCCGTTAAGTTACTTTTTCTATTTATCAAAGAGTTGATTTTGGCTAATATTGATGTTATTAAAATCGTCTTAAGTCCGAAAATGAATATTGAACCAGGAATCGTTGCTGTTCCGACAAAATTAAAAAGCGAGTGGGAATTAACGTTATTAGGCTGTTTAATCTCGCTAACACCAGGTACTCTAACAATGGATTTCTCAGACGATAATAAATATCTATATGTTCATGCGATCCACGTTCCTGATCGCGATAAAATGATTAAACAAATTCAAAATACGTTTGAAAAAGCAATTTTGGAGGTGACACACTCTAATGCTAAATAACATCTTAATGATCGTATTAGTAGTGATGTCAATTTCCTTGCTTGTCTGCTTCATTCGAGCGATAATTGGACCAACAATGTCTGATCGTGTTATCGCACTTGATACATTTGGGATCAATTTGATTGGCTTTATCGGCATCCTGATGATTCTTCAAGAAACAACAGCATATTCTGAAGTCATCCTTGTCATCAGTATCATTGCTTTTATCGGTTCAATCGCATTAGCGAAATTCTTAGAGAGGGGTGCTGTCTTTGATCGCGATTCTAATTAGTATCTTGGCTATTCTGGGGGGATTTTTAAGCCTTCTAGGTTCCATTGGTCTTATCCGCTTCCCAGATGTTTATGGACGACTCCATGCTGCTACAAAGAGCGCTACTCTTGGAGTTATTAGCATCATGCTGGCTACCTTTCTCTACTTTTTATTTGCGGAACAATTATTTATGGGGAAAATCCTACTAACGATCTTATTTGTTTTCTTAACCGCACCAGTCGTTGGTCTTACCGTTTCACGCTCAGCTTACCGTATCGGTGTCCCGTTATGGGAACAAAGTACAATTGACGAGTTAGGAAAGAAAATGAATAAGTCGAAAAAAAAGAAGAAAGAAAAAACAGCTGTTGAATAATCAACAGCTGTTTTTTTATAGTATTTGCTCCTTGTCAGCTTCCTTTACTGCTTCTGCTAGTAAATCAACAATATGTACAGCTCTAGCCGTATCAGTTAACCCTTCTCTTTCAATTCCCGCTCGCATTTGCAATAAACATCCCGGATTTGCTGTAACAATGGTTTGGGCGTTTGTTGCTTGAGCGTGCTTCATTTTATGATCTAATATTTGCATCGACATCTCAGGCTGAATAATGTTATACGCACCTGTAGAACCACAACAACGGTCTGCCTCATTCATTTCATTAAAGGTTACACCTTCTATATTCTTTAGCAATTGACGCGGTTCAATGGATGTCCCCATTACATTACGTAAGTGACAAGAATCTTGATACGTTACCGTCTGGTTAGGTAACTTCATCTTTGGCAAACCAACTTCAGCTAAGTCCACGGTAATGTCTTTAACTTTTCGTGCGAAAACTTTTGCTCGTTCGTGCCACTTTGGTTCATCAGCTAACAAATGTTCATACTCAGTTAACAACGCCCCACAACCACCTGCATTTGAAATGATATAATCAACCTCTGCTTGTTCAAAAGCGAGCAAATTCTTCTTCGCTAATTCTTTTGCTGCTGCCTTTTCACCACTATGTGCATGAAGAGCTCCGCAGCAATTTTGTTGATCAGGAATAATGATTTTGTAGTGTATTACTATGAATGTGCAGTTGTTGTGCGGTTTGTTTAATCGATAATTGTTCGTCAAAGTACGTCTGTAATGTAACAAGGAGATCTTCTTCATGAAGCAATTCTCCAATGACCTTCTCAATAATCGTTTCCCTTGTTTTATCAGAAAGTTCAGCAAGGGCGACCTCCAATGTAAGGTCTTCATAGAACGCCATCGTTGCTGCTTTTGTCGCAACCTTTAATGCTTGTTTTGCTTCACGATATGACCGTCCAATATCGATCGCTTCATATATTTCTCCCACTCCAATTAAGGTTTGGCAGTCAAGCTTCTTTGTTAAACGCTCCTGTACGGCCGATAAACCCGTTTTTAAATACTCGACATCGGTCGTTCCTTTGATCGCTTTTAGCAAAACCATTTGTCCATACCCCCAGCGAGCAATAATGTCTTCTGATTCATTTGTAAATGTATCTCGCAGTAACTCAAGCAATTCACGCTCAACCATGTGAAAGTCACTTAGTTCCCAGTCCTTCACCTGTAATAGTACACAACACCTAGGTATATCGATCTTGATCACTTCCCGCGATAATCATCCCGTTACGATTAACCACGATAACTTCTTCATCAATTACTTTTGTCACTTCATTCACAACCCGTTGTGCGAGGATGGGAGGTAATCTCATCGCTTTCCCCTTTCTAAAAAATAAATAGATTTATTTGAATATGTTAATACATGAAAATCATATACATATGATAATAGAAAATACGTAGTACGATAGCGACAGAAGCATTGCGTGTCTTATCTTTCCTCGGTGATCCCTATACTGTTTCCAACTCTTATATCACTAGGTACGGTAAGTGAGTCTCCAAAACGAAAGAAATCGCCTTCAAATAACAAGATCACCGTAGATCCAAATGAGAAATAAGCCATTTCTTCACCTTTTTCTAATTGTTCGGTTGAATATGTTGTGTGAATACTATTCACATTTAGGGCTCCTACTTTGACGACAGCTACATGCTTTCCACCCGATTTGATTTCAGTAATTAACCGATAGTTTTTAGATAGTGGTCTCTTTCCATAAATTAAGCCCATATCATTTACAGGATACGACTTCTTACCTAATAGCCACTGATCGACAACAGAACCAGTAACAGGACTATGGATTCGATGATAGTGACTTGGGCTTAAGTAAAAGATCGCATACGAACCATTTTTGTATCTATTACACTTTTGTTCACTACCAAGTAATTCACGTAACGAATACTTTTGCCCTTTAACGTAAAAGCTTTGATCGCCTGTGAGCGTTCCTGTAAACGCAATAACACCATCTACCGGGCTCACCACGTGGCCTTTGCGTAGATCGATCTCTCTTACATCAGGCTTCAGTTTTCTTACAAATAGTTCTTGAAGACTTTTATATTCGTGCAACGGCTTTTCCATCTCATCCGTGTTGATGTTATAGGTGCGAACAAATGACCGATTTACAAATCTACTTAATCTCGATGATGTAAACGCTTTTAACAAAAATGAAGTAAACCGATTAGACGTTAATTCAATACACCATTGATATAAGACTTTTTTCACCATGTAATCCTCCTATCTATAAGATCTTAAAAACAAGGTTATTAGCTTTACAGTAGCACACAACAAAGATCTATGGTATTATTATCTTTTAATAAGACACATTAGAAACTATACTCACTCGGTTTATGTTGTAAAACCTTAAAATAAGGAGTGATGCCAATGTTCTTATTACAACACTTGGATCATACGATTAAAAAAATTAAAAGTCAGACTGCAAATTTATTAACGATTATTAACTTAAGTTTAGGTAGCTTTGCACTTGTCTTTATTATACAAGGTGAACTTCGAACAAGCCTTTTACTGATCACGTTAGCAGCCTTTTTTGATCGCCTTGACGGTATGGTCGCACGTAAACTAAATATTACCTCTGATTTAGGCAAGCAACTAGATTCTCTCTGTGACATTATATCCTTTGGAGTTGCTCCATCTTTACTCTTATATCAGGCAGTTTTGTCTGAATTTGGATTTGCAGGAGCATTTTTTACCATCATTTTTATTGCATGTGGTGCCATTCGGTTAGCCCGTTTTAATGTGAGTGAATCTCCAGGTTTCTTCATCGGCTTACCAATTACCGCAGCAGGCTGTTTATTAACAGTGAGTTTCCTATTCGTATCACTCCTCCCCTCTTATGTCTTTATGTTTTTTATCCTCATTTTATCTCTATTGATGATTAGCACTTTAAAAGTTAGAAAAGTATGATAACTCATTAAATAAGAAAAGCCTAGCATGCAAATGCCAGGTTTTTTTATGATGACTCGGTATATATTCAGCAAAAAACCGGCAAATTCGAGGAAATTCTCTCTTTAGTCTTGACACTTCAAGGCTTTCAAGAGTAAATTTGTTATGCAAGTTTAATTTTAATGGTATGAAAGGGAGTTTTTTCATGAACAAGACAGAACTAATTAATGCAGTAGCCGAACAAGCTGAACTTTCTAAAAAAGATGCTACAAAAGCAGTAGACGCAATGTTTGACAGCATTACAGAAACACTAATAGCAGGAGATAAAGTCCAACTTGTAGGCTTTGGTAGCTTCGAAGTACGTGAACGCTCTGCACGCAAAGGGCGTAATCCACAAACAGGTGAAGAAATTGAAATTCCTGCATCGAAAAACCCAGCATTTAAGCCTGGTAAACAATTAAAAGACGCAGTGAATGAATAATATATAACAATAAAAAAAGCAGTGCTCCCGATGGTATGGTCCACTGCTTTTTATCTATTTCATGTCATGTTTGTTATTAAAAAAACCGCCCCAACAAATGCCCATCCCAAATTGAGGCGGTCAAATGCAGGTAAAACTGGGATGTTGTTTTTATTATCACACAAAAATCGTTTTTCATCACTATTAAATAATTGGAAATGAACTGTAACTCTTTCCATAGCTTACGTAGTTGGCTTTTACTGCTACAATTGTCCGTAAATTATGTTTTCTTCCCACTTCTGCGATAGAACTCATGGAACAACTTCATTAATGCTCGCTTTTCAATTCTGGAAACATAGCTACGCGAAATTTGGAGTTCTTTAGCAATTTCACGCTGCGTTTTTTCCTTTTTCATATCCAATCCAAAACGAGCAATGACAACCTCTTTTTCTCGTTCATCGAGGACACCAATGTATTCATAAATTTGTTTTTTCTCCATATTTAATTGGATTGTCTCCGCAATATCATCTGTATCTTCTTGAAGAACATCAATCAATGTTATCTCATTTACACTCACAGGTTATCTGTTGTTTAAAAGTGGCTATTTAACGCTGATTTTACCATGTTTATATAATTTTGAGAAACAATGCCACCGCTATCACTCCAGGTATAAGAAGATCACTTGGTTTCATCGGTTTTCGAACCCTTCTCTTTAATAAGTGATCCTTCCCTCTTACTGGAACCCACTCAACAATTTCATCATTAGAATGAGAATTTAATTCCTCCACTATTTTTGAATCGGATTCGTCGGTTTGTTGTCTCTTTTCGAGAAGTTCGATCAATCGATTCAACTGGTCCCTCTCGTTTAGGTTTAGCATTGACGTCTCTCCCTCCCTTCCCCTTTTCTTTGCACTGCTCCATCCATAATTCATGATCTAAAGGCTCCCAAATAGGAGAGGGAAGAGGGACGTCACTTTTTTTATAGCCATCAATCAATTTATAAAATTCATTTGAGTGTGCAGCTGCAAACAAGGCAGCTCGGATTATTTGATTTCGATCCAATGTTGTAGCATGGAATAGTTTATTTACATAGTCACGAAAAACGTCATGGTACCTTACAGTCGGTCTATATACCATTACTGTGACGTCACCGCCTTTTGTCCGTAAATCATCGCTATTAGAATCTCTCTACCTTCTGACGTCAAGTAGACGTCCTTACTCTCCAGTAGATATATAGCCATTTCCTTTGTCATGAAGCATTCCTCCTTGTTGTTATGACGTCTGATCGACGTCTTTAATAAATAATATGGGGTAGAGCTTGTCCATTATGTCCATTTTTTTCACTCGTATAAAAAATGGATATTTTGTCCAAGACATATAACAACACTCTTTTTAGGAGGTGTCTTGTAATGTTTGGACTAGGAAAGAAAAGAACTAAATTTGGGGAATGGTTAGATAAGAATGATATACAGCAAATTGATATACAAAAAGAAGCAAAAGTAGGTCACGGGACAATGTCAAGGATGTGTAATGAGAAAGAGTATAAACCGAAATTCTCTACCTTTGAAAAAGTACGAAGGTCATTAAAATCAAAATGGGGGAAAAAGGTTGAATATGATGATTTTTGGATGTAAAAAAGATCAATAAGCTCTCTTATTATAAGGAACTTATTGATCTATACAGTGTACTGCTAGAAACACCTGTTGCGTCCGTGATCTCGGCTATTGTAAATTGTTTGGTTTTATACATTTTGAGTGCTTGCTCTACTTTCTTTTCATTTTTCTTTGGGCGTCCTCCTTTACGTCCTCTAGCTCTCGCAGCTTCTAGCCCTGATCTTGTACGCTCACGAATCATATCGCGTTCTAATTCAGCTAAAACGGATAACATTCGAAACATAGCCTTTCCCATTGGTGTCGTGGTGTCTATATTATCTTGAATGCTTATTAATTCTACTCCCTGCTGTTCTAATTGTTCAGCAACCTTTAACAGCTTCAGAGTAGACCGTGCAAGACGATCTAATTTATAAACAACAAACTTATCACCTGTCCTGAGCGTCTCAAGCACTCTGTGTAGCTGTTCTCTGTCATCTTTTGACCCAGACACCTTTTCTTTAAAAATTCGCTCACAACCCGATTTATGAAGTGCATCCAGCTGCATATCTAGTGATTGTTCTTTCGTACTCACACGGGCATAACCAATAATCACTGTCTCCCTCACTCCTCTTTTTTCATAAACGTACATTTTAGGTTGATAGATTACGGTAATGAGTTTTGGGAAAGTTTTTGCAAGAAAAAAGGGCAATGTTAGCCCAAGCTGCACACTCTCCCAATAACGGTTGTTTTTGAGAATGTTTAGTTTGCAAGATACTCATGAAATTTCCTTGACATTTCTTTTAGATCATTTATGATATGCAAAATATCTTTTTGATCCTCGTCTTGACCATCACCTGATAAATTGCTTTCTAATTCCGTTATATAAAATCCTAAAAATTGATTGAGCATTTCCACTTCATCAATGGATAAGTTGTACTCTTGTACTTCTAGTGATTGATCAACACTTTGAAGTTTCTTAATCACTTCATCATACAACTTCATTTTCTCACGATATTTAAAACCATAAGTCTTTTTAAAGCCTTTTTTTACAGATCCTCTCATTACACTTAAGTGAAACTGTAGAATTAAACTTTGCTCTTGGCTTAACGTAATCATGTAACCTCTCGCTTTCTTTTGTTTTTATGAAGCCACTACATTACCTAAAAGATCATTTTCCTCTAAAAAGGCAATCAGTTTATTTTTTTCACTTGAAGTTAATTCTGAAACCTTCATCATAAAAAAGGATCGTCCACAACATTTTACCTTTCGATCAAGAGCATAATCTTTTTTTCGTTTCCAATGCATACACTGGAACGGAACTAAAATGAAACCATTTTTCCTAGCTGCTTCTTCAACGGCTTCCAGTGCTTTGAAGTAATAAAATTTGTTCATTAATTTAGCAAACTTCACTTTTGGCATAGATGGGAAGTGATAAAGTAAATTACGTGGATCCCGATCCTTATAATTATCTGGTATTAACGAAAGGTTTTCTAGGTTCATTTCGTTTTCTCTCCTTCTTAATACGTTGAATTGCCACTACTTTTTTTATTTTTTGACTGATATTTTCGACAGACACGTCAATAAACGTATACAAACCAATAGCAAGGAAGACAGCTGTTAAAAACGGAAGCCATACTGAACTGATCATGATCCGACAGTCACCCTCTCTTTTACCCTTCTCCCTTCATTATGAGCCTGATCTAGCTCATCAAAGAACTTAATTGCTTCTCGCTCTGTATTCGGCAAAGGAAAGCCGCTAACCATTTGATAGGTATCATATAGTTGCATTTTAAAAATCATTTTAGCTTTCCACATCGGTAAAAACTGTTTGTGCATGAACTCCCCCGTTTGAAAGTCGGTGAACATAATCGAAAAACCTTTATTCCCTATCTTTCGTACATTGATCAGCACCTCGACAATCTGCCTAATCCGGCTATCAACGTTATTGATCGACGGACTACAATAAATTTGAACGCTTTTCATCTTACGAGTGAACATCATTAGCTGGCTGGCGTAAATTGAGCTAGACTTTAACGCTTGTCTACTATCAAACGCCATTTGTGCTTCATCCCAACAACAGATACTCCCTTGCACTCTTGCTACATCGTACCAATCGGAATAGTGATCCATCGGTTGAGCATCTTTTAAGCCGTAATTGCTAAATAATCGAATGTCACCGCCCCTTGCCAACACCTTTTCTCTCCAGTGGTGAGCGAGTAATGACATAAGAAACGTCTTGCCGCTTCCTAGTGGCCCTTGGATAAATAAATGTTGAGCCATTATCTTTTGCCCCCTTGTGGTGCTTTTTCCGCCATGACAACCGGTTTCGGCGGTTTTGGAATCAATGCTTCGATTGTGTCTACATAATAATTCGGATCAGCTACCAACACCTTGCCGTCAAAAATCATTTTTTCAATTTCGACGTATGGGTTTTTATGTCCATGTAAATATTCATTTGATCCTAAATGCTTTAAGAAAAGGATCGCTCTGATCTGCCACTCTTGTAACTCTTGGGCATTGGTTTTCATTTCTTCTAACACTTGCTTAACATCTGATATATGATGAACTTCTGGAAAGAGATTATCACCAATGACACTTTGCAACTTTTCAGCATCGTTATTTTTTTGCATTTAGTGTACAACTACCTTTCAATTTTAATTTCGTTGCAACAGAGAAGCCCTCAGCAACACGTTATTTTGTGATTAAATCAACACATTCGTTAAGGTGTGATTGAAGTCGTTCAACTGATAAAAAACTAATCGATTCGTCTTGTTCTTGTTGGTCAACGAGTGATTCAACGAGCCCTTTCATTTCGAAAATCTTATAAATGATTTTTTCATCCATTTTCAAACCTCCTATACACCTGTGCAACTAGAAACCCCAAACATTAAAAAGGCAATCGCAATAATGACAAGTAACCCAATTTTCGTAAAGTCCGTCCCTTGTTCTGCGTAATGATCCCTATAACTTGTAATCTGATTCAAAACAATGTTCTTTTCTAGCTGAGCTAAACGTTTTGTTTCTGTAATGGATTGAGAGGGCGCACGATAGAAAAAGTGCCTTCCTTCAATGCTGTTTGTGATCTCACAATCTTCTAAAGGTACTTTGTATTGACCTGTGACAATCACCGAATCCTCGGAAATGTCATTTATTCGTTTTATATCGCTTGTTTTCGCTTCATTATCGAAAACAATCAAAACATCGGGCGTTTCTTCAAAAACATCCCCATCTCTTTTTCTCTTAAAGCTAAACACTTACACCACTGCCTTTCTTTTATTCTTCTCAACATTCCCTTTGCGGTTCGATCTCTGGATGATCTTCCAGCCGATCCATGCAACAATCCCAACTCCTGTAGCTGTTCCAGAACCGATAGCCACAAAATAAATAAAAGCATCTACCACCATTTAACACCGTCCTTTTTCGCAAAATAGATTCTCATGAGTGCTCTAAACATAAACAACGATCCGATCAAAACGAGTGATAGTAATAAACTATTAATGACTAGCTGCCATTCATGGGGCATATCTCCAAAAATCGCTAAATGTTGACCGATGTTTAACCCTTGTTGTGTTACTAGCTGGACGCTCTGTAAACGTTCAATAGCCATATCTAGGAAGGTATGAGCAGGGGAGAAAATACTGTCCACCCATGCTCTTAACGTTTCTCGCATTTAATCTCCCCCTACTCGTAAGTTTGACAATAGTTTAATCACTTGGATTGCTGTGAAGACCCAGATGATAAAAAGCAACATGTAAGCAATGACACTTAGTTGCAATGGTTCAGCTGCACTAAACACCCGTCCAATCATCTGGCTATATCCATGACTGCCTGTTGTTTGCGGTTGGTAGGCTAGACTAGCCAACGTATTCGCAAACCCAACAAAGAACGAATAAATCAGCTTTGCGACTTCAAAAAGAATAATGAATAGCTTTGCTGCTAAAGTGCCGATCTGGAATAGAAAGTAAAGCAATGAATCAATCAAAGCGTAGATTAATTCAAAGAAACTTAGTAACAAGTCCATCAAGGCATAGAATAAATCTCTTAATAATTCGCCCAGCCATTGAATCGCATCCCATATCAATCCACCCAACCATTGAAAGAAAGCGCCGATCTGCTCACCTATCCAAACGATTCCATCCCATATGACTGAAAACAGACTGCCGAAAGCATCACCTAAAACCCCTAATACAATGACGTTTTCAAGTAGGAACATGTTTTACCGCCTTCTTTTGTGTTGGATCGCACCGTAAGCTAAATCAATCAACCGATCAGAGAAAAGCGTAAAAGCAAAAACAAAGAGGATCGGTGATAAGTAAAAAAATATGTCACTGAATAGCACCTCTAAAACGTTTTGTAACACTGAACTACTCACACTCTCCCCCTCCTACGATTTTGATTTTGATTTGCTGATTGTTTAATTAAACGTATCAGTTTAGGTGTAAAGTAAACCGCTAACGTAAGGAGAACGAAAGGTCCGATAATCAAAAGGAATTGCATTGCTGTTTTTAAAACCTCATTCGGTGAAAATGGAAGTCCGGTGCCGCCTAAATTCAGATTAGGGTCTGACGGAACCCCAACTAACCCAGATTCACTAATAGGTACTAATTCAACGTCTGGATCACCCATCAACGTATATTGCATATCGTCAGCAGGTATTGTTATTTCCCCTTGACTAGCTGGAACCGTTGCGTATTCATCCCTACCTACTAATACTTGTACTTCCCCTTCTGTTGGTCTTGACCACGAATAGACGTAGTCTCCATTCTCGTCCTTTTCATCATTAACACCACCCATTTCTGGAAGTGGTTCTTCTTCTGTCGATGCTTGTACAAAAACGCCGTCTGATTCTTCACCTTCGGTATTTTCTGTTGTCAGCTTATATTCATAATCACTATCTGATTCAACGCTTAAATCATTGAAGTATGTACCATTTGTTTCAAATAAAGGATCATAATCATCATCATTTGCTGAAGCCGTTGAACCAAACAAAAAGGTAGATACTACATTCTCGTCGCTATCTTCCATGTCTTTTCTGTAGATTCTCACAAACTCAAAATTAGGGTTGTATTCCGGAATACTCCAAGACAAGTCAACACGATCGTAAGTAGTAGAAACCTCTACATTACTAACGTCCTCTTTTTCAGGTGCCTCCGGTGTGTCAACAGAAATAGGTACACCATTCGATTCGTAACCGTCCTCAGTTACCGTTTTTACTTCAAATTCGTGTGTTTTCCCTGGTTCAAAACCTTCAATATAGAACTTGTAACCGTCTGTTTGAGCAACTTTTTCACCTTCATAATAAAGGGCTGCAAAATCATATCCCTGCATTTCTGGGAGTGTCCAGATCAAACTAACTTCATGGTAACTATTAGATGCTATCGTTAACTCTTCAACCTCTGGAACTGGAGACGTTCTCGCATTAACTTCAACCCCTTCTGTTTCACCATAAGGATCATAAAGAGACGTTAGTAAAAATGTATAATCAGTATCTGGTTTTAAATGTTCAAATAGATACGAACTATAAGGAGCTTCGACTTCATCAATAAACTCTCCATTTTCGTAGACTAAAACCTTTTCGAAACCTTCTTGTGTAGGATTATCCCAATTTAAAAAGATTCGATTATAATAATCATAAACACCATGTACAGTTATATCTTCTAAATAAATATAGTCTGTCTTTACATTAATTGTTTTACCAACACTTTCTTCGCCATCATTATTTACCGTTGTGACTTTAAAACTGTATTCAGTGGAGTAATCTAATTCGTTGAATATATAGATATCTTCACCATTTTTTAATGATGCTGATAAGTTATCATCTTTATAAATATTAACCCTATCAACCTCTGAGACATCTGAATTTTCCCATTGTAGAGTAACGGTTGTATCCGTTTGATCAGCTGTTAATTTCGAAACTTCTGGTACAGGTTTAAATATTCTAGGTTCCAAATTCAAAGCGGGGCGGGTGCCGATAGAAGATGATGCACTGTTGTAGTTTATAAAACCATCGCCGCTAACACGTTGAACACGAAATGTCGAATCTGAGGTGGGATTTTTCGTCCACCAATGATAGTCCCAATCATTAAAATCTAAAATATCACCGTTATAATATGTTGAGTATTCTATATATTCATCTTCTGTTATTAAATCAATATTTGTAATAACATCACTATTAGATCCATCACTAAAATCTAAATCATTAACTAAGTTATTATTTAGATCAGCTCTAACATCTGACGTTTCCCAAACGTTCGAACTTCCATCGTCAAACGTCCTTGTTTTCCAAAAGGGGTCACCATTAATATCTGGTTCATCCCAAATCACTCGCCCATCTTCTGGATCAAGAACAAGCCATTCAACTCCACCAAATTGAATAGTGTCTCCTGATTCCACATCCGCATAATATGATGCTGACGCTTCATAATGACCAAACAGCAACCCAATAGCTAAAGTCATTAAAGCTAAATACTTTTTTTTCAATTCTTATAACCCCCTTTTAACCTGATCCGTCTGGATCGTCTGGATGATTTTTATAATTTCCTAGATGAACATCCTCACCGTCTGGGGTTGGTGGTTCATATCCCTGTTCCGGCTCTGGTGCTTCATTTGTTTGTTGATCCGGCAATGGTGGTTCTCCGATTGGTTCAACCTCTCCCCCACCTTCCGGCATTGGCATATCCATTTCCGGCTGCTCTGGTTGGTGATCCCACGCCCCAGCACCTTCGCCTGGCATTGGGTAATCATCAAATTCTAACTTTGGTAATGAATCAACAGGGTCTTGAATACTAAACCCTCCGCTTTCATCCTCTCGATATTCAAGTACTGGCGCTTGATCCGCAACGTCTTGTGTATCAAAGGTTGCGTCATGTAATTCTTGATTATCTTCCATTGTCGGTTGGCTTTTCTCTAATTCCTCTCGATAATCGAATATAATTTCACCGGAAGGTTTATTAACTGGTTCCAGAACAATTTCCCCAGGCGGTTCCGGTGGTTCCGGTGCTGTCCCTAAAACACTTTCTATATCACTAGCCATACTTGGCCCAATCGACTCCGCGAATGTCTGAGATACTTCCTCCCAATTAGGTGGGGGAGGGATTGCATCTTTAATGTCATTAAGCCCACTCATATATTCACTCCACCCCGGACATTGAAATACTTCACAGTAATCACAATCTCCACCCTCTACTGGATCGGATGAACCATCATTGCCACCATCATCCTCACCTTCTCCGGGTGAGCTATCACAGCTAGGGTTTTGTATTTGTGTCGTTGTGAATTCATCAACGTGAACAACATCGTCAAAATTCATGTGCGTCATAGTGTAGTTGCCGTTGCATGTTTGATAATGCTCACCTACAAAATAATCACTCCCTGTATACTCATAAGGTCCGTACATTTCACCACTTGCAGCTTCAAACTCAACAAGTAATTTGTTTGTTGTGTCGGACGAATAGGTATAAACATAAACATCATTACTAGAATCGTAGGACACATTGCTTGTTACTGCGTAGGCAGGGTACGTGATCAATAAAACCATTATTACGAAAACGAGGAAGCCTACAATAAATTTATAATTGATTTTTACATCATTTTCCTTTAGATTTGAGTTAGTAACTTTATTTAACATTTAATATCCAGCACCTTTTTAGCAAAAAGAGAAAGAAGGTCCCCCTTCTCTCTCTTGCTCTGTTTTATCGAGTACGTCCACCTGATCCTGCTGCATTTCGGATAAGGCCGATAATCTTTGGTGTAAATACAACTGCAAGTCCTAGTAATACGAAAGGACCTACCACACCTAGTAATTCAACTGCACTTGTTAAAAGATCTGCTGCATCAAACGGTAAAGTTACTCCTGAAAAATCTACGTTCATTCCTGTTCCTCCTGTCTCTTCTTCCATTTTTTTATATTCCTCCTTAAAACATTGAGGTTGTTTATATATTGAACTGGTGTTAACCAGTTACTAACTTCATTTAGTAATGATAGACATCATAGTCATCATCGTCGTCTCTCCTTCTATTGCGGTCACCAGAATCAAAGATTTTTCGAATAGTGAGAATCAATAAGCCTATAGCTTTGATCGCAAACCATATCATGACAATTGGTGCTACAAAGAAAAGAAGCCACCTAATATTCGTGAATAAATCCCCTAAACGGTTACCACTCAAAAAGGTTTGATAACTTGGCAATCCATTGCCCGGATCAGTTCCGCCTATACTGTCATTTCCTCCATCACTGGGGTCGCTTCCACTTGAACCATCATCGCTACCGGAATCACCCTCATGATCTGGATCATTTTCGTTTGAATCATCACCTTCATCGGTTGTATCATCCCATGTGATTAACATGTTTTCTGGATCGTTTGTTACAGCTTTTGTTAAAAAAACTTCACCATCTGAAGGGTCACTCTCAATATAAATGTACTCCATAGATAAATCAGTATCTTCCGACGAATAATTATGATCGGCAAAGTTGTGTGTATACGTCTGGAATCCTTCACCATCATGGGAATAAGGCATTGTTGATTCAAAGTCACCGTAGTCACCAGTGATTATTGAAAACGATGTGTTTGCCCTAATTTCTATAGAAGTAAAGCGATAATCAGCGTACATGTCAGCTGCAACATGCGGAGTGCTAGAACCGAGTTCATTCCCATAATAATCAGTGTAATTGTGAATATTATTCCTTACTGTGTTTGCTTCTGCATCACCGAACGGTAACAACAGAAAAGCGACAAACACATAAACAACCTTTTTTACAATACCCATCAAAAACACCTAATTTCTGTTACGGATTGCATAAATAACCCCTGCAAGTAGTAACCCAACTGCGATAATTGCCACAATGATCATGACGAATGGTGCGACTAGCTGCAAAAGGAATCCAAATACATTCCAGAAAAAACTAAAATCCCATACATTACCTAATGATTCCATTGCATCCGACCCACTCCCTTCATGACCTTGTGTCGTTATAGATTTGCTGTGTAACTAGGATGAATGTAATAAATAGCGTAAAGCCTAAAACAAAAGCCATTACATCACTGTTACCCAGCCAAACTTTGAAAGCTTCAGCAAGTAAAGTTCCTACCTCCATTTACTCAAGCCCCCTATAATCAAACTGATTAACGGATAAGCAATCATACAAGCACCAACGACTACAACATAAACTAGAAATATATCTGAGTTGGAACCGCTTGTGACTTCATACATGTCGCCTACCTCCTAATGATCCGATTCAGAATCATAAAAATCAGTATAGATGCTAAAAGTGTTGAAATGACTACGTCACCTAACGTCATCTGATGGGTAATGTGTATGTTTCCAGGATCAGTCTCAATTATCGTTTCCTCGGTTCGATCCTCATCATGAATAATAAAGATCGTTTCCTCATCTTTCGGATATACTTTCATTTCATCTGGAAAGTTAACATAAACCTCATTTGCTTCAGCCATCTTATCACCTTCAGCACAATTGCTTTATTTGTTTCCAATCATACAAATTTTTTCTAATCGTTCGTACCCCAAAATACCCCAAAACTTTATTTTGGGGTTCTATTGATCATCCTTTGATTGTGAGCAAAATTCTTGCTAACTTAGTCACTTTTTGAATTGAGCATATAGTGAATTGTGACACTTTTGATAAGTTTCCACCTAGGGAAGTTGCTGAAGAGGGGAGATAAATATAAGAAATTATTATTTCTTTAAAATCTAGCACCCTAAACAAAAAAAATTAGGGAAATTTACTCCCTAATTCATTTTGCTTTAATTTTAAATTTATTACTTCTTCCGGTCTTGGATTTACCTGTTTCTAATGTCCTGATCCACTCATCAAGGTCTTTTTTTCCATACCCACGATCAATAAGTTCCTGGGGGAATTCTTGAAAATATTTGCGCCACCAGGTCATTTTTTCTAATGCCTTTTCGCGATTGCCAAAAGAGAATACATTTATCTCTGTTTTCGTTGTAAATCTGCTCATGCCTATGTATTCTGTGAGATAAATGTAACGCCTACCCTTCACCTTGACCTGCGACAGATAACCCAACTGCACCCCTCCTTACTTTGGTTTAACTTAATTACACCTTTTATCGCTTCCAAAAACTCTAGTCATCCCTTCATTTGTTACTAGCCATGTTCCAGCACTCTTTCTAGCTTCATCATCGTTAAATGCCAGATTATTTGCATAGACGCGAACAGTTCCTTTAGCTAACCCCCAAGTTGTTTCAGCTTCAGCAGCAGTCATAACATCGTATATCGCCCATGTTAAAGACAAAGCCCCACCACCTTTATGAAAACGTAAAATGAATATTTTTAAATTACGAATGCGTAAACATCAACTCTTCACAACGCCTTATCCAGCACCCTAAACGCCTTCGTTACCTCATGCGCCTCGCTTACTGTTGCGACCAATTCATTGAATAATTCAATCGGTTCAAGGTCTGCTGTAACTTCGCTTATTAACTCCTGATCGAGTGGATCTAGTTGATCGATGATAAAGTCATTGATAATGCTTAACGTTTCATTGGTCATCATCTGCACTCCCTTATTTTATTCTTCCTAAAAGCCTTCCAGTGACCTTACCAACTGCTCGCCTTTTGATACGTTGGTTTACCTTCCCCCTACGTACTGCGTTAATGTTACCAAGGTATTTAGCCATCTGATATAGCACTGATCGTATCTTGCTAATCGACACCATTAGGCTTGCTCCTTTTGTTTTTTTCGTTGTGCTAACATCTCTTCAAAACGCTGTTTCTCTTCTTCAAAGCTAGATGAGTTGTTAGGCTCTTGGTTTTCTTTTGTTTCTTGATGATCGTACTGTAAGCTCTTAGGCAGTTTGTCTTTTCGCACTTGGCGATTATCGTTGTCACGAATAGACTTCAGTGTTTTTGCATAATACTTCTTGTGACTGCTATATTTTTTTGAGTTTGGTACAAATCCAATTAATCTATCAATCATCGTCGTCATTTCATCGTCACTCATCTTTTGTTCATCTGCAAATTTTTGGAAAGTTATTTTTACAGACGGATCCAATTTACTGCTTAGATGATTATTGATATTTGATGACTTATTAGTATTAGATAGATTATATATATTAGTATGTGCACTTTTGTGCACAGGCTCCTGTGTACTTTTGTTCACAGCCCCTTGTGCACTTTTGTTTTCAACCCCTGTGCACTTTTGTTCCTGTTCCTGTGCACTTTCGTTCTCGTCCCCTGTGCACTTTTGTTCCGATTCCTGTGTACTTTTGTTCCGAGCTTCTACTCCAGAATAAGAAAGAGCCATACCGAATGATTCCCTTTTTTCCCATGAACGCACTTTCATAAGGTTACAGATTGGTGTGTCTGCGTAAACAGGGTACGGGTAGACAATAATGTCAATCATTTTAGATGAACCTACTTTTGTTTCTTTAAGATCTACTAATCCGACTTCATATAAAGGTTTTAAAACCTTATAAAGCCCTCTTGTGCTGCTATATCCAAGCATTTTAGCAATCGATGTTACTTTATTACGCACATGAAAATCCTCTTTACGATCCATCGTACGATCAACCATCGTTGTTAGCTTCATCCACTTCATAAAGACCGTCTCAGACAGTTTCACTTCATGACCTTCCGTAAACTGCTCGGCATTATCTGAATGAATAACATCATCCCCTTTCTCATACGAAACCCAGCGATCGATCTGCCCGTAATGAAAAACCATTGTGATATGATCCCTTTTTGAAAATTCGTTTTGTCCCTCAGTAATGTTAACTTGATCAGTCAATGTTGATTCCCCCAATTTCCGATTTCTCCGTAGTATGGTAAAATGAAAAAAACTATTTTTTATTGGATGCTGTAAGAGTTAGTGGCTCTTGCGGCATTTTTTTCGATATTTCGAAATGTAAGATATTTTGACAACATTTTTTGCGAGTATCATCAAGTACAAGCACGGATGCTTGTACATATGCAACAGGCTTTAAACGCCTGCTGTTGCCTCTTTATTTAATTCCAGCTTCTTTTCTGTAGAAAGGTCATTCCAAATCGACCAACCAGCCAAGTGAAACTCCCTTACCCTCTTATAACGTTCTTCCTCACTCATCGGCTCTGGCGCAACAACATGAACGGTAGTCTTCCCAAGTTTGTAAGTAGCATCGTACTTTTTCTCTTCCATTTGCTGATCACCTCGTAACACTATATGAGGTTTGGACAGATGGACAGCCATACTTTTTCTCCCCCTTTCAAAAAAGGTAATAGACAATAATCGACGAAATAATAAATTAAGAAATTTTGTTAATTAATTTTGTCGTTTTTTTTATAAAGGCAACATTATTTGTATGAGTTTCTTGGACTTTATAACATAAAAAAAGGTCGTTAATATCTGCTTTTAATACATGAGACAACATAAAAGCGTCCTTTAACCTAGGGATTGAATAACCATTCTCCCAGTTACTTATAGTTGTCTTTTTACAGCCCATGATATCAGCTAACTTTTCTTGAGACAGATTAGCTTTTTTACGCGCATTAATTAAAGCAACATTTTTCAATTTAACACCTCCTCTAACAAATCCAAGAATCTTGAATTTATTTAAGTTCATTTTAAGTCCAAGTATTTTGGATGTCAATACATAAGTACAACTATTTTGGATTTTAATTTATTTTTTATTATTTTGAAGTACAATTATCTTGAACGTATTTACTACATAAAAGGGGAATGCTTATGTTATCGCAAAGATTACGTCAAGCAAGGAAGATAAGGAAACTTACACAAGAAGAACTAGCTAAAAAAGTCAATACAAAAAAGACTACAATTTCAAACTATGAAACGGGATATAGCTCACCTTCAAATGATATGCTTTCTGATCTAGCAAACGCTCTAAGTACTTCAACCGATTACCTCCTTGGACGATCAGACGATCCATCCCCAAAGAAAGAAACCGCTACCTATGATCCACTAGCTGAAATAAATAAAGTCCTAGAGGATTTAGGGATTGAAAACATCTTCTTTCATGACATGGACGCCTGGAAACACTTCACCCCAGAAGATGTCGAAGAGTTGAAAAGGCATTTTGAGTGGGTAGCTCATAAGGCAAAGGAAAGGAATAAAGAAAAATAAGGGGGATGACAATGGATACATTGCAAGCACAGGCTATCGCATTAGCAATAATTATTTTATTAATAGCAGTCGCAATAGGTTTATTTTTATTGGTGTTTTATCCACCAACTAATATACGAAAAACACAATATGATTTACGAAAAATAACAATTAACGATATCGATAAGATGAAAGATGGTTCTGGATTTGAACATTATTTATTTGTCTTATTCACTGCAATTGGATATGAAAATACATACATAACGCAACAATCAAGAGATTTCGGAGCCGATGTAATCTTTAAAGACCGTCAAGGGAACCGGACAGTAATTCAAGCAAAACGAATAAAAGAAGGTAATTCACTAAATATGGATGCTTTACAGCAGGCCTATACAGCACAACCGTTTTATAGTTGTACAAAAGGCCTTGTTATTACTTCAACTACAAATATTAGCGCCGGAAGTAAAAAACTAGGAACTGCTTGTAATATTAATATTATCGATCGTAATGATTTAAAGAAAATAATAACCTTTTTTAAAAAAGGGCAATATTCATCGATAAAAGATATTATTGAAAGGGAACCTAAAAAGGTTACATATACCCCCAAAGATTACATAACCTCTCCAAACATAACAAAAGCCAAAATATCTTCTGGAGAATACTTCTACAAACTTCCAGTTACAAAGAAAAAGACTGGTTAAATGGTTAAAAAACAAAGCCTTTACAAATAGGGCTTTGTTTTTTATTATTAACTAGAACGTTTGTTCTCTTTTTCTTGGATGAGGGGGATTTTATGAAAATCGTATACCAACCAACTGCACTAGAAGAATGGATTATGACTCGCTATAAGAAAATCGGCATTTTTTCACCAGAAAATCTAACAGAGGAATATATCTCTCGCGCCTACCGAATACACTTTAAACGATCACTGGAAGCTCATTCAATACAGCTAGGAAGCCTAAAACTAATAACCGTGAAAGCAAGCCTTGATCATCAACAACAGCGTGAACAGTTCTATCATGAACTGTGTCATATCTTAAGGCATGAGGGACAGCAACTAGTAATGTCAAAGGCCTTCCGTGAGCTTCAAGAAAGAGACGCCTGGCATTTTACTCGCTATGCTGCTATACCTTATCACATGCTTTTTGACTTGGACTTACACGACCCAGACATTATAGAAATTATGTCCGATCGCTTCAAGGTTACCCCAAAACTTTGTCATGAACGGCTTACAAAGATTTATAATAATAGAAAGGCTATTTAGAAAAGGTGATTGCTATGGAACGGGTCTGCATGTATCTTCGTAAATCTCGTGCCGATCTTGAAGCGGAAGCACGTGGAGAAGGTGAAACACTCGCTAAACATAAGAAAACCTTGTTAAAGGTAGCGCAAAAACAAAACATTAACATCATTAAAATACGTGAAGAAATCGTCTCTGGGGAAAGTCTCATGCACCGACCGCAGATGCTTGAATTACTGAAAGAAGTAGAAAATAAAAAATATAATGCTGTACTTGTTATGGATATGGATCGACTTGGACGCGGTAACATGCGTGAGCAAGGGTTAATACTTGAAACCTTCCAACAATCGAAAACAAAGATCATTACACCTCGAAAAGTTTATGATCTCTCGGACGAATGGGACGAGGAATACAGTGAATTTGAAGCGTTCATGGCTCGTAAAGAGTTAAAGATCATCACTCGACGTTTGCAAGGTGGGCGTATACGATCGGTTGAGGATGGAAATTATATTGCTACGCGTCCCCCTTATGGTTATATCATCAAAGAGTTAGACAACGGGCGGACGCTTGAACCGCACCCTGATCAAGCTCCCATCGTAAAAATGATCTTTGAATGGTACACCCATCCTGATCATACAGAGCGAATTGCAACGGCAAAAATCGCTGCAAAACTAAACCAGTTAGGTTATAAAACTTATACGGGGAAAAAGTGGAGTAGCAGTTCTGTTCTAACGATAATAAAAAACGCGGTTTATGCTGGTCGAATTCAGTGGAAAAAAAAAGAACAAAAGAAGTCTGTTGAGCCTGGGAAGCGTCGGGATACTAAAACACGCCCACAAGAGGAATGGATCGACGTTGAAGGGAAACATGAACCTATCATTTCACTAGAAACCTATCAAAAAGCTCAAGATATTTTAAAGAAAAAATACCATGTTCCTTACCAATTACAAAACGGCATTACAAACCCATTAGCAGGGTTAATCAAATGCGGTCATTGCGGTTCATCAGTCATCAAAAGGCCTTATACAAAACAAGCTGCACATATAAAATGCTACAACCAATTCTGCGAATCAAAAAGCACACGCTTTGAACACGTAGAAAATAGATTAATAGCCGGATTAAAAATTTGGCTTGAACAATATAAAGCCCAATGGGAGCAACATGCACCGGAAAAGGAATCTGATGATTCAATAGTTGAATTAAAAAGAAATGCATTAGTAGGATTACAAAAGGAATTAGAGGAATTGCAGCAACAAAAGAACCGGCTTCACGATTTCCTTGAACGCGGAATCTACGATGAGGAAACATATTTGGAACGATCCGAAACAATTTCAAACCGCATTAATGAAACAAGGCTGTACATTGAGGAAGCTAAATCAGATATTTACGAAGAGAAACAACGTGAGCAAGCACAAAAGGATATCATCCCGAAGGTACAAAATGTCCTAGATATGTATCGTCAAGACCCCGATCCAAGCAAAAGAAACGCACTACTAAAAACAGTGCTTGATAAAGCTGTTTACAAAAAAGAAAAACACCAACGCAATGATGATTTTGAGCTGGTGTTGTATCCTAGGCTATCTAATTGAAAGGGGTTTAATACCTCTTTCAATTATTATATCCTTAACAATGGTTCAGCATCCATTTCTCTATATACCTCTATATCTCCATCCTCTGATATTTTTACCGCTATTCCAAATTTTGATGCAGCTACCGCTGCGTAGGTCCGAGTTCCATTAATACTAGCTTGTTGCAGGTCACTTGTCCCAGAAGCGAGTAACTCTGAAGTTTTAATATTCTCACCAAAGCTAAGAATATTAAATGAGCTATCAAGTAAAACTGCACCATCCAACGATGATATTAAGTAAAAGAGATATTTATCAATATTTAATATATCTTTATACAGATTACTATCCTTTTGAATGTCATTATAAGTTCCTTTTCCTAGAAGTTCCTTATCGATTAGTTCATTTGGAATAATATCATACACTTGATCAAATTCTAATTGATTTTCGTATAAGGACATATTTATTTTTCCATTTTCGCTTTCAATGATTTCTTTATTATTTTCAAGGATCACAAAAAGTGCACCGGAATTTTGTTGAGATAAATTTTTAATATAATTTATAAACCTATTAATTGACTCTACAATAACTTTGTAAACCGACTCTCCATTCTTATGTTCATAAACCATCATTCCAATAGTTCGCTTCAAATCCTCCACTAGTAAGTTTTCAATTAAAATTTCAAATAATAAATTATAATTCTTGACTCTCCAAAAACCTTTGTTATACGCAAGGATTACCCCTGTTGAAAAATACACATCAAAACCTTTATTAAATACATCTACATAAAAATAGTTAGGTTTCTTCTTATTTGACTTTTCCAATAAATTATTTATATCATCAACAATTTTATCATAATCAATACCTACCTTACTTATCGAACTGTCTTCATCGATCGCCTGTTCGATCATATTTTTAACAATTAACTTACAATATAATTCATTTTTAATATTTTGGAGTTCTATATTATTCTCGAGAATTATGTCTCTAATGCTATTACTATCCTTCTTTTTTCTAGCAAGTCCTATAACTTCAAAATCATTAATAACCAAACTTAATGATTTACCATCGATTAATTTAAATGTTGGTTTTGATTTGATAACCTCACTTAATGTATTAGGAGTATCAAACTCTATAAAATCTAAGTTGTTTTTTTCTAAAGTTTCTTTCACAGAATAAACAGTTTCTTGAAAGAAACCTATTATTCCTAACTTAATATCAGTATTTTCATAGGTCTTATAACATAAGTTAATACAATCTTCTTTAAATGCCATTAAAAATTTTTCAATTTCATTCGTTAAACCTTCACATTCATTTAAGAATATATTATTTACCCACTTATCAATTAAAATATATTTTAAAGATGGATCAAAAACAGGATACTTCTGCTTCAATTCATATAAAGTATTAATCATAGTATCTAT
Organism: Desertibacillus haloalkaliphilus; assembly: GCF_019039105.1. NCBI lineage: Bacteria > Bacillati > Bacillota > Bacilli > Caryophanales > Bacillaceae > Desertibacillus > Desertibacillus haloalkaliphilus. The sequence continues at coordinate 160,814 of NZ_JAHPIV010000002.1, read as the reverse complement.
GTACATTTTTTTATCAGAAGCTTTTTCAAAAGTGTCATCTTCAATAAAAAAATTACTGGTCGGATATGAAATCTTAACCAAATCATTTTCTTCACCATATAAAAATGAAATATCCCAACCCAAAAAATCAGAAAGCACCTTATTATAATTACTATAGTATTGAAAAAATTCCATCATCTTCTCATCTAACTCTTCTACTTTCGACATAGAAATTCCCCTCCCTAGTATTTTTGACAAGTATATACATCAATTTCTATACTTTTTGGGAGAATCCTCTAACTAATAAAACAGATAACCCGTTAGTGTTATTTCATTTCCTTCTTTATCTGTACCGATTGGGTCATGTAATGAGACATCTTTTTTTACTTTTTTTAGTGCACGTAAATGCATAAGAATTTCATTTTCTATACACCTTGCTGCATATGTGGCTAATTTCGTTCCCTTACCGTAAGAATAGCTCTCAATTGCTTTTATTAATCCAATAGTTCCAATCGAAATGAGGTCTTCAGAATCCTCACGCGTATTCTCAAATTTTTTGACAATGTGAGCGACTAAGCGAAGGTTATGTTCAATCAGAATGTTTCTAGCTTCTTCATCTCCCTTCTCCATTAATTCTAAATATTTACGTTCCTCTTCTTTTTTTAGTGGTTGTGGAAACGCATTATTTTTAACAAACGAAACAAACAACATCACTTCTTTTATAAAGTAGGTGAATGCGGCAATAATACTTGACACTTTCTCACCTCCAATTAGACTCATATCTCATGTCTATGTTGGATTGGGCTTGACTGTGTCTGTACAATAAAAAAAGAACAAGTTGTTTCTACATCCATAACTTCACAACTAAGCATTTGTGACATAGTTTACCACTAGGCACCTGTTATAATTTCAAAACCTATGTATGATAAGGTGGTTAGGAATGGCGGATACAAAAGACATGCAAACGTATGAGATCGAACTCAATGAGTTGAAAACGAGGCTATCCGTAGCAGAAGAACAGCTAAGAGAACATGAAGAGTTACCAACGGTAGAAAAAACGGAAAACATGATCAAAGAAGCACTCGATCAAGTACCAGACTATGATCGTGTAAAAATTATTATTCAAGATACGATTTATGAAGAGCAGTACGTTCGCAAAGATTTTGTTGAAAAGAAAATAGCTAGACTTAAGCTATGGTTGTATGCGTCAGTTGTAGGGATTGCAACGACGTTCATTAGTACATTTCTGCTTTGAGCGGAAAAGCTTTAGTTACCTGTTGATTATTAAACTGTCCTAAAAGCGGATTCATCCCCTTTTAGGACAGACTTAAACTGATCAAATGATTTTTGTTTCGAAATGACTATCTACCTGTTATTGAGCTTATTAATCAGTATTTTATCATCCCAATTTGAACTTTCCTCAACACCTCATTGGCATCATTCCCTGCTAATATGATCAAATCTTCTAATCTTTTATCACGTAATCGATCTAGAGCTACGATTTCTTTGGCTAATTCAATTAACTGTTTATCCATGCTAACCACTCCCTCACTATCTGACTGATTTGTTACTCTGATTTTACGGTAGATCAAATGTTTTTACATCAGGATTGGAAGATAATGTACGAAAAAACTTTTACTATTGGACCAATCTTTCAACATGCATACATTTATTATTCAATTGGTGACAAATCAAAAAAATATCGTCAAAATCATACAAATACAAACAAATTATTGGTATCATTTTAGTGAATATGCATTTAATCATAAACGAATAAACAGTTCATTCATACGTTACAGAAAGGGGTGCTCGTGATGAGAGACGTAATAAGAGGTGTAAGTGTACATACCACTGGAGATGGATTACAGTATTATATCCACTTTGATCAAGATGGGACAAAGCTTGTTAGTCAACGTGAATATGAAGAAGCCGTTCGAACACTAAATGAATGGAAGGAAATTGTCGAGCAAAAAAATAAAGAAGCTACATTAGTTCACCTTTAGTAAAAAACTCGTTCAGCATTCGTACTGAGCGAGTTTTTCTCAACATCATTATGGGAAATACCCATCTTTCTCTTCAATTGAAAATAATGTTTGCATTTGCTTAATAACCTCGTATAATTCAGTGCTTTCCTCTTCTTCCCTAGCAACATTCTCCATTTCACTATATGAATATAGTAAAAGCTCAGCAGGGTTTTCTTGGAACTGACGATTAGTTGCAGGCGTTGTGAACACTCCGTCTGTTTTAGCTTCTACTTCTTCTGTAGTCATTGTTTGTAAGGTGTCCTTGATTTTGGTTAAATTAGCTTGTAGCGACTCAGGAAGAACGCTTACATGACGTTCAAAGCGTTCAATCATTGATAACATCTGTTCTCTCTTATCCATATGTTCACCTCTCAACATTTATCATTTTCATTCTTACTGTTACTATGTACATTCTTTAAGAAATTATCACAACATGAACCCTTCCTTTATGTCGTGACGGTACGACTTGCTAATATATTTCTAAAGCAATTGAAGTTGCGAATTAGTTTTACTATACTTAGTTTAAAATACAGGAATGTTGTTTCACATTCATAGGATGAGTAACGATCATTTATGAAGATCCTCAATTAACATCCATTAACAATTTTATTGAAAGCGTGAGGATCTCTACAATCCTAGGCAAAACGACGGATGACATCAGAACACACTATAAATGAACAGATTACTAAATGATAAGGAGCAAATAAATTGAGTGTTGAATCCATTAAAAATCAACTTCAAGGTCGAAAGGCCAAGATTCTTGGTCATGAGAATTTTTTAAAGTCTGCTGTAATGATACCACTTATCGAAAGGAATGGGGAGATAAACCTGTTGTTTGAGGTACGCTCTCATCAACTACGAAGGCAACCAGGGGAGATTTGCTTTCCAGGAGGCAAAGTTGACGAAAGTGATAAAGATGAGGAACATACAGCGATTCGTGAGCTCTGTGAGGAACTCGGTTTGCCAGCGAATCAAATCAACACAGTAGCATCCCTTGACTATGTCGTAACGCCATTTGATTCATTAATTTACCCATTTGTCGGTGAAATTGCCCCTCATGCGGTGATAAGCCATAACCCATTAGAAGTTGATGAGGTCTTCTATGTTCCACTGGACTATTTTCTTGAAGCAAAACCACAACGTTTTGATATCAATCTTAAAGTGGAGCCTGAAAAAAATTTTCCTTACCATCTCATACCTAATGGTAAAAACTACAATTGGCGAGTAGGGGCGATTCCCGAATATTTTTATGAGTACAATGACTATGTAATCTGGGGATTAACCGCTCGAATTCTACATCACTTTTTAGAATTGATCCGAACAAACGTATAATACTACAGAGGCGTGAGTATCCTGTTTTGTGCACGCACGCCTCCTATATCGCACAACCTTCTCCCCATTCGTACACTCCTTTTTATACTTTACGAAAAATAGTCCGACAAAACTTAACAAGTTTCAAAAAAAGTGTCAATTTTCTAAAGATTATACTTGAAACAATTCTAAATATGATGTAAATTCAGTATTAAGTCGAAAAATCTTTTACAAAAGGGGGATTGTTATTATTTCTTTTCAATCACTATTACCCTATGTAAGCGCTTATAATTCAGACTATTTTCAATAATGTGTTTATTACATGCTTTTATTTATTGTTTTCCTAGAAAAGCGGGTACGTTTTAGTGAGAACAAAAAGAAAAGCTATCTTTTTGTTCATGAATTGTAAGCACTTTCAAAAGAGGAGAGGAGAGGAAACATGAGCGCATACAAAAAAGAAGTTTGGTTTACGATCATTATGTCAGGTCTATTTTTAATTTCAGGTCATATGGGATTTATCTTTTCATTATTTCCTGTTGACGGTTGGCTATTCGGGTTTCCGATCATGTACATCGTCCCTATTTTAATCGGTTGGTTTGGTGTTCTCTTTTTAACAATTATTGCAGGTAAAATCGGAAATCATATCGATGCAGCCATTGAAGAAGAAGACAAGCAGAACCGAGACAACAGTACAGAAAGAGGGGTGAGCTAAGATGGATCAAACATGGCAGTTATCGAATCCAATCATTGGTATCACCGCCGTAATCGCAACGTTCATCTTGTTTTACATCGTCGGTTATATTTCAAATCGCGCAAGTAAATCAGTAGAAGACTTATATGTAGCAGGTGGTGGTGTTGGTCCAGTAACCAATGGGCTCGCAATGGCATCAACGTACATGAGTTTAGCTACATTTTTGGGTGTTACTGCTCTTATTTTAGATTTACAAGTTCCGTTTGTTTTAATGTGGATTCAAATGATTCTTGCAATCCCTTTAATTACGATCATCTACGGGACAAGCCTGCGTCGTATGGGTGCATTTTCACCAACTCATTTCGTTCGTGAACGCTATGGGAAATCAGCATCCATTATTGCAGCTGTATTTATGATCCTCGTATCAATTATGTACTCCCTAGGACAGATGATTGGGATTGCAGTTACTTTTGAAACGTTGTTAGGTATACCATACTTAACAGGTCTCATTGTTGGTGGGCTTTTAGTTGTTGGTTATGTCACTGTCGGTGGAATGTCTGGGGCTACAAATAATGCCGCCATTCAAATGGTTATTATTGCACTTATGTTTATCATCCCACTTGGGGCGATTATGAAAGCAATGGGAGGATCTGGTTGGTATTTCCCACCGTTATTTTATGCAGACATGGTTCCTCAAATGCTAGAAGCGATGCCTAACTTCTTTGATTATCAATATTCAAGCAAATGGTATTTTGCGATTATTCCAGCTCTAACCTTAGGTTCTCTAGGTTTGCCACACCTTGCTATGCGTATTTACACGGCATCGAGTTTAAAAAGTGCCCGTCAAGCCATGATTTGGTTTGCCTTTGCACTTGGTTTAGTGTTTTCCGCTACGTATGCAATGGGATTTGCTGGCGTTTACTTTACACAGGCAGAGAACATTACGATTGCACCAGGCGATATGGATAAGCTGACGATTATTTTAAACTTAGTCTATAACCCAGAATGGGTAACTGCACTGGTTATCGCAGGGGCTATTTCAGCTGGTCTATCGACTCTCGGTGGTAACTTACTTGCTATTGGCGCATTAATTTCACAGGATATTGTTTCAACGCTTAAGCCGAACTTAAGCAATAAATCCAAAGTCCGTCTAGGCTATATATCCATTGCGGCTGGTGGTATTGCTAGTATTTTACTAGGGATTAACCCACCTGATTTCCTCGTCGTTAGTATTCTCTGGGCATTTGGTCTTGCTGGGGTTACAAATGCACCACTCATCTTAATGGGCGTTTGGTGGAAAGAAGCCAACAAATATGGTGCAATCGCTGCTTCAGTTATTGGTGGTTTACTTTATATCATTGTCTCACCATTTGTCTTCCCTTCCATCGTTGTGAGTGGCCATGCGACAACGGACGGAATGGGACTATCAGGTGCAATGCTAGCTGTTCCTGTTAGCTTTATATTACTAGTCGTCGTATCCTATGTAACTAACCGTATCTCCGCACTGAAAAGTAACTTAACGACGGAAGCTGATCACAAGTTAATTGAACGGGTACACGGTTGGAGTGATGTTAATCCAAAAAGATATAACAGTAAATTCGGTGCTTTCTTAGTCACTGCAGTCAGTGTTGTCGTCTTTATTTGGGCACTTATGCCTTGGAATATGTAACACGTATACATGTAACAACCACTGTTCCAACAATGCAGAAACTTTAGTAAGAGGGGATTTTCATGACCGGACTAACACTACTATATAGAACACTACTACTTGACAAACAAGCCATTCAAACCTTAAGTGAATCGAAGCAATGGAACATGTGGGCAAGAATCGTTGTAATCGCTTTGGGGGTTGTATATGGGATCTTTTCCATTCGCCAAAATGCAACCTACATTGCTAGCTTTGAAACTGACTTTTTACGAACATTAGTCGTTCCTGGGATCTTCATTTTCTTTGGAATCGTCACAATGGTTCTGACACGATTAGGGTTAGCTTTATTGCTATGGGCCGGTGCACGAGGACTAGGTGGTCCAGGTTTTGTCAGGAACCTTACACGAGCATCTAGCTTTGCCTTAATCCCATCGATGTTAGCGATACCTGCATTTATTTCCCTTGGAGCAAATGATTCAATATCGATCATCCAAGGATTAGCAACACTCCTAGGGATTATATGGATCTACCGCATTTGTGTAAAAACATTAGAGACTACCCAAGGGTTTATGCGTTGGAGGGCAAATGTTGCTGTGATTGCGATCTTTATTTTCTTCATTTGCATCTACTATATCGTTACACCACCAAGTTAAAAGCTCTTACCATCATGTCGATATTTCCTTGGAAATATCGACATGATTCTTAAGTATAAAAAGTTGACGGGACAAAACTAGTTAATATTATTGGCAACCGCTTCACTCGCCAAAAGCCCGTTGTAAGAAACCCACTCCCAACGGGCTTTTTAAAGATGGTGGCGGTTACGCTTATTGCTTAGAGTCTTGGATAAAAGGTAAAAAGACAACCTTTTGTCCAAGACTCTTTATTATGTTTCTATATGTTGATTCATTTCTTCTTGAGCATTAACTGCCTTTTTGTGGAAAATTACCGAAAATGCTAACATCATTAAATTACCGGTAATTAATAAAGCTGAGTGGAATGTCTCTTTTCCTTCTACTGGTATAACTAACCCGAGAAAGAGGAAGATACTAACAGATACTAGGATAGAACTAAATCGCTTATAATCATTTATCTTACCTTCTAGTTCTCTCATCTCTTTTTCTTGCATAACTTTCCCCTCCTATCAACTCCTTTCATTTTACCATTTGAATGATTAAATACGAACAAGTAATTGTATCCAAATCACTTCTTAAAACTCCTACAAGTCTATCGCCTAACTTATATCCAGGCAGACGCCGCCTCAAGCGCCTTTTCCCTCCCTCGACAATCAACCTCTTCTACTTCATTAAAATGCATCATACTCTAATCACAATGACGTGAGTGCGCCTTCTTAACACATTGACCCCATGCTAAAACACTGAGTTCCAATTCCAACTAAAAAAGCCTAATCTCATCAGATCAGACTTTTTAACGAATTATGCAGCGTGTTTTAGCTCTTCAACCATTAATAGTACTAACTTCGCCGAGTTTACAGACGCCGTTTCTAAAAATTGATCATAAGAAAGTTTAGCTTCAACCCCAGCAATATCAGAAAGAGAGCGAATCACAACAAATGGACATTCAAATTGGTAGCAAACCTGAGCAATCGCTCCAGCCTCCATTTCGGCACAATAAGGGTTAGAAAAAAGCTTTTTAACCTCTTCGACACGCTCGTGATCACTCATAAAAGAATCTCCTGAAACGATTAAACCTTTTGCAGAGTCGACCCCTACACTAGCAGCACTGCGTTCAGCAATGTCTACTAATTCTTGAGCAGGTGGGTAAGCAGCCGGCATCCTTGGAACTTGTCCAAACTCATAACCAAATACCGTTGCATCGACATCGTTATAGCGCACTTCTGTCGAGATGACGATATCACCTACCTTAAGACCTTCATTAAATCCGCCAGCAGAACCAGTATTGATCACATACGTTGGCGAATACAATTGAATTAACAGAGTCGTTGCAATTGCAGCATTAACCTTACCAATGCCTGATTTTAATAAGACCACTTCCATATCATTAATTTTACCATGATGAAACTCACATCCGGCAATGACCTGGTCTTTTCGATCTACAAGCTTTTCCTTTAATAATTCTACTTCCTCATCCATTGCTCCAATGATACCTATTCTCATACGTCAATCCCTTTCATTACTTTTGTTTATAGTTTGTATGCTCTATAGTATACATCTTCCTGTTTTTTATTTCATCCTATTTCCTTTTTCCGTTTTCATTTGGTATAGTATTGAACAAACAAATAAAAGGGTGGTTGAAAGTATGCAGATTCACTTAGAAACAATTGATGATAAAATCGAATGTTTTGAAGCCTCAGATATGAAAACATTAGAGAAAAAAATCAATGAACAAATTGATAACAACAAAGCATTGTTACTCGAAGTCAAACAAATTTCCCATCACGTCCACAGTGATCCACAGTCAGGTAGACCTACATATACGGCGATTGTTCATTTCGGTGCAAAAAAACGTGACTAAACCTAAAAGAGGCTACTAAAAAGTAAAACTTAAACACCTTTTTAGCAGCCTCTATCTAAGTATTTGTTCTATTGATACGGGTTACTATCTAACACTTCTACAGATGTTGGTTTCCACCCTTCATTCATTACCCATTCAAGCCTCACTTGGTAAGGGGTTTGTCTATTTTCATACGTACTGACCGTTCCTACAGCAGTTTGTGGACTCCCTCCGTTTCCGAGTCGCCAAATAACCATATCTTCTCCTAAGCCCGTCGCATATTGCAATGCCCTTTCCATCTCTGCCCAATTTTGTCCATTCTCATCATAGTCTGCCACAAAAGGTTCTTCCGCTGACTCCTGTTGAGAGGTACCAATTGGTTCCCATTCACCGTCATTGACCTCGGGTAATTCATCTTCTTCAAGGGGTTCTTCTTGCTCTTCTTCTTCATTCGGGACAGACTCACTTGGATCTGGTTCACGTGCTTCCTGCTGATCATGTTGTTCTTCATCACGACCTTGCCCTGCTTCTTCGTTCTCCTCTTCTTCATTTTCCGTGATATCATTGATCGTCTCTTCTGAAGTTGGATTGCTTAGAAAAAGCTGAGCACCAAAAAATAAAATTAATAGTGCAACGATCCCGATTGCAATATTTAACAGCCTATTGATTCTTTTTTTCTTTTGAAGCTGATATCTGTTTGTACCTTGCATATCCTCACCTGCTTTTGCCTTCGATTCTTATATTCTTACATCATCATTATAGCCGATACCCGCTGTTTTTTCGAGATGGTCTTTTGTACGATTCAGTAATAACAGGTAAAAGTAAAGGAGGCTACTCAACACTGAGCAGCCCATTCTGACGATTTATTTCACTTCTAAAATTTTTATTTCCATTTCTCCACCAGGAGTGTTGACTACAACAACGTCACCAACATGCTTACCTAGCATACTTTGTGCCATCGGTGAATCATTCGAAATCTTTCCTTCAAGTGGATCTGATTCAGCACTTCCGACAATCGTATACTCTTCTTCCTCTCCATCAGGTAATTCAATAAACTTTACTGATTTACCTAACGAAACAATCGTCGAATTACTATCATCCTCTTCAATGATTTCAGCATTACGAATCATTTTCTCAATTTGAGAGATACGCCCTTCCACAAAGGCTTGCTCTTCTTTAGCCGAATCATACTCTGAGTTCTCTGATAAGTCCCCAAAGCTTCGTGCAACTTTTATTCGTTCAACAACTTCTTTACGTTTTTCCGTTTTTAAATACTCTAATTCTTCCTCTAACTTTTGTTTCCCTTCAAGCGTCATATAGTGCTTTTTTTCTTCCGCCATTGAAACTTCACTCCTCTTTGTCGTTTACAGAATATCATTACATTTATGGTAAAATTTAACCAAATGAATGTATGTATGTAAGAAGAAAAGCAAGGCAGTGTACCTCGCTTTTCTTATGCTATTATAAAAATGCCTTTTGTTCAATAATGGTTCTTATTTTCGTCACCATTAGATCAATTGCGACACGGTTCTGTCCACCTTCTGGGATAATAACATCAGCATAGCGTTTTGTTGGCTCAATAAAACGTAAATGCATCGGTCGTACAACTGAAGTATACTGGTCAATCACCGATTCTAGTGTTCGCCCTCGCTCCGAAATATCCCGAGCAAGTCTTCGAATAATACGGATATCTGCATCAGTATCGACAAATAACTTGATATCCATTAACTCTCGCAGACGCTCATCCTCTAGAATTAAAATGCCCTCTAAAATAATGACATCTTTTGGTTCAATGACTGTGACCTGCTCTGAACGAGTGTGCTGCTCATAATCATAGACGGGCTTTTCAATCGTCTGTCCTGCTAGCAACTGCTCTAACTGTTCAATTAATAAATCATTGTCAAAAGCCAATGGGTGATCATAGTTCGTCTTTACACGCTCATCCATCGTTAAATGACTTTGATCCTTATAATAGGCATCTTGTTCAATTAATACAATGGATTGATCATTAAAGTTTTGAAAGATCTCTTTTGCCACTGTTGTTTTCCCTGATCCAGTTCCACCAGCGACACCGATGATAATCGGTTTATGCATTTGCTTGAACCCCTTTACGCATCATATCGTATGGATGCACAGGACGATCCACATGGAATCGTATCACTTGAAGTGGATGTCTTGCTGCATCAATTTCATTCCCATCCTCATCCCAGATCGTACCGATCACTTGTCTATAGTTTTCGATATCAGGACCGAAGAATTCCACTTCATCTCCAGGTTTGAAATAGTTACGCTGTTGTAGCGTGACTATGCTTGTCTCTTCATCATAATCTAGGACAAGCCCTGCAAAGTCATACGTTGTTTTCTTACCATGATTCCCAAACATCTGCTCTTTATAAGTGGGAGTATTTTCAAAAAATGCAGGAGCCGTATCGCGGTTCGCACATTTGTCTAACTCTTCTAGCCATTCCTTCTTAATTTTAAAGTTTTCAGGGTCTGCACAATATGCATCAATTACTTTTCGGTACACAGAAGTGACTGTAGCCACATAGTGGATCGACTTCATTCTTCCTTCGACCTTGAGACTATCAATTCCTGCTTCAATAAGCTTTGGAATTGATTGAATTAAGTTTAAATCTTTTGGACTCATCGTGTATTGCGCATCTTCTTCTTTAAATAATGGATTTTCTTTGACACTACCGTCTGTATGTTCCTCTTCAAAAAGGTCATAATCCCAACGACAAGATTGACAACAGCCACCACGGTTTGAATCACGAGCCGTCATATGGTTACTTAAGACACAGCGACCAGAGTATGAAATACACATCGCTCCGTGAACAAACGTTTCAATCTCAATATCGACATTTCTCTTCATTTCAAGCATCTCTTCTAGGCCTACTTCTCGGGCTAGAACGACACGTTCTAATCCTTCTTCTTTCCAATACTTCACCGATAACCAGTTCGTTAATGATTGTTGTGTACTCAAGTGAACTTCAACTTTAGGAGCGACACGACGGCATGTTTCAATAATTAAAGGATCAGCCACGATAATTCCTGTGATGCCTACATCTTGTAAGTCTTTTAAATACTCTTCTAATCCATCCATATTTTCATTATGAGCATAGATGTTAGTTGTTACGTAAATTTTTGCTCCATATTGATTTGCAAACTCAACACCTTCACGCATCTCTTCACTAGAAAAATTATCAGCATTTGAGCGTAAACCGAATTCTTGTCCACCAATATAAACAGCGTCTGCTCCGTAACGAACTGCGATTTTTAATTTCTCTAAATTACCTGCTGGTGCTAATAGTTCTGGTTTTTTTGTGATGATACGTTTACCTTCTTTTGTTACTTCAGCAATGGCTTGCATCATACACCCCTCCTTAATATACCGTTTCTTTAAAGAAGAATCCTGTATCGATCTCTCGATTGTGAGGTTGAATCTCATTGATTCGTTTTAAATACTCTTCTTTTTTACTGTCATACTTCTCTTCATCTTCAAAATATAAATCAATCGCTTCTCGGTACATGTTCACGACTTCTTCAAGATAGTCAACTGACTTTAAGATTCCATCAATTTTAAAGCTATCTATCCCCGCATCTAACATTTCCTCTAACTCATCAATGATACAAATATCCTTTGGACTCATAATATGGGTTCCGCTTGAATCTTCAAAGATCGGATATTTTGCATCACGCTCAGGATCATAAAGGAACATATTGCGGTCTTTGCCACGGTTTTCGACGCTTAAACTTTTCCCTTGAAATTCCATGTAGTTACCGATTAGCTTTCGTTTTGAATGAAACATCGCTGTCATGCCATGAACTTGAACTTCAATTTCAACATCAGCGTTTTCTTTGATTTCGACAATCGCATCCATATTGATTTCACGGGCAAGAACGGCACGTTTTGCTCCCTTACGTCCCCAATAATTAGCCGTATAATAGTTCGTTGCCGTCGTTTCTGTATTCCAATGCAATTTCATATCAGGTGCTACTTCACGAGCCGTCATTAAAACAGCTGGATCACCAAAAACAACCGCATCGACAGAACAGTCATTTATAAATCGCAAATAATCAGCTAACTCATCAACACGTTCATTATGAAAGATCGCATTCATTGCGACATATACTTTTGCTCCTAAACGATGAGCAATTGATACAGCTTCTTTCACATGCTCACGCGTAAACTCACCAGCTAAGCGTAAACCGAACCGCTCTTCTCCAATCATAATAGCGGTTGCTCCCGCAGCTACTAATCGTTCAATATCGTTAACCTCTGTTGGTGTTACTAATAATTCTGGCTTATTGTCGGCCATTTTACTCTCACCTACTTTTAATTATTTCTTTCGTTTAACACTAACTGCGATACCATCTCCAATGGGGAGGATCGTTGTTTCATATTCAGGATGAGCGGTAATCCACTCATTATATTGTTGAAGTTTCTTAACTAGGGTCTTTAGCCGCTTAGGTTCAGCGTTTTGATTTGCTACTAGTCCTTTAAAGAGGACATTATCAGAAAGAATCATTCCTTGCTCATTGACTAGCGCACCATAATGCTCAAAAAAACGTTGATACTGACCTTTAGCCGCATCAATAAATAATACATCAAAGGGGCCTAATTTTTCAATCTCCTGAACCACCTCTAATGCATCTCCAAAAATAACCTTAATTTGATCGCTTACGCCTGCTCTCTCTATAAATTCCAGCGCTTTTTCATAGCGCTCAGGGTCACGTTCAATTGTTACAATTTGACTATCAGGCAATTGCTGTGCCATTCGAATTGCAGAATATCCAATCGCAGTACCTATTTCTACTATTTTCTTTGGCTTCTGTACATTTAACAATTGGAGCATCGTTTCGATTCCAACAAGCTCCATAATTGGTACATCGTGAATAGACGCATACTGCTCTATCTCGCTAATAAGCTCATTTCGTGGCTTAATAAGCGATTCGAGATAATCATTAATTTCTTTTGATATCATCAGAAATTAGCTCCTCTATAGTATCCTAATTTAACGACTTATTTTATCATAAAAACAAAGGGAATGCGAATTTCTCGCACTCCCACTATTCTCCAGCTTCAACCCATTCATGTCGATACTCTTGATGAACTTCGTGATGTTCACGATACGTTGTATTGTAGATTACTTCACCATTTCTTCTTGCATAAAAATAGAGGTAATCTGTAGACTCGGGCTGCAAAGCAGCTCGGATCGCATCTTCACCAGGATTGGCAATCGGACCAATTGGAATTCCTGGATATTTGTACGTATTATATGGTGAATCAACTTCTAAATCAGCATACGACGTCATGTAACGGTGTTCACCAATCGCATAAGCAACAGTAGGATCGACCTGTAATGGCATCCCTTGATCTAAACGATTGTATAGCACCCCGGAAATAAGATAACGATCTTCTGATGTTTGTGCTTCTCTCTCAATGATAGAGGCAAGTGTCAACAATTCATGAATCGACAAAACACTATCATTTACGTCTTGTTCATACTTCGTAATGACGTCAGATGTACGCTCAATCATACTAGTAATGATTTGCTCGACTGGCATATCCTCGTCTAGAAAGTCATATCGAGCAGGAAACAAATAACCCTCTAATGGTTGTTTGATGCCTTCAGCTAAAATATCATCGGTTAGTAGGTCATAATTAGCAATCAACTCTTCGATCATATCACGATCAGCGAAAACTTCTTCAATCTCAGCTTGGTCATACGTTGTATGCTCAGCAATCGTTGTTACAATATCTTCTAACCAGAGACCTTCAGGAATCGTAAATGTAAGCTCCGGTTCTTGATGAAGAGTCCCTTCTTTTAACTCTTCAATAATCTCCCCTAGAGTCATCGCTTGGTTCAATTGATAATCTCCAGCTTGAAATCCCGTTTCATTGTTATATCTAACATAATAACGGAAGAAGGTGCTATTTTTAATTAAGCTTTCTTCTTCCAAAATATTTCCTATTTGTGTGCTTGATGATCCTATCGGAATATGGACATCAACCAATTCAGTATTTGTTTCATCAACAGGACCTAATGCACTTTTTACATATAAATAACCGCTTAAGCCGATAACAGCCACCGCGATTACAAGAACAATCACTGTAATGAAGACGATCTTTCTAACAATTCTCGCTTGTTTTACTTGCTCTGTCAACCCATCATCTTGGGTATCTTGGTTCTCATTTTTCAATGCTCTCCCCCCTTTTCCTGTATCATTATACTACATGTAGCAAAAATTTCAGCAGGAAATGTCGAAAAAAAAAGCAAACCTCGTAAGGTTTGCTTTTCCAGAAACGAATTACTTCATTTCTCCTTCAGAATACGTATTTAACATCTCTTCTACCATACTCCACTCTTCATCCGTTTCAATCGGGAATAACGCTAAATCATCGTCGCCTTCTTTTTTATCTTCGTAGCGGAAGGCGTGTACTTCAACTTCTTCCTCTTCGTTTTCCTCAGCACCAGCATCAACTAGTACCATATATGATTTCTCTGTTTCATCGACATCGAATGTGAATAATACATCAAATAAATGCTCGTCCCCATTTTCATCCGGGATTACAATACGTTCTCTTTCTTCTGCCATGTTGGATACACCTCTTTTGTTTAATGTAGCGCTGTTCGGTCTAAATACCCTTGTAAGATCATGACTGCTGCCATTTTATCAATCACTTTTTTGCGTTTCTTCCGGCTAACATCAGCTGAAATTAACATCCGTTCAGCTGCCATTGTGGTTAAGCGCTCGTCCCATAATTCAACGGGAAGTTCAAACTTTTCTTTCAACTGTTCAGCAAACGCTTGGCAAGCTTCTCCACTCGGTCCGATTGTTCCATTCATATTTTTCGGGAGGCCGACAACTACCTTTTTAATAGCATACTCATCAATGATGGATCTTATACGGTCCCAGTCCTTGTCAGGCTGTTCAAGATCTCGCTTAATCGTTTCTATTCCTTGTGCTGTCCAACCCATTTCATCACTTACAGCAACGCCTATGGTTTTGGAACCCACATCTAAGCCTAATACTCTCATTCCTTCTCCCTTTGGTGCTGTGATAAATAGGACTTTACTAGTTCTTCAATGAATTCATCACGTTCTAATTTCCTTATTAATGTTCTGGCATCATTGTGCCTTGGAATGTAGGCTGGGTCACCTGATAATAAGTAACCTACAATCTGATTGATTGGGTTGTACCCCTTTTCCTCAAGAGCTTCATATACCGTTAACAAAACTTCCTGGACATCCGCCTTGATTGAATCATCATGAAAATCGAATTTCATCGTATTGTCCATAGAGCTCATCACCCACACCTCTTTCTCAAACTGCCCTTAAAATCATCGTACTTTATCGTTACTTCTATTGTACACTACTTCGCATCATTTAGGAAATTGATTTAACGAATTCGTGTACGTAGCTTAAAGCTTCTTCTAGTTGCTCTGGATTTTTACCACCAGCTTGTGCCATGTCTGGACGGCCTCCACCGCCACCACCACAGCGACTAGCGACTTCTTTCACTAATTTCCCTGCATGGTATCCATCTGAAACAAGATCTTTCGTAACTCCTGCCACAATACTAACCTTACCATTATTAGCGGCACCTAAAACAACAATACCTGAACCAATGTCATTCTTTAACGTATCAACGATTGAACGTAATCCATCCATATCTGCAGCATTTACACTTTTTGCGAGAACCTTCACGCCATTTATTTCAACGGCATCATGAATGAGGTTTCCTGCTTCCATATTCCCCAATTTAGCTGATAACGATTCATTTTCTTTTTGCAAATCACGAATTTGTTGTTGCAAGCCCTCGACACGAGCTGGAACTTCTTTGACATTTTTCGCTTTAACTGCTGCAGCTGTTTCTTTTAACAAGTCAATTTGGCTGTTCATATAGAGGTAAGCTCCTTGCCCAGTGACCGCCTCAATTCGACGAACACCAGCACCGATACCTGATTCAGAAACAATCTTAAATAAACCAATTTCAGCTGTATTATTCACATGACAACCACCGCAAAGCTCGATGCTATAATCACTCACTTGGACAACGCGAACAACATCACCATACTTTTCACCGAACAACGCCATAGCTCCCATCGCTTTCGCTTCATCGATTGCTTTATTCTCAATGTTCACAGAGATTGCCTGCCATACTTTTTCATTAACGATTTGCTCAATGGTTACGAGCTCTTCCTCAGTCACTTGACCAAAATGAGAAAAGTCAAATCGCAAGCGATCTTCTGATACAAGAGAACCCGCTTGGTTAACATGCTCACCTAACGTCTCCTTTAACGCTTGATGCAGTAAATGTGTTGCTGTATGGTTTTTCACAATACCAATACGGCTTGTCTCTTCAACCGTTGCCTGAACTATATCTCCTGTACGCAAGCTTCCGTCTGTGATTTTTACCGTATGGAGGTTCTGCCCATTAGGTGCCTTTTGAACATCTTCAACCTCAGCAGTTACCTGTTGACCTTTTAATGTCCCTTTGTCAGCAACTTGTCCACCACTTTCAGCGTAAAAAGGTGTCTCATTTAAGATCACTTGAATCTCATCACCCGCTGTAGCGACATCAACAACCTGCTTATCTTTAACAATCACTTCAACTTTTGCATCAGCTGTTAATTGCTCATATCCAACAAATGTACTCTCTGCCGTAATATCAGCTAGCACTTGATCTTGAATTTGCATGGAGTCCGTTTCTTGGCGCGCTGCTCGTGCACGCTCTCTTTGGCGCTCCATTTCTGTTTCAAATCCATCGCGGTCAATAGTCATTCCTTTTTCTTCAACGTATTCTTCTGTTAAATCAACTGGGAATCCATATGTATCATATAATCTGAATACATCCTCACCACGGATGACCGTTTCATTTGCTTGTTCTGTTTGCTCAATGATCTTTGCTAAAATAGCTAAACCATCATTGAGTGTTTCATGGAATCGCTCTTCCTCATTTTTCATCACTTTTTGAATAAAGGCTACCTTTTCTTTTACCTCTGGATAGAAATCAACCATGATATCAGCTACGACTGGAACGAGTTCATACATAAATGGGCGCTCAATTTGAATAAGCTTTGCATAGCGTACAGCACGACGCAACAAGCGACGTAAGACGTACCCACGGCCTTCATTAGATGGTAGAGCCCCATCAGAAATCGCAAAACTCACTGTACGAACATGGTCTGCAATCACTTTGTAGGAAACATCTTTGTCATTCGATTCACCATACTTACTATTAGAAATCTCTTCAGTTGCCTTAATAATTGGCATAAATAAGTCCGTATCGAAGTTGGTCGGTACATCTTGAATCACCGATACCATTCGCTCTAATCCCATACCTGTATCAATATTTTTCTTTGGTAATGGTGTATATGAACCGTCTGGATTATGGTTATATTGAGAGAAGACAAGGTTCCAGATTTCTAAGTAACGTTCGTTTTCTCCTCCAGGATAAAGCTCAGGGTCATTTGGGTCGTCCCCATAAGCTGGTCCACGGTCATAGAATATTTCCGTATTTGGTCCACTTGGCCCTTCTCCAATATCCCAGAAGTTCTCTTCCAAACGTATAATCCGGCTTTCATCTACCCCGATTTCCTTATTCCAGATTTCAAATGCTTCGTCGTCTTCTGGGTGAATGGTTACAGATAGTTTCTCGGGTTCAAAACCAATCCACTTTTCACTGGTCAAAAATTCCCAAGCCCAGTGAATCGCTTCCTTTTTAAAATAGTCACCAATTGAAAAATTCCCGAGCATTTCGAAAAATGTATGGTGACGGGCCGTTTTACCAACGTTTTCAATATCATTCGTACGAATTGATTTTTGTGCGTTCGTAATCCGTGGATTTTCCGGGATGACACGACCATCGAAATATTTCTTTAGTGTCGCAACACCACTATTAATCCATAACAATGTTGGATCTTCATGCGGAACTAACGATGCACTCGGTTCAATATCATGCCCTTTTTCTTGAAAAAAGTCCAAAAACATTTGTCTCACTTGTGCTGACGATAAATTTTTCATAAAACTTCCTCCCTAAATTTTTTAGACATTGATCAGCGAACATCTGATGGAATCTAGTTTATTGAATCCCGAATCCTCACTTTTAAGCTAAGTATCTCTTTGAATCGAAGGCCCATGCGCCTTTCACCTATGTTAGCGTACTCTCGGGAGGCCCCTTTGCCACTACTCCGACTTAACTTCTTCCTCTTCAGGGACCTAACCTTCTACTTCAATCTAAGGCGGTGCGAGTAAGCTTACTTCCTTGATGTTTCTCACATGCTAGCGCACTCCGCCCCTTTGCCACTACCCCGAAAGACTTCTCCTTCTCCAGGGAACTCACCTTCAACTTTCAATCTAAGGCGGTGCGAGTAAGCCTACTTCCTTGATGTTCCTCACATGTTAGCGCACTCCGCCCCTTTACCAAAAAAAACTCTCAATCCCTAAGTCAGGGACGAGAGTTATTCACGCGGTACCACCCTGGTTATGAATAGGTTTCCTATTCACCACCTTCAACAACCGTAACGTGGTTGAAGCGGCAGGGTTCTCCTGCACTCCGGAGTAGCGTTCTGTTAATCTTCGTATAGGGTTTCTTCCAGCCACGGAAACCCCTCTCTTTATACGGGCTTTAACATACTCGGTTCCATCAGCGTTTATTTTTTCATTCATTTGTCGCCTTCAACTTTAGACCAAAATCTATGCTTTTTTCATTATAGAAATCTAACGAATGAATGTCAATCTTTCATCAAATTTGCTCGCACATGAAGGAGGATTACTTTAATAATTGCCAATGTCGGTACCGCTAACACCAAACCAAAGATTCCCCCAATTTCGATTCCAATAATTAAGGCGAGCATAATTAAGACAGGGTGCATATGCAAAGTCTTTCCGACAATGACAGGTGAAAGAATGTTACCTTCTACTTGCTGAAGTACAAAAATAACAATGGCCGTATAAAGAAGCATTTCCATCGATTGCATCGCAGCCACAATCAAAGCAGGAACTGCACCAAGAAAAGCACCAAAATATGGGATAATATCAGTCATCCCGATAAAGATCCCGAGAAGCACAGGGTACGGCATACCGATGAGCCATAACCCAGTCATTGCTAATAACCCAACAGATAGGGACACGAGAATTTGTCCGCGAATATAACGACCAAATGACTTATCAACATCATGAATAAACGCAATGCTCTCTTCACGCCATTTTCTTGGCGTTAAATACCAAGCTGTTTTCTCAACCAACTTAAAATCCTTAAGTAAATAAAAAACTAAAAACGGGATGACAATAAAATAAATTAACGAATTTAAGATTTGCTTAATAACATCAATGATTCCAGCAACAAAACGATCTAAATATTCCTCTAGTCCACCAATCCATTCTTCAACATGTTGGTGTACACCCTCTGGCATTGTATTCAAACGTTCATTAAAAAATTGAAACCAGACTCGAAACGTTTCCGTAAATTCTGGAATGTTAGCTGCAAAGTCTTTTAATTGTGAAACAATGTACGGCGTACCACGAAAAATGAGGTAACCGATCCCACCAAAAAAAATGAAGTAGATCAGTAAAACGGCAAGTGGACGTGGTAACCCCATATCATGAAGTTGTTCAATCACGGGGTGCAGCAAATATGTAATTAAACCTGCAATAAAAAAAGGAATCAGAACTTGTATAAATAAATCAACTATCGGTCTCCAAGCTGGAGATAATTTCATCACGACATACCCGCATAATAAGATGAGCAACAAATTCGCCAAGCGAATTAACCATTGTAAGCTAGATGCTTTCTCCATAAGCGCCCTCCATACCAATAGTTTGTTCAAAATGTTTCCGCTTTATGAAGAAATTCTCATTGCTTATAGGAGTGATATTGAAGACATCTGAGTCCTCTTCCTTCACCAGTTTCCACACAGTAGCACACTCTTAAAGGACCCAGCTTTCAAATTCTAAAAGGCGATGCGAGCGGACTTACTACATTGCTATTCAACATGAGCTACCTCTCGTTCTCCCTTCATGCTAGGTAGCTCCGCCCCTTTACCACAAAATAACCCTCCCGACAATGGGAAGGCTAACGTACAGCAATTGTAACTGTATCACAGTTACTAGACACTCATATCTTGATCTTCAAATAAATCATCAAGCGAACTTAACGAACCATCCTCTTCCACTTGATGAAGCGAAAATCGACCATTTACAATCGACATTTCAACAAAACAATTCCAACAGTAATATTGATTAGAGCCAATTTTACCTATATCTTTACAATTACAATTTGGACAACGCATCATAGGCCTCCCTATGCATCAAGATTAATGACAAGGATATCTTCACCAATTGTAAGAGGTTCGTTGGTGCGAATCACCTTTCGTCCCTCTTTAATATCAGCAAGTAATCCCTCTGTCACTTCATACCCTACAATGATGCCCATTTCTTCCATAAAATATACATCTTCTACCAACCCAAGCTTTTCTCCCTCAGTTGTCATCAAGGTTTTCCCTAAAATTTTATTTTTACCTTGTGTCACCGAGTACAGAGACTCGTGGCTTTTTTGGATTGGCTCCAATTGTCCCTTTTGACCATCGACCATGATGACATCATGACTAAGAGAAGTAACCGCATCGATCGGCACAAACAAATCGCGATTTAACCAACCTTTTTTATCCATTACTAAGCCAACAACGACACCCTTTTCGTTAAATAGAAGATCTTCTACCTTTCCCAGCTCTGTTCCAGTATCAATATCAAAAACTGTTCGTTCATTTAAGACTGAAAATGTTCGCAAAGCGATCCCACCTTTTTCGAACATTTTTAGTCTATCGCGTTTTACCTGCTTTCATACACTGTTACAGTTCAAGCTTGATCCTTGGATTCATCCTCTAAGGCGTCGCGAAGCTTTTCTTTTAGCATCGACTGCCGATTCGATTCATCTTGACGCTCAATCGCGACATTTAAAGCTGACATTTCTCCACATAGGATTAAATAATCTTTTGCACGTGTAATCCCTGTATAAATTAAATTTCGCTGAAGCATCCGATAATAGCCTTTAACAATCGGCATGATCACAATCGGAAATTCACTGCCCTGCGATTTATGAATCGATGTACAATAGGCTAATGTAATTTGATTTAAATCTTTTTTCGGATAAACCACTTCAATGCCATCAAATGAAACGACTAGTTGATCTTCTTTATCAACATTCTCCTTCGCATAAAAAATCGAAACAATCTCGCCACGGTCGCCATTATAAACGTTTTCTTCAGGGTTATTAACGAGCTGAAGGACAATATCCCCCGTGCGATAACTCGTATCTCCAAATGTGATTTCTCGTTTTTGCTCTGTTTTTGGGTTAAATAAATTTTGTAATAAAACGTTGAGCCGAGAAATTCCAGCATTACCGCGATACATAGGTGCTAACACTTGAATATCTTTTGCTGTATAACCCTTCTTTGATGCATTTCGACAAATTTGCTCGATCACATCATCGACTTGATCTTGCTGACAAGGGAAAAAGCGCCGATCCGGCTTGGCCTCAGTTACATCTGGAGGCAAGTGCCCACGTTTCATATCGTGGGCCATTTGAATAATTGAAGACCCTTCAGCCTGACGATAAATATCGGTAAGTCGTACGGTTGGAATCATATTTGCTTTTAATAAATCACTGAACACTTGTCCAGGACCAACAGATGGCAGTTGGTCCTCGTCACCAACAAGAATGACTTGCATCGCGTCAGGAAGTGCTTTAAACAATTGATTGGCAAGCCAAATATCGACCATCGATACTTCATCGACAATCAGCAAGGAGCCTTCCAATGGGTTGTCCTCATCTTTCTCGAACCCACTATGGCCACCTTTCCACCCTAACAAACGATGAATCGTGAATGCAGGTAGCCCTGTTGCCTCACTCATCCGTTTAGCAGCTCTTCCTGTCGGTGCAACAAGTAATACAGGAAATGGTTCTTCTTTTTTATAATCTTTGGGATCTAATGACACGCCATGGAGGGTAGCATAGGTTTCAACGATTCCTTTGATCACCGTTGTCTTTCCTGTACCAGGTCCACCGGTAAGAAGCATAATGGGTGAAGATAGCGCTGTTTGAATCGCTTCTTTTTGAGAAGGAGCATATTCAATTCCGAGGCGTTCTTCTAACTCACCTAACGCTTTCAAAAACTCTGACTCTGGAAAACGTTCATCATTCCCATCTTCGATCATCATTCGTTTCAAATTCGTTGCTAACCCTTTTTCAGCAAAATAGAGGGAAAGAACGTAGACCCGATCTTCCTCAAGGACGAGTTTTAATTCCTCATTTAAGCGAATAATTTGCTCTCTGATGTCTTCATTCTCAATTGTCACCGTAGCATCACTCAGTAAGTCACTAACTTCATTTGTCAATTGTTCAAAAGGCATAAACACATGTCCATCTTGCAAGCAAACTTCTTGGAGCAAATACAAGCATCCTGCTCGTATTCGGTCAGGGTGATTACCAGAAATCCCTAGTGAAGCACCGAGAGCATCGGCTTTTTTAAATCCTATCCCTTCAACATCACTGATCAATTGATACGGATTTTCCTTGACGGTATTCAGTGTTTCTTCACCGTATACTTGGTATATTTTCATGGCCAACTCTGTTCCAAATCCGTACTCTGCAAGGGCAATGATGACCTGCTCTACACCTTGCTCAGCAACTAACGTCTCGTAGAGAAGATTTGCTTTCGCTTCAGTTAGCTTTGGAACGTTTTCAAGGACTGATGGATTTTCTAAAATCATCGAAATCGCATGCTCCCCTAAGGTTCTGACGATTTGTTCTGCCATCTTTTTTCCTATGCCATAAAACCGATCACTTGATAAATACTGGATAATGCCGTGTGCCGTTTGTGGAATATCCTTACGAAATTGCTCGACTTGGTACTGTAAACCAAACTTCGGATGTTCTTTAAAGTTGCCAAAGAAAAGATACACTTCATCTGCCTCAATCCGTGGCAGCACTCCGACAACAGTAATTGATTTCTCCTCAAACGCCTCAGTTGTTTCATGAATTTTAATTTTAGCTACGGTATAAAAATTATCTTCATTGTGAAAAATTAAATGCTCCAATTCACCTTTGATAAAGGTTTGTTGCTCATTGGTTTGTTCTAGAGAAGACTGGTTTTCCATCATAGTCTCGCCCCTATTCTTCCGCTAACACTTCCTCAATTTTCTTCTTCCCATTACCTGCAAGGAGATGATCCGGTTGAATCTCTAATGCTTGATTAAAATAGTTTAACGCACGCCGTGGATCATCTTTATAAGCGTAGGCCACACCTAAATTAAAAAAAGCGTCCGCATGGTTGTCGTTTCCAGCAATAACCGCTTCAAATTCTGTAATTGCCTCATCGATTTGTTCTAATTGAGCCAGACATAGCCCATATTGAAAACGAGCATCTAGATCTTCAGGATTACGTTCAGCAGCTGTTTTTAAATTGGCTAGAGCATGAGGAAGGTTGCCTTTTTGATAGTAAGACATCCCTAACATAAAATAGACATCCGCCTCGTCCAACTTGTTTTTGATTGCTTTTTGAAACATATCAATCGCATCATCATATTGCTCTAAATTATAAAACGCATTACCAGCCCCGTAATGAGCTGTTGCTGTCGTTGGTTCAATCTCAAGAGCGCGATCAAAAAAGACAATCGCTTTTTCTAATTCGCCGACCATTGCTAGTAAATTTCCAAAGTTGGTATAAGCTACTGCATCTTTTGGGTTTTCTTCGATTGCTTCATTAAATAATTTAGCAGCCTCTTCATATTGCTTTTCACGCATATATTTTACGCCTAATTCATTTTTATCCGTCATTGTTGCCATCCTTTCTTCGTCAAACCTTACTACATTAGAGTATAGCAAAAATCGACACCTTCTTGAATCCAAAAAAGAAAGAGGCTGGGACAAAAGTTGGTTTTACCTTTTGTCCCAGCCTCGAAGCGATGAACGTAACCGCCACCTTCTTTTAAAAGCCCGTTGTGAGACTCACAACGGGCTTGTGACGAGTGAAGCCATTGCCAATAGTTTAACTAGTTTTGTCCCGAACCCTTTCTTTAATGACTGTATCGATTGTTCCTCCACCCAAGCATTCATCACCATCATAAAAGACGACCGCTTGTCCTGGTGTAATGGCACGCTGTGGCTCCTCAAACAGTACTTCAACCTCACCGTTTGCTCTCGGAATCACGCGTACAGGCTGATCGGTTTGTCGATATCTAAATTTCGCTGTACACGTAAACTTTTCTGTTCGTTTTTCATCCGTTACCCAGTTTATATCTGTCGCTATCAAGCCTTCAGAATATAAACCTGAATGGTGAAATCCTTGTCCGACGAGGAGAACATTTTCTTTGAGATCTTTTCCAATCACGAACCAAGGCTCACCTGCACCACCGATACCTAGTCCTTGTCTCTGACCTAATGTGTAATACATTAATCCGTCATGCTTACCCTTTACCTCACCATCTAACGTCTTCATTTCCCCTGGTTGAGCTGGTAAATATGAACTTAGAAATTCTTTAAAATTCCGTTCACCAATAAAGCAAATCCCCGTACTGTCCTTCTTCTTTGCTGTTGCCAGATCAGCTTTCAAAGCAATTTCACGAACTTCCGCCTTAGGCAAATGCCCAATTGGAAACATCGCTTTTGATAGTTGTTCCTGGTTCAGCGCATTTAAAAAGTACGTTTGGTCTTTATTGTCGTCAACGCCGCGAAGAAGGCGGAACTTATCATCACGTTGTTCAACACGTGCATAGTGTCCAGTAGCTAAATAATCAGCTCCGAGCGACATCGCATGATCTAAAAATGCCTTAAATTTAATTTCTTTATTACACATTACATCTGGATTTGGTGTCCGCCCAGCTTTATATTCATCAAGAAAATAGGTGAACACTTTGTCCCAATATTGCTTTTCAAAGTTAACCGCATAATAAGGGATTCCAATTTGGTTACAAACCTGAATCACATCATTGTAATCCTCCGTGGCTGTACATACACCATTTTCATCGGTATCATCCCAATTTTTCATAAAGATACCTATAACGTCATAGCCTTGTTCTTTTAATAATAATGCTGTTACTGATGAGTCTACACCACCAGACATACCGACGACGACGCGAGTATCTTCAGGTTTCTTTTGTTGTCTATCCATAAGCTCACCACCAATTATCTTCAAACCTATAGCCTTTTCCTAGCTTTTTATCTACCTACTGTTTAATTCGCTTAACAATCTTGGCAACTTCAACAGCTACTTTTTCGATTTCATCAACTGTATTACCTAAACCGAAACTAAAACGGACGGCTGAGGCAATCCGTTCGTTTTGACTAAACATCGCCGCTAATACATGTGACGGTTCAAGCGAGCCAGCTGTACATGCGGAGCCACTTGACGCAGCAATCCCTGCAAGATCTAAATTAACCAAGAAAGATTCAACGTTCACCCCATGAAAACTAATATTTAAAATATGAGGTAATCGATGATGCTGATGGCCATTGATTTCAAACTCGATTTGTTCATCGTTTAGAATATCAACCATTCGTCTACAAAGCAATTGATATGTTTCCTGTCTTTCAGGCATGGTATGAAGTGCAATTTCAACCGCTTTTGCAAAGCCAACAATGGCCGCGATATTCTCCGTACCTGCGCGTCGCTTTCGCTCTTGTTCTCCCCCATGGAGATGTGGCTCAAGTTTAATCCCTTCACGAGCAT
The DNA here is from genome assembly GCF_019039105.1 of Desertibacillus haloalkaliphilus. Classification (NCBI taxonomy): domain Bacteria; kingdom Bacillati; phylum Bacillota; class Bacilli; order Caryophanales; family Bacillaceae; genus Desertibacillus; species Desertibacillus haloalkaliphilus. The sequence continues at coordinate 134,955 of NZ_JAHPIV010000002.1, read as the reverse complement.
ATAGGAAACCGATCCCTTTTGGTCCGTTGATTTTATGTGAGGAAACAGATAAAAGGTCAACTGGAAGTGCTTGGACATTAATATCCAGAGTACCATAGGCTTGCACAGCATCGGTATGAAAAGCAATGCCTTTCTCGCGTAAAAATCCGCCTATCTCTTCAACCGGTTGTAACGTTCCGACCTCATTATTTCCATACATAATCGTTATAAGGATGGTCTCTTCACGGACCACCTGCTTTAGGTCATCAAGCGAAATGCAACCAAATGAATCAACCGGCAGATAAGTGACCTCAAAACCAAGTTTTTCAAGGGCTTGACACGTATGAAGAACTGCGTGATGCTCGATGGCTGACGTAATAATATGGTTCCCACGGCTTCGGTTTGCTAGCGCATAGCCAGTAATCGCCATATTATCAGCTTCAGTTCCGCCACTTGTAAAAATAATTTCATCGTCTTTTGCCTTTATACTGTTAGCCATCACTCGCCGTGCTGAATCTAGTGCATGACGGTTTTCCCGACCAAAATGATGGATACTCGACGGGTTCCCAAAATGCTCTTTTAAATATGGAATCATTGCATCGACAACATCTGGGTGTACCGGTGATGTTGCGGCATGATCGACATAAATACGTTCCACGTTTTCGTTCACCTTCTTACTATTATCACACGATTTGCTCGAATTAAAACCGTGTAAAAACAAAATCTGTCATAAGTATACCCTAATGACTTAAATATAGAACATGTAATATTCTTGATCGCCACTGTCTTTATACGTCGCAAGATCATGAAGTGTCGTATTATCTAACACTTCCTTTACTGCGTCACGGATTTTAATCCATAAATCACGTTTGGCAGGCTCCTCATCATCCATAACCTCCACTGGGCTAATCGGCCCTTCTAAAACACGGATAATATCCCCTGCTGTAATTTCAATTGGTTCCTTGGCAAGCATATATCCTCCATATGCACCGCGAACACTCTTAACGAGCATGGCATTACGGAGCGGTGCAATCAACTGCTCCAAATAATGCTCTGATAAATTATGATCCTTCGCAATCGATTTTAACGAAACGGGACCTTCACCGAACTTCTTTGCTAATGCCATCATGATCGTTAGCCCGTAACGTCCTTTTGTCGATATTTTCATTATTTACCCCTCTTTCTATCACTCGGTCAACAAATTGTTGACATTGTGGTAATGTAAACCCTACAACTGTTCCGATTCCAAAACTAAATAAAATCGTACCAATAAAAACAGGTCCACCTAACAACCAGCCAACAGTCAGGACAATCACTTCCATCCCACTTCTGACCCATTGCACTTTCCAGCCTGTTCGTTGCGTTATAGCTAGCATTAAGCTGTCTCTGGGCCCTGCACCACACTTAGGTGCGATGTATAGCCCCATACCATACCCTATAATAATGATACCCAAAAATAACATCAAGAATTGTCCGTACAACGAACTTGGTGTTTCCAGAATAAAATAGAACACATCTACAAATACACCAACAAGAACCATATTAATAAAAGCCCCTGCTTGTGGCCATTCTTTTGTAAGCAACGTTGATAAGACAATAATAAAAAAGCCAGCAATCACTGTCCACGTTCCAATTGTTAAGCCAAACTGAAGCTGTAAACCAATATGTAAGACATCCCATGGTGCACTACCAAGGTCAGCTTTAATCAATAGTGCAATCCCAAAAGACATAATGATTAATCCAACCATAAAAAATAGCCAACGTAATAAAAAACGCTTCGTCCTCACTTCCATTCGCCCCTATCCTATCTCTTAATCTCTCGTTTGTTACGCTTACACTCGAAAGTGAATGATTTATCAAAGCGCTTTATTATTAATTTATAAAGTCCCTGCCATTATAGCATGAAAATAATAGATATTGTATTTTCGCATAGGAAAACTTATTGAAAATTTCGGAGTAAGCTCTTTTTATTCTCAGGGCGTCTGTTTTTGTTTACACTAAGGATAGAGATTCGAGCGATTGGAGAGATATAATGAAGAAACAGCCATTAGCATATCGGATGAGACCCAAAAAAATCGAAGAAATTATCGGACAACAACACCTCATTTCAAAAGGGAAGCTTCTCCACCGCATGGTCAAAGCGAATCATTTATCATCAATGATCTTATACGGACCTCCTGGGACTGGAAAAACATCAATTGCAACCGCCATTGCCGGTAGCACAGATACACACTATAAGTTGTTAAACGCGGTTGTCCACAATAAGAAAGACATGGAAATTGTTGTTGAAGAAGCAAAAATGTCAGGGAAACTTATTTTAATTCTTGATGAAGTCCATCGCCTTGACAAAGGAAAACAAGATTTTTTATTACCATTTTTAGAGAAAGGGCTCCTCACGTTAATCGGAGCGACAACCGCAAACCCATATCACGCCATCAACCCAGCGATACGAAGTCGTTGTCAAATCTTTGAGTTACATCCATTACAACCAGAGGATATCAAAGAAGCCATACTGCGTGCCGTTCATGATCAAAGCGATGGACTCGGAACCTATAATGTCGATATAGATGAAGATGCACTTAATCATCTTGCAATCGCTTGTGGAGGGGATGTCCGTACCGCCTTAAATGCATTAGAACTTGCTGTTTTATCATCGAAAGAAAGTGACGGCAAAATTACTATTGATCTCAAAACGGCCGAGGAATGCATTCAGAAAAAAAGCTTTACTCATGATAAGAATGGTGATGGACATTATGATGTTCTCTCCGCCTTTCAGAAATCCATCCGTGGTAGTGATGTCGACGCTGCCCTCCACTATTTGGGGCGCCTAATCGAGGTTGGAGATTTAACGAGCATCAGTCGGCGATTACTTGTAACGGCGTATGAAGATATTGGCTTGGCTAATCCACAGGCTGGACCAAGAGCCTTAGCTGCAATAGAAGTTGCTGAGCGAGTTGGCTTCCCTGAAGCGCGCATTCCACTTGCAAATACAGTAATTGAGCTCTGTTTGTCTCCAAAATCAAATTCAGCCTATAAAGCACTCGATCATGCATTAGCAGATATTCGCAAAGGACATACCGGTGAAATTCCGTCACACTTAAAAGACGCCCATTATCAAGGAGCCAAAGACCTTGGCCGTGGGGTCGACTACAAATACCCGCATGATTATGAACACGGCTGGGTCAAGCAACAATACCTCCCTGATCGCTTGAAAAACAAAACGTATTATCAACCGAAAACGACCGGAAAATTTGAACAAGCACTAAGCGAGATTTATAACAAGCTTAAGTAAGCCACCTCATGCACAATAGACAGCTTCCTAGAAAAGGTTAATCTGTTTATTGTGCCTCCACAGTGTGAGCAATTACTTATTAAACTCCTTCTATCCCCTTCATCTAAATTATTGGTACACTATTTGAAAGCCTTTTATTCTCAAAAATCAAACCTATTATTTTTCTATCACACTGGTATATCTATTCTCTATATTGGAAATAGTAGTGATACAAACAACATTTACAGGAGTTGATTTTTAGATGAAAGTAAGACAAGACGCATGGTCCCACGAAGATGATTTATTACTAGCTGAAACTGTACTACGACACATTCGAGAAGGAAGTACGCAACTACGTGCCTTCGATGAGGTTGGTGACGAAACAAATCGTACGTCCGCTGCATGTGGATTTCGTTGGAACGCGGTCGTACGCCAACAATATGAAGAAGAAATAAAATTAGCAAAAAAAGAACGAAAAGAGCGGAAACGGGCAGCTTCATACCTCCCTTACTCTAAACCAGTACAAACCATCACAACCGAACAAAGCCGTGAACTATCTTTAACCGATGTCATCGGCTATTTGCAACACTTAAATCGAGACGACAATCAATCAGACAAACTAAAAAAAGAAAATGAAAAATTACTAAAAGAAAACCTCGAACTGTTAACCAAAAACAAAGAGTTAGAATCAGAATTAGAGAAAACGAAGAAGGATCACAAAGTCATTGAAGAAGACTATCAATCACTTATTCAGATCATGAATCGTGCTAGACGAATGGCTATTCTTCAAGAGGACGAGCCAATGTCACCGTCTACATTTAAGATGGATAAAAACGGGAACCTTGAAAAAGTCGCAAAATAAAAGCAACAGAAATAATGATTTCTGTTGCTTTTTCTCTATATCTTTTAACTTATAGTGCGTGTTCAAGAAGGTGGAATAAAAGTACCAATCAGCTAAAGTCGCAGCTGGAGCTTATGCTCTGTGAAAGCGCACGAGCAAGCCAACTCGGTCTTTTTGAACACCCTTTTATACGTCCTCAATGACGATATAGCACGCCTGAATCGGTCCATGAACGCCAACGACCAAGTTCATTTCAATATCAGCACTGTTACTTGGACCTGAAATAAAGTTCACACATGAAGGAAAACGTCCTTCTTGCTTTGCTATCTTATGAATTTCATGAGTCGCTTGCGTCATCCGTGGTACAATGGTACTTTTTGGAATAAGTGCAATATACTTTTCTGGAAGCAAGCTGACCGAACGCCCTTTGCCTTGATCACTTAATAAAACGACCGTACCTGATTCAGCAAGTGTCATATCAGAAAACGTAATGCCAATATCGGCTCTCTCGGCAATTTTAATGTTCTCATCCCCGCGTGCAGGCTCCCATTGATAAAACTCTTTACCTTCGCCAGTTAGCTTATCAAAGTATTTATCAAGTTTTTGCTCGTGGAATCGAGGATCATCCCATGTAATTAATGATTTGCCATCAAAACGCTCAATCACTTCTCCAAGTACACGCTCGACCTGAGCGGAAGTCGTCACTTCAATCTCTGTGTGAATACGGCTACATTGCTCTTTTAGTTGCTCTAACAATTGATCTTGCGAATAATCTTTAAATACCTCCCATTGTGGTTGCTTTTTCCACTGTGGACGAGTAACTCCTGATGTTCGGCGGTCTCTCCCTAGCCGACCAGCAACGGTATTTAAAAACTTTTCTTTATTTTGAATCATTCCAGAGGTCATGATTTTGTTCCTCCTTGATCACGTTTTTTAAACCACGATCTAAAGTTCTCTTTGCTCGGTTCAGGGAAGTCACGAATATCTGTCCACGGCTTCACAGGTCCTGGTCCTTTCGTGATTTTCCCCTCTTTTGAATATGGCCCCATCATCGTTGGTGCTGCTTTTGACCCTATGTTATAAATTTTAGGAGAGCTCGCTGCCATCGCAAAGCCTTTCATCGCTAATTTTTCTCCAAATGCACCTTTTCCTTCTTTCTCAATCATATTGCGACGATGCTTAATTAATAAATCATGCAACGGAATTTTTACCGGACATGCTTCTGTACAAGCGCCACATAAGCTTGAAGCGTATGGTAACTCTTTGTAATCATCATAGCCACCTAACAACGGTGAAAGGACAGCACCGATTGGCCCAGGATAAATCGAACCGTAAGAATGACCACCGATATGTCGATATATTGGACAAACATTGATACAAGCGGCACAACGAATACATTGTAATGCCGATTGAAATTCTGTGCCGAGAATATTTGAACGCCCGTTGTCTACAATAACTAAGTGAAATTCTTCTGGCCCGTCAACATCGCCTTCTTCTTTCGGACCGGTTAATCCCGTAATATAACTTGTTAATTTTTGTCCGACTGCACTTCGACAAAGCATACTAACTAACACATCTAACTCTTCCCATGTTGGAACAATACGCTCCATTCCCATCACGGTGATCTGCGTTTTTGGCAGTGTTGACGCTAGTCTTGCATTTCCCTCATTTGTCACTAAGGAAATACTTCCTGATTCAGCCACTGCGAAGTTACATCCTGTAATCCCAATATCCGCTTCTAAAAATTCGCCACGGAGCTGTTCACGTGCAAACAACGCCAACTCTTCTGGTTTCGACGTATTTTCATAGCCTTTCTTTTCATGAAAGGTATCCCGAATTTGATCCTTGTTTTTGTGCAGAGCCGGTGCAACGATATGGGATGGTGGGTCATGATCATCAATTTGGAGAATGTATTCGCCTAAATCTGACTCAATCACTTCACACCCAGCAGCTTCTAATGCTTCATTCATACTAATTTCTTCAGTAACCATTGATTTTGACTTGATTACTTTTTTTGCTTGTTTCTGTTTAGCAATCGACTGGACATATTCGTTTGCTTCTTCCGCTGTTTGTGCGAAATATACATGCCCACCTTTTTTTACAACGTTTTCTGCTAATTGCTCTAAATAATAATCGAGGTTTTCTAGTGTATGCTGACGGATCTCTTCTGCATGATCTCGCCAATCCTCCCAATTTCCTAATTCATCAGCAGCGTTTAGTCGCCCATTCTTTAACCGTTCTTGCGCAGAAACCATCGCCTTACGCATAAAAGTGTTGTTTAAGCCTTCGTCGACTCGTCCAAAAAACTCGTCTTGACCAATTTTCATAGCCATGGTTACTCACCAACTTTCTATTTTATTTCGTTTTATCTAAAACTTCGGCAATATGCATTACTTTAATCGGTTTGCCCTGACGTTCAATTCGTCCACCGATATTCATCAAACAACCGCAATCAGCTCCCACTAAAACTTCAGCTTTGGTCTCTTCAATATGTTCAATTTTCTCATTAACCATTTGTTCTGAAATTGGAACCATTTTGACCGAAAAAGTTCCACCGAAGCCGCAACACGTTTCTTTGTTCGGTAAGCTTGTTAACGTTAACCCTTCAACATTCTCTAACAATGTCATCGGAGCATCTTTGACACCGAGGAGTCTTGTCATATGGCAAGATGTATGATATGTCACATTTGCATCCAGCTTTGCACCGACATCTTTAACTTTTAAGACTTCAACAATAAACTGCGTAAATTCAAAAGACTTATTAGCAAGTTCCTCCGCACGCACCTGCCACTCAGGGTCATCTTCAAACAAATGCTTATATTCATGTAGCATCGACACACAAGAGCCAGCTGGCGAAACAACGTAATCTGAGTTTTCGAACGTTCTAATCATATGTTTGGCTACTTCTCGCGCTTCTTTATGGTAGCCGCTATTGTAGGCAGGTTGCCCACAGCATGTTTGATTCTCAGGAAAGTCAACTTCACACCCTAACCGTTCTAACACTTCAACTGTATGCTTACCTACATTTGTATAAAAAACATCTGCTAAACATGTAATAAATAATGAGACTTTCATTGTCCTATCCCCTTCGAGTTAATTATCCGGTCATCTGATGACCTATTCAATAAAAAGTGTGGGAAGGAGCTATCTTAATGAAGGATCAGTGACCTTAAGATCAAAACCTCAGAACTTATTCCGAGAGCTTCCTGAATCTTGTACATCACCTAGGTACACAATCATTTAGTAGACAGCTACTTTCCACCTTATTTGATTCTATGATGAGTGACTATCTCTTATTCTTATTGTAGAGAATCATCACACGATTGGCAACAATTGAACTATGCGGCGTCTTTTTGTTGCTTACTTTCTTCACGTTGCTTTTGACTTCCTTTAATAAAGGCGAACACAGCCCCACTGACGACAATTGTAACCATCAACGTTCCGATATTGAAGCCAAACCCATTTAAGGCAACAAATCCAATACCTCCTGCAAAGAATACATAATAGGTAGTTGGGATCAGTGTTTTACGAATTAAATTCCCTTCTTTTCCAACTAAGCCGGCTGCTGCTGAAGCGGCTACAACATTGTGAACACAAATCATGTTACCTGCAGCTCCTCCAACCGCTTGAAGAGCGACAACCGTTGCACCAGCAACACCGATATTTTCAGCTACACCAAATTGGAACAACGAAAACATCATGTTACTAATCGTATTACTTCCGGCAACAAACGCGCCTAATGCTCCGATCGCTGGCGCTACCGCCGGCCAATTCTCACCAATCGCAACAGATACACCTTCAGCTAATACAAGCGGCATGCTTTCAAAACCACTCGCATTGACATCCGAGTTGATAAAGACTTGAACCATCGGCACCGAGAATAACAACGCTGGTGCAGCGCTTACAATCGTTCCAAAAGAGTCTTTGAGGGCGCGACCATAAGCATTTGATGTCATTTTGTAAAGGAAATACGAGATAATTGATACCGTGATTAAAACAGTACCTGGTAAGAATAAAGGCTCACTATCAATTGATATTTCTGTACCAAAGATATTATTTGCCTCTAATGTGAATGCTTTAAGCCAATCACCAAATGGTAGTGAATTTACACGAGTGATAACGAGTAACGCACCAACGATAATGTATGGTAACCACGCCATAAATGGTGATATTGGCTTCGCTAACGGTTGATTTGAAATCTCTAATTTACCAGTCCATTCCGGATCCCATTTAGATTTCTCTTCAAAATTCCACACTTTCTTCGGCATTAAAAAGCCTCGTTTAGCAGCTGGAACAACAATCGCCAGTCCGATTAACCCTCCAAACATCGCTGGAAACTCTGGACCAAGAACGTTAGCGACAATTGCAAATGGGACAGTAAATGCCACCCCTGCAAATAACGCAAACTTCCATAGTGCTAGCCCTTCAGTGAATGACTTGTTTTTACCGAAGAACCTCGTTAACAAGGTAACCATAAACAGCGGAATCAACAGCCCTACAATCGCGTGAATGATAGCAACTTGTCCACCAATCGAGTTAATATACGCATCAAATGTCATCCCTAAGCTTGACGCAGTCCCTTCAACCATAGATGATCCACTGAGTCCTGAACCAACACCAATTAAAATCGGTGTACCTACAGCCCCATAGGACACTGGTGTTGATTGAATGATTAAGGCAACCATAACTGCCCCCATCGCAGGAAAACCAACAGCTACTAATAATGGTGCTGCAATGGCCGCTGGCGTTCCCCAGCCGGATGCCCCTTCGATAAATGACCCAAACAACCAGCAAATGATAATCGCCTGAACTCGTCGGTCTGGAGAAATGTCCGTAAATCCTTGACGTATCGTTTGAATGGCACCGCTTTCTTTTAACGTATTAAGCATCAAGATCGCACCAAAGACGATAAATAATACTTCTAAAGCGGTTACAACTCCGTTCATACTGGCAGCTGCCACTTGATTACCGGGCACATCCCAGACAAACATCGCAATAACAACTGTGACAATAAAAGCAATCGGCATCGCACGTTTGGCAGGCCAACGTAAAATAACTAAGAACAATAAGACTGAAAGAATAGGTACAAGTGCTAATAAAGATAAAACTCCAATACTCATTTCCCTTCCCCCCTCAAAAGTATGTAAGTTCATCTAATTCCCATTATCCATATATAGAAAAAATAATGATAATCATATCTACCGGTCATCAGATGACTAATGTAAGTGGTTTCATTATAAGTAAAATTCATAAATTATTCAAGAGTTTGATCACTAAAAAGTTCAGAATTTTTTCAGAAATGTTTTTTTAATATAAGCTTCCATTGCACATCTTCTATAACCCATTTTCGAAGCGGTGCGAGTAAGCGAACTCCCTTGATTACTCCTTCCTGATCGCGCACTCCGCCCCTTTACCACACAAAACAATGAAAAAAACAGCCATAAAACGGCTGCTTTTTGCAAAAAATTATTCAAATTTCACTGATTGACTATCGTTCAATTTTAATATCCTTTAATAACGTTGTAACGACATGTCCAGCCATAATTAAGCCAGAAACGGATGGAACAAACGCATTCGATGATGGTGGCATTTTTGCTTTACGTATCGGTGAATTCTCTGCTTCTTCAGGAACAATTTCTTTACGTATGTCTTCACGGATTTTAATCGGCTGTTCATCTGAAAAGACAACATTGATCCCTTTATGAATGCCTTGTTTTCTTAACTTTGTACGAATCACCTTAGCGATTGGATCATAGCTCGTTTTTGAAATGTCGGCGATTCTTAAACGTGTCGGATCCATTTTATTAGCTACTCCCATGCTCGAGATAATCGGAACGTTTCGTGTAAGGCACTCTTTCATCAAATGAATTTTATAGGAAATTGTATCACTTGCATCGACAACAAAATCAAGATCATATTCAAAAAACTGCTCATAGGTTTCTTCCGTATAAAACATCTTTAAAGCAATAACCTCACAGTCTGGATTAATATCTGCAATTCGTTCCTTCATTAAATCAACTTTGGGTTGTCCTACCGTTGATAATAATGCATGGACTTGTCGATTGACATTTGTGATATCAACATCATCTTTATCCACGAGGACGAGGCGACCAACCCCAGACCGAGCTAATGCTTCAGCTGAAAATGAGCCTACTCCTCCGATCCCCAAAACTGCAACCGTACTATTTTTTAAGACATCTAGCCCATCATGGCCTATTGCCAATTCATTTCGAGAAAATTGATGTAACATCTGTTAACTCCTTCCAAACCCTCTATTCTCCGTAATACACTCGGAATTGAATATACCATAGTAAGAAATAAAAGGGAAGTTTTGCAAACAGTTTGGACTACGTTCTCCTTGAAACAATTTCTCTTCATCAAGGTAATCTCCCTCAAATGATTTCTATCAAAGGCGGTGCGAGTAAGCCTCCTTCATCAAGCATCAGCTCTGCTGGCGCACTCCGCCCCTTAACCACTACAACATAAAAAAAACTAAGAGAAGTTTTCCCTTAGGTGATTTCGAATATGTATAGGTAAGAGTCCCAATTGTGCCGTAAAAACTTAGTTTTGAACCTGCTCTCACGCAGGTGGGTGCTCTGTCTAAATCTTCATACGTCCTCAGTTGTAAAGGCATGTACTCCGATTTATGAACTGCAAGCTCCCTCTTATAAAGTGTTGGCTCAAAACGTAGAGTATCCTACGAACACCTTAGGACTCTTAAATTTCTTACATTTATCATACCATGTGTTATGAAGCGATTCAATAACATTTTACGGATATTTTACAGGAAATCATTTGCCGCTTGATTTGAGGACAAGGCCTAGTTATGGTACATTTAACTGTGATAAAGGAGGCGTTACTTTGAAACCTGTAGCCATTCATCGTTGTGTTGAGATCTACCAAGAAATCGGTTGGACAGAGAAACGAACAGTAGAAAACTGGTATGACCTCGAGCTATATAACAGCGAACTTCATATGAACGGATCAGTCATTGCGCTAACTCGAATTTTTGATATGTCTTACCGACCTATTAATTCAGGGTTCGGCTTTTTATATTTACATACTGATTCTGGTGTGAAATCGTTATACGTCAAAACGCCGCCTCACCATTTTATTGACTCATTTAAACAACTGAAACAAAAAGCATAATTAACGTGCGTTCAAGAGGCAGCGCACGAACAAACAACCAAGAACTTTGACAGTCATTTTTACCGAAGTTTGTGAACATCCCTTAAAAATATTTATACAGCTGCTTCAAGCTTCACTAGTTTCCTCCCATAAATGGGATAAGAGTCATAGACATCCGTTAATGGCAAGTATTCAACGCACGTATCCGTAGTGATAAACCAACCGAAGCCCTCATCTTCTTCAATGACTTCATTCAGGTGGTAAGTGATCTGATCCAAATGCTCTTTCACCCGATCAACATCCTCTTTCTTGAAAAAAAGAAGCCATTCACTTTGGTTGGTACATGCTTTTATGTTTTTTCGTTTATATTCAGGTTGCTTCGTTTGTCTAAAGTGATGAACAAAGTCTTCAACCATACTATTTGCTGTCGGTTCTTTTCCAGCCCCTGGCCCAGTAAATAATAAGTTTGTACCAGACTCTCCTTCAAGATGAACCGCATTTGTTACGCCATCGACTGTAGCTAACGGGTGGCTTTGTGCGACAAAGCTAGGTCGTACTCCCCCAAAAACACGTTCTCCATCTGTTCTTGCTTCAGCAACGAGTTTCATTTTCAGCCCATGTGTTTTTGCCGCCTCAATATGCCAACGCTCAACGTTACGTATCCCAATGCGGGCAAACGTTGACTGTTCAGCCCAGCTTCCAAAGCATAACTTACTTAAAATCCGTAGCTTATACCAAGCATCAAACCCCTCTACATCATCTGTTGGGTCCGCTTCAGCAAAACCCAGAGCTTGGGCCTCTTCTAGAACTTCGTCAAAATCGCGCCCCTTCTCATTCATCTCTGTAACTATGTAATTTGTCGTTCCATTTAAGATCCCAGAAACCTTAGTGATTGCGGTTGTTGGTAACAAGGAGCTGAGGACATTAATAATTGGGATTCCTCCAGCAACGGCTGCTTCATAACTAATAAAACTACCATGCTCATTTGCAAGTGCTTCTAACTCACGACCAGCAAAAGCAATTAATTTTTTATTAGCTGTAATTACAGGTACATTCCTGTTTAATAGACGACTAATATAATCTTTGGCTGGTTCAACACCGCCCATTTGCTCAAAAACGATATCATACCGATCCTTAAAAAAGTCATTCGGATTATCAGTAAATAATTGCTCATCAGCATTTCTTTGTTTTTGAAAATCTTTCACCAAAATCTTTTTTACCTCTACTCGATCTCCTAATACCTGTTCTATTTCAGCCTTTGCTGAATAAATTCGTTCAAAAACACCTTCCCCGACTGTCCCAAATCCAAGTAAACCGATAGATATCATTGTGTCATCCTCCTCTGCGTAAGTAAAAAAAACCTTTCCGATAAGGAAAGGTTTTTTAAAAATACCGTTCACTTATCTTTCAGAGCGTTCACGCTCTGCTGAAATTAGCACCGTAGTTTGTGAATACAAACCGGTTGCCGGGTGTCACAGGGTCAGTCCCTCAACCACTCTTGATAAGTAATTTATGAAAATGTCTTATTATTTTTAAGCTTGAGACTAATTATAGCGAGGAGTCTCTGCTTCTGTCAATGATAAATTATGCCTTTACTTCTTCCTCTTCTTTTTTCGGAACAATGCTTAAGTTTAATTCCTCAAGCTGAGCATCACTCACTTCACCTGGTGCATTTGTGAGGAGGTCACTTGCACTCGCTGTTTTAGGGAAAGCAATCGTATCACGTAGGTTCGTTCTGCCTGCTAAAATCATGATCATGCGATCCAACCCAAGGGCAATTCCTCCATGAGGTGGTGTACCATATTCAAAGGCATCCATTAAGAAGCCGAATTGGCTTCTTGCTTCTTCCTCAGAGAAGCCAAGTGTTTTAAACATTTTTTCTTGAAGATCACGCTCAAAAATACGTTGTGATCCGCCACCTAATTCATACCCGTTCAGCACAAGGTCATAAGCTTCAGCACGAACACGACCAGGGTCAGTATCTAAATGCTCAAGATCTTCTTTCATCGGTCTTGTGAACGGATGGTGTAAGGCAACATAACGCTTAGCATCTTCATCATATTCAACAAGCGGGAATTCAGTCACCCATAAGAAGTTGAACTTACTTTCATCAATTAAACCAAGTTCCTTACCGAACTTCAGACGAAGGGCACCCATACTATCAAATACGACTTGTTTTTTATCAGCTCCAAAGAATAGAAGATCGCCAGGTTCTGCATCAAGCGCTTGTCTAAGTGCTGCTGTCTCTTCTTCGTTAAAGAATTTAGCAATCGGCCCTTTGAGCTCATCTTCTTCGACTTTTAGCCATGCAAGCCCCTTCGCACCATAAATCGCTACGAAGTCAGCTAAATCATCAATTTCTTTACGAGAATAACGAGTTGCTACCCCCTTCACATTTAATCCTTTAACGATTCCACCGTTTTCAATTGCATTTGTAAACACCTTGAACTTACTATCTTTTACGATATCTGAAAGCTCAACAAGCTCCATCCCAAAACGTGTATCTGGTTTATCTGAACCGAAACGATTCATCGCATCATCATACGTTAAACGTTCAAAAGGCGTGTTAATGTCCATTCCTTTAGTTTCTTTAACGATTTTTGCCATCATCGTTTCCATCATTGAGATTAAATCTTCTTTTTCCATAAATGATGTCTCAATATCGACTTGGGTAAATTCAGGCTGACGGTCAGCACGTAAGTCCTCATCACGGAAACAACGAACAATTTGATAGTAGCGCTCAAATCCCGAAACCATTAATAATTGTTTAAATAATTGCGGCGACTGTGGTAAAGCATAAAATTCGCCATGATGAACACGACTTGGAACTAAATAGTCACGCGCCCCTTCTGGTGTACTCTTCGTTAACATCGGTGTTTCAATTTCATAGAAGCTTTCATCATCAAGGAAATCTCGAATCAGCTTAGTTGTACGATGACGAAGTTTAAATGTCTCCTGCATTTCTGGACGGCGCAAATCAAGATAGCGATACTTTAAGCGAATATCCTCAGATACATCCGTGTTTTCTTCGATTTGGAATGGTAGCGCCTTAGCAGCATTTAAAATGTTGATCTTATCCACTCGAACCTCAACCTTACCAGTTGGGATTTTCTCATTGACCGTTTCCTCATCACGCTTGACAACCGTTCCTTCGATATCTAAAACATACTCACTCCGTACACGGTCAGCGATTTGTAGTGCCTCATTAGAATCTTCTGGGCTAAATACGATTTGTACAATCCCTGAACGGTCACGTAAATCAATAAAAATCACTTGCCCTAAATCGCGTCGAGTTTGAACCCAGCCTTTTAACTGAACGCGTTGTCCAATCGTTTCTTCTAAAATTTCTCCACAATGATGTGTTCTACCAATCATTTTAATTCCTCCTTAACATTTCCCTTGTAAATATGTAACTAACTCGTCAATCGCGACTTCTTCTTGATTGCCTGTTTCCATCTCTTTGACAGAGATTTTATTGCTTGCTAATTCGTCATCCCCAAGTACGGCGGTGTACTTCGCTTTAAGACGATCAGCTGCTTTAAACTGTGCCTTCATTTTTCTATTTTGATAATCTTTTTCTGCACTTATCCCTGCTTGGCGTAACTGGTTGAGCAGGCTCGCACTTCTATCTTGGGCTTTTTCCCCCATGGTCACAATGTAACAATCAATGGATTGCTCAACTGGGATTTCAATATTTTGTGCTTTTAACGCCATTAATAAGCGCTCAATACTTAAAGCAAATCCAATCCCAGGTGTGTTCGGTCCACCGATATCTTCAACTAAACCATTATAGCGGCCACCGCCACTTAAGGTCGTAATTGCACCAAAGCCTTCACCATCAATCATAATTTCAAATGCTGTATGGTTGTAATAATCAAGGCCACGGACGAGTGTTGCATCAACCACATAATCAATTTCCATCGCTGATAAGTAGCTTTTTACTTTCTCGAAGTATTGCTTCGATTCATCCGTTAGATACTCGAGTATTGACGGTGCATTCGTCATTAACGGATGATTACTGTCTTTTTTACAATCCAAAATTCTTAATGGGTTCTTTTCAAGGCGACTCTGACAATCACTACAAAATTCACTGATGCTTGGTTTAAAGTGATCTATAAGTGCTTTTCGATGTGCTTCCCGACTTTCTTGGTCACCTAGGCTGTTGAGTACAAGTTTAATATTTTTCAAGCCTAGTTCACTGTAAAAACCCATCGCTAACGCAATGACTTCAGCATCAATGGCCGGATCATCACTACCTAATGCCTCAATCCCAAACTGGACAAACTGTCTCATTCGGCCTGACTGCGGTCGCTCATAGCGGAACATCGGACCAATATAATAAAGTTTCGTCGGCTGGTTTGGGTCACCATATAATTTATTTTCAACATACGCTCTCGCAACAGACGCTGTACCTTCAGGTCGTAAGGTCACACTACGACCACCACGGTCTTCAAATGTGTACATTTCCTTTTGGACAATATCCGTCGTATCCCCGACTCCGCGTTGGAACAATTCTGTTTGTTCAAACATCGGTGTACGAATTTCCTTATAATTGTACCGTTTGCAGATGTCGTGTGCTGTTTGCTCAATATACTGCCATAATTCCACGTCACCAGGGAGAATGTCTTGCGTCCCACGTGGTATTTGGATTTTCATATCAAAACTCCTTCCATTCTAACGATTATTGCAGCACGCACAAAAATACAAAAAAACACAAAAAACTCCCACCCCTGAATACATTCAGGGACGAGAGAGTATACCCGTGGTGCCACCCTAATTGAAGCTGTTCACTTCCACTTTAACAGTTAACGCCTGCATACGTTTTCCCCTACTACTTCTATCTCGGTTCAGAGAAAATCCTCTGAGGTGTTCATTCATTAAGAGACATGTAGAAATGCTTGCAGCCTAGACATTCCCTCTCTAAACATGTAGATTCTTAACTACTTTTCCTCATCAATGGATCGTACTTGTTCGTTTTCATTTGTATTCTATCATACGAATGAATAAAGGCAGTGTCAATAACTTTAGACAAAATTCGATCAGTTCCTCGACAACTTCTTTTTTAATACATTCACTTCTCGTAATGACAAGCCAAATTCATCAGCCAATTCCATATTTGTCTGGTGTTGTTCGTGATTGATAAAATCATGAAAATCGACGTGAAACAACTGATCAGCTTTACTAACACCATTTTGCTTTAAACTAGATCTCATCGTTGCTCTTCCTTTCTTTATCAACAGTTATGATCTAGCTTTTCCAAAATTACACGTTTCATTTCATAATTAAAGATTTTTTACCTTTTTAATCATTAAGATTTACTTTCGATAATTAAAGTAACCGGTCCATCATTTGTTAACTGAACATCCATCATCTCACCAAACACACCAGTTTCAACGGTAATCCCTTTCGAACGCAACTCTTGATTAAACGCCTCATATAGCTCATTTGCTACATCAGGCTTCGCTGCATTCATAAAATTAGGACGACGTCCCTTACGGCAATCACCATATAACGTGAACTGTGATACCGATAACACACTGCCTTTGACATCAAGTAACGATAAATTCATTTTTTGATTTTCATCTTCAAATATTCGTAAATTGGCTACTTTATCAGCAACATATGTAACATCATCCATAGAATCATCATGCGTAATCCCGACTAGTAAAACAAGACCGTGATCAATCGCTCCTGTGACATCTCCATTAACCGTCACAGATGCCTGTTTTGCTCGTTGTAGTACGACTTTCATAACAAAAAACCCCTATAATAAACGTTTTTAACTCAACAATAGAGCTGCCCTCGTCAAGTCACGACTCACCTACTAAAAATCTATCCGCTCGTGTGCCTGAGGTGTGATTGTTACTTAAACTAGGTAACAGCTCATTGCTAAACTTAGTGCATAATTCGACGCACAGAATAAATATCAGGAAGCTGTTTAATTTTTTCAACTACCTTAAAAAGGTGATCTTTATTATGAATCGAAATCGTCATATGAATCGTTGCTACCTTGTTACGGTGATCAGACCGTCCAGATACAGCATTCATATACGTTTTTGATTCAGTAACTGCTTGTAGCACTTCATTTAACAAGCCTCTACGGTCATAACCGGTGATTTCAATATCAACATTGTAGCTCTTCTTCGCTTGCTTATATGCTTCCCACTCAACTGTCAACAAGCGGCCTTCCGCTTCTTTGTTATTCACATTCGGACAATCAGATCGGTGGATCGAGACGCCGCGCCCCTTTGTTATAAAGCCGATGATGTCATCGCCTGGAACTGGGTTGCAGCATTTTGAGAGACGAATCAATAAGTTATCAACACCTTTAACCCGAACACCGATGCTCGTCTTTTTCTTGGCTGTGTATGGGCTAATTTCTGCGACAGCCTCTGCGAGTGATTGCTCTTCTTGTTCTTGTCCTTTTTGCTTACGGTATTTCTCTGTTAGTCGCGTTGCAATCTGTTTTGAGCTTATCCCACTATAACCAACTGCTGCATACATATCTTCCTCGCCTGTAAAACTAAACTTATTAGCTACTTCCTCAATATTTTCAGGTGTTAATACTTCTTTTGGTTCACAATCAAGATTTTTGATTTCTTTTTCAACAAGCTCTTTCCCTTTTGAAATGTTCTCTTCACGTCGCTCTTTCTTATACCATTGGCGAATTTTATTTTTCGCATGAGAACTTTGAGTAATCTTCAACCAATCTTGGCTTGGACCATATGAATGCTTAGAAGTCAACACTTCAATAATATCACCCGTTTTCAATTGGTGATCAAGCGGAACCATTTTACCATTCACTTTAGCACCTATACAGCGATTGCCAATTTCCGTATGGATCCGGTAGGCAAAATCGAGTGGTACAGATCCCCGAGGCAACTCGATAACGTCCCCTTTCGGTGTAAACACGAAGACCATATCAGAAAATAGGTCAATCTTCAGTGACTCCATAAATTCCTGTGCATCGTTTGCATCATTTTGCCATTCAATAATTTCGCGAAACCACGTAAGCTTATCTTCAAGACTTTTATTGTTATCTGCCGTTTTTCCTTCTTTATATGCCCAATGAGCAGCGACCCCATATTCGGCAATTCGATGCATTTCTTCTGAGCGAATTTGCACCTCAAGCGGTTCCCCTTTCGGCCCAATAACGGTTGTATGAAGAGACTGATACATGTTTGCTTTTGGCATCGCAATATAGTCTTTGAAGCGCCCAGGCATCGGCTTCCAGCATGTATGAATGACACCTAAAACGGCATAACAATCTTTGATATTTTTGACAATAATTCGCACCGCTAATAAATCATAAATTTCATTAAACTGTTTGTTTTGCAATGCCATTTTGCGATAAATGCTGTAAATATGCTTCGGTCGCCCTGAAATATCTGCATCTACCTTAATATCATCAAGGCTCTCATAAATCTTATCGATCACATCTTTTATATATAATTCACGTTCCGCACGCTTTCGCTTCATAAGATTAACAATCCGATAATACTGTTGTGGATCAAGGTAACGAAGTGCCGTATCTTCTAACTCCCACTTCACAGTGGATATCCCTAAACGGTGTGCGAGCGGTGCAAAGATTTCTAACGTTTCATTTGAAATTCTTCGTTGTTTTTCTGGTGGCAAATGCTTTAGGGTACGCATATTATGGAGGCGATCAGCCAACTTAATCAGTATGACACGAATATCCTTGGCCATCGCAACAAACATTTTGCGGTGGTTTTCTGCTTGTTGTTCTTCTTTCGACTTATATTTGATCTTCCCTAATTTTGTGACTCCATCGACAAGCATGGCGACTTCATCATTAAAGGCACTTGCCAACTCTTCAAGTGTCACCGACGTATCTTCAACTACATCATGAAGAAACGCTGCTGCTATCGTATTGGGGTCCATTTCAAGTTCAACTAAAATACCTGCAACCGAAACTGGGTGTAAGATATATGGTTCTCCTGATTTTCTATACTGCTCTTTATGAGCGGACTCAGCAAAACGATAAGCATCTGTTAAAAAAGCTATATGTTCATCAGAAAGGTATTGACTCGCCTTTTCTAATACTTGATCAATTGTCATGGAATCACCTTTAACCTTTTCAATCCGTTTCTATATTTCTTTTATTATCGTTAAGAATAGAGACTCTGTAAAGAGGGAAACACAAAAATTGTTAAGAAGATTGCCAAATCGGTGGCTCATCATGCAATCTAGCAAAACTCCGCTTGCTTTTTCCATATAAACAAAGAGCGCTCGATCGTGAGCACCCCTCTGGTAGTTTATCCGTTGTTCTTAGTAAGTTGTCAACGTAAAGATATCATAGCTATCTAATTTCTCACGGCCATCAAGGTAGGTTAACTCAATCATGAACGCGATTCCGACAACGATTCCACCAAGTTCTTCAACCATTTTGATCGTAGCCTCAATGGTACCCCCGGTTGCTAATAAATCATCTGTAATGATGACACGCTGACCTTCTTGAATTGCATCCTTATGAATAGTCAAACAATCTTTTCCATATTCAAGGCCATAGTCAACCTTGACGACTTCACGCGGTAGCTTCCCTTCTTTTCGAACAGGAACAAAACCTAACCCTAACGTGTAAGCAACAGGACAACCGACAACAAACCCACGCGCTTCTGGCCCAACGATTACATCTGCATTTTTTTCCTTTGCATATTGAGCCATTTCATCGATCGCTTGTTTATATACTTCACCGTTTTGCATTAATGTCGTAATATCTTTAAAACGAATGCCTTCTTTCGGATAATCTTCTACAATTGTAATATGTTTCTTAAAGTCCATTAGTTAATCGTCTCCTTGATTTTGCTTTGCTCATTCATCACATTGTCAAACCAACCTTTTAGAACATCGTAGGAAGAATAAACAAATTCATTTTCTAAGTGTGCTTGACTTTGTTTTCTGCGATACGTTTTTGAAGCCACTAAATCCTTCTTTAAAGGCTGTTCAATTAATGTAATAAGGCCATCCTTTATTGTAACAAATTCTAATTCAAAAAACACCTTTGTCATAAAGTCAACCGTATCTTTTGACCAGCCTTTATATTTTGCAAGCTGATCTCCTTGTGTCTTCAGGTCAAACGTCTTTTGTTTTTTTAGAAAAGCATAATACCATTTAAAATGCTCACGTGTTGGATTCGTGGTAAAAAAGTGATCTTCTTGATGATGAAAAACTGTATAGATCCTCTCGGGTTGACCAGCAGTTACAAATAACTGATTTAGCTGCTCCATCTCATATGGTAAGTCTAAAAAGAACACGTAGCGATCAGTAAAATCAATCGGTGTTGGAGCCTCTTCAATAGCAATGACTTCTTCACGATAGGAAGCAAGATCTAATTGCTCCACTGTTTCACCGCGAAACGCTACCAACAAGAGTTTTTCTCTCGGCAGGTCTTGTAGTTTCTCAGCCAACTTTTGGACACCGCGAAAATCAAATAACTGCCATTCATTTACAGCGACATCTTCGAGCATGAACTGAGGTTTACAATGACCGTTCCATTCATTAATTGAAAGCTTACCAATCGCAGATACTTTGGCTGTCGGACTAATTTCATCAAACAGATGGCCTTGATGGAATCCGACGCCATCTAATGTTGCGTCATGTTCAGCAAATGTGACTTTTAAATGGTTTTTTTCACTGCCAATTTTTCGAATGTGCGACAGCGCTACATTTTCAATCATCACTTTTGGCGTTGGATTGCTAACACCAAAAGGTGCTAACTGCTCCATTTGTTCAATCACTTCAATTGAGATGCTATCAAGCGTTGTGACAAGATCGACACTTGTAAGCGGTATGAAGTCCTCACTCGTTAATGTTTCCTCTGCTTGCTTATTTAATCGGTTTCGCAGTTCATCAATATCTTCGATCGCCATCGTCAGCCCTGCTGCCATCGGATGCCCTCCAAAATGTGGCAATAAATCCCGACTTTTAGAGAGGTTACTAAACATATCAAACCCTTCAATACTACGTGCAGACCCTTTTGCTTCGCCTTTTTCACGATCTATGCTCAAGACGATCGTTGGGCGGTAATAGCGCTCGACTAAGCGAGAGGCCACAATCCCAATGACTCCAGGGTTCCAGTTCTCCCTGGCTATAATGAGAACAGAATGCTGATCAGGCGGATAATTGGCTTCAACTTCAGCAATCGCTTCCTCAGCCATTTGGTTAACAATCTCTTTCCGATCTTGGTTCAATTGATCAATATCTTCGGCGATCGCATCAGCCTCTTCTTGATCCTCTGAAATCAACAGGTGTACGGCAGGATCAGCGGAATCAAGACGACCAACTGCATTAATTCGCGGACCAATCCCAAAGCCGACATGCTCGGCATTGATCACTTGCTGGTCGATGCCACATACTTTTTTTATTGCTTTTATTCCTGGCTTTTGTGACACTTGCAACGCTTCGACGCCAAGTTTTGCAAGCAAACGATTCTCATCAACAAGTGGTACTAGGTCAGCAATTGTTCCAATCGCGACAATATCTAGCCACTCGGTTGGAACTCGTCCTAGTAAAGCATGCGCCAATTTAAAAGCAACACCGACACCGGCTAGCTCTTTAAATGGATATGGACAACCTGGCTTTTTCGGGTTAATAATGCAATAGGCATCGGGCAATTCAGGCGGCGGTTCATGATGGTCCGTCACAATAAAATCTAGGCCTAATTCCTTGGCCACAGCAGCTTCCTTCACAGCAGAAATCCCTGTATCAACAGTGACGACCAACCCGTATCCTTGTTCTTTCGCCCATCTCAATGCTGGTTCATTCGGTCCATAGCCCTCTGTAAACCGATTCGGAATATAGAAATCAAAATCTGCCTGTTTTTCACGGAGCGTATAGTACATAATCGTTGTACTGCTAACACCATCAGCATCATAGTCACCAAAAATAAGGATTTTCTCGTTTGCTTCAAGCGCCCGTTCAATACGCTCAACCGATTCACGCATCCCATCTAATAAAAAAGGATCATAAACGTCTACTTTTTCTTTATATAAAAAACGTTTCGCTGCTTGTACCGTTTCAATCCCACGATTAATAAGCAGCTGTGCTACTAAAGGAGAAAGCTGTAGCTGTTTGGTTAACTCAGATACTTTTCGATCATCACTTTGCTCAATTTTCCATCTCGCTTTTGCTTTCAGCATAAAAACACCCCTTGACCAACCTATTATACTAAAGGTCACAAGGGGTTACAATAACATTCCATTTCCATTCCTAGCAATCATCAACGTTGAATTTTAATGAAGCACTATTCCTTTGCTTCGTTTTTGTTAGCACTCTTGTTAGCCATTTTCTCTTCCGTTTGCTTTTCTTGCTGTGGTTTCTTTGAATTAGCTGTCTCTGGCTTATTGTTCATTGTCGTTTTCGCAAGCTTCGTGTTCAAACGCTTAATCTCTTGTTGCAATTGGT
This sequence comes from Desertibacillus haloalkaliphilus, assembly GCF_019039105.1. NCBI lineage: Bacteria > Bacillati > Bacillota > Bacilli > Caryophanales > Bacillaceae > Desertibacillus > Desertibacillus haloalkaliphilus. The sequence goes on along the minus strand of NZ_JAHPIV010000002.1, from coordinate 112,312 downwards.
ACACTTTTACTAAACCAACAGACCCTACAATAACTCCACCCATTAACACTGAACCAATGATAACTAATATTAACGGCCATTCCGCCGTTCCAAATACATAATTCACACGTACAGCATCCACATTAATCACTGCAAATACAGCGATTACGAGTGCTGCAATTAACCCCAAAATCAAACTCCATTGACCTCTCATCCAATCACCTTCCCCTACTCATCTGTATCATTTGCTGTATACGGGTTCACATGAACAAAGACATTGTGTACATGTTCAATCTCGATTAACTTTTGCTTCACATTCTTACCGACAGCATGCCCTTCTTCTACTGTCATCTCGGGGTTAACGGCAATTTTAATATCAACGATAACGTAGTGACCATGCTCGCGTGCATGAAACTCATCAATATTTAACACACCCTCAACTGAAGCAGCAACCTCTCTCATTTCTTCTGTATCTTCATCATGAAGCACATGATCAAGTGCATTATGTATCGATTGTCTACCGAGCGACCATGCCATCTTCATAATCAATATTGCAACGAATATCCCGGCAACTGGATCGGCATAAACAAGCCATGATACCCCAAAGTAACCACCGATGATCGCTCCACCTACACCAAGTAAGGCAGCAAATGAAGAAAACACATCAGAGCGATGGTGCCAGGCATCTGTTATTAACGCCTCACTTCTATATTTCTTACCCAAATGATACTTGTACCTAAACATAAGCTCTTTGACAATCATTGAAAACACAATCGCATAAATCGCAATCGTTTTTGGTACATCAATCGGTTCAAAAAATGATTTACCCGCTGAGATCGCAATCTCTAACCCAACGACAAACAACAAAACAGCAACGATAATCGCTGTTACTGACTCTGCTTTTCCATGACCATATGGATGATCACGATCAGGAGGCAGTTTGGCTGCACGAACCCCAATTAAAACAGCTACCGAGCCAACGACATCGGATGCCGAATGGACAGCATCTGCCACGAGCGCTCGGCTATTGGCAATGATACCAACAACCCCTTTGATAATCGCTAACATTACATTACCAATAATACCTATCCAGGCTCCAAACTTGACCTTTTGATAACGTTCATCAATCTTCTCTTGCGCTTCCATCGTATCACATCCCGAAACCAAGAAATATAAACATCCGTGCTTGAACTACAATCCACCTCATTTTATAGTGGCTATGATTACACATACGTAAATTATACCAATAAAAAGGCCATGGTATGCACCGATGGCCTTTTTATTTCTTTCTCTATTGAATGAAGAATTACGCCTCATTTTCAGCCGGACTGTCAAAGCGTTTCTTCTCAAGTTGTTTCGCTTTCCATACTAACCATACCTGTGAGGCTAAGAATAGCGAAGAGTAGGTTCCGGCAATTAATCCGAGTAACAAGGCAAACGCAAACGAGCGAATCGCCTCACCACCAAAGATCATAATCGCCGCCGCAGCAAACATTACTGTGACTACAGTATTAATAGAGCGTGCTAGTGTTTGCACCAAACTCTTATTCACAATCGCAGACAGGTCAGCAAAGCCTTTGACGCGTTTTGCATTTTTCATATTTTCACGAATACGGTCAAAAGTAACAATCGTATCGTTGATTGAATAACCGACGATCGTCAATACCGCCGCAATAAATGGTACATTTATCTCAATTTGTAACAAGCTAAATATAGTAATGATGAAGAAAGCGTCATGTAATAACGCGATAATTGCTGCAAATCCATACAGCAACTCAAAGCGAATCGCAACATAAATGATAATCCCAACCGAGGCAATTAACACAGAGATTAAGGCGTTTTGGGCTAGCTCTTGCCCCACTGTTGGCGATACCGTACTTGTATTGGGTTCTGCACCATATTGCTCGGCAAAGTACGCTTGAATTTCAGCTATTTCATCCGCATTTAGAACACCTATAAACTGTGCATAGCCATATTCATTTTGATCACCTGCAAGCGTTACATCATCAGGAACATATCCATCCCCAATTTGGGCAAAATCTTCAATCACTTGCTCTGCTGTTAACGGCTCAGGAGACATCACTTCAACTCGAGAACCACTTTCAAAATCGATCCCTAAGTTTAAACCAATTGTTGACAATAAGATAATGCCAAGGAGAGTAAAGGCAATTGAGAACGAAAAGAACTTTTTACGATGTTTAACAAAGTCTAGATTGCGGTCTTGAAAATTAAAGTTCACTAATCTCATCCTCCTTTACCCCAAATAAACGTGGCTTCTTATTCAGAATACGACTGTTGACCCAAAGTCCTAAAAGAAGGCGCGAGCCATACACAGAGGTAATAAAGCTCGTTAAAATACTAACGATTAACATCACCGCAAACCCCTGAACCGAGCTTGTCCCATAGTAAAACAGAACAGATGCCGCTAAAATCGTTGTAATATTGGCATCAAGAATCGTTGATAACGAGCGACGGCTCCCTGCCCTAAATGCAGACATAATCGATTTACCCGTACGAATTTCTTCTTTAATACGTTCATAGGTAATGATGTTCGCATCAACAGCCATCCCAACACCAAGGATCAGTGCTGCGATCCCAGGTAACGTTAATACCGCATTCATCCAGTTAAAGACGAGTAACACTAAGAAGATATAGGCAGACAGAGAAATGATAGCAATGATCCCCATAAAGCGGTAGTAGAACAACATATAAGCGAAGATCAATGCGATCCCGATAAACCCGGCAAAGATCGTTTTCTCCATTGCCTCTTCACCTAATGCTGCTCCGACGGAATTTGAGTACATCTCTTCTAGCTGTACTGGCAGTGAACCTGCATTTAAAATTTCAGCTAAAAAGCGCGTTTCCTCAAGTGTAAATGACCCTTCAATCATAACATTACGCGTGTTCAATGTTTGCCCAACACGTGGCGCAGACATAAATTTTGGCTCTTCTTTCATTAGCTCCTCTTGGAACGAATCGCCTTCTTCATAATCGAGCCAAATAACAAGAAGATTCTCACCTTCCGGACGTTGGGAAAGTTCTCTCGTTACGTCCGCAAACAAACTCGCATCCTTTAATGTTAATGTAACAATTGGATTATTATTTTCATCAAATGATGGGCTTGCCCCACCTTCTTCTAAATCCGCACCATCGAGCATTAATTCATCATTGACATCACGGAATGAAAGCTGTGCTTCTGTCGACAATAATTCTCGTGCGGTCTGTTGGTCCTCGACACCAGCTAACTGAACGCGAATCCGATCTTCACCCTCAATTGAAATATTCGGTTCAGATACACCAATGACATTTACACGCTGATTTAACGCACTAACTGTCGCGCTTAACACATCATCATCAATGACGTCTCCTTCTTCAGCAGGGTGTACTTGATACAAAATCTCAAACCCACCTTGAAGGTCTAAGCCTAGCTTAATTTCTTTTGCAGTTCCAATTACCGTTGATCCGATCAACCCGGCAAGCAAACCGACAATGAGAAAAAAAGCAAAAATCCGACCCTTTTTCACCATTCTAAAAAGCCTCCTTAAAAAATCACCAACGCTTGTCCATATAAACAAACTTAAAACACAATATTTCAATTATAGCGACCATTGTTTTTTCCTGTCAATTTTCTGCTAAACATTCACAACATTCACTTATATTTACGGAGTCATCGGTTTTTCACTTGCAAACCAATCAGGACCCTTATAAGCCTCAATTGTTAACCACGTCATATATTCATTCGGTTTCAGTGTTAAAATATAATGAACGAATTCATGAAGGTGGATATGCGTTTTTTTCTTCTTCACCTTCGCCAATACACAGTCCCAAATGTCATCTATACTCGTACGATCATAACCTAAAAAATGAAATTCGTCAGCTTTGCTTTGCAAAGCTGGCTCAACATCTTCTCTCCATACTTCAAATTGTTGCATCGTAGTCGTTCCTCTCCCTTCTCTTTGATTCTTAATCACATTCTAGCTTTTAAGACTCGATCTCATTTTTCCCAAAGAAAGTTGCTACATAAAAGCCAGCAACAAAGGTCAGTAGGCTAATGATCAAGAGCAAGATATTTTGTTCGATTCCAGGAAAAATCACAAAAACGGAGCCGATCACCATCCCAATGATCGCTGCATACGTAAACACCGGCATTGTCTTCAAAAGCATCCGTATTAACTTACTACTAATGACTAAGCCTACAGCTACTCCACACCCGACAACAAATATAATAGGTAGATTTAAAGTCGCTAGCGCATTAATAACCGTTGCATACACCCCTAATAAGAGCATGACAAATGATCCACTCAACCCCGGTAAAAGCATCGACATACTAGCAATCCAGCCCGAGAAAAACAACAGAAGAGCAGATGAAGTATTCAACGTCTCAATCACCATCGACTCATCACTCTGCCTAAAAAACAATGTTGAGGCAATCAATGCCCCAGCAAGAAGTAAAACAAAATAATGATGCAAACGAAAGTTATTTTTATAGTCTACTTGACGTAATAAATAAGGTACAATCCCGGCTATTAAACCAAGAAAAAGAAAATAGGTAGGTTGTGGATAGAACTCCAATAACCATTTGATTAAACGGCTTAAAAGGAGGATCGCTAGAACCGCTCCAATTCCTAATGGAATAAGAAAACCTAGATACTGCTTCCACCTCCTACTAAAAAAGCCACTAATGGCCTCAATTAATCGATCATAAATGCCAAGAATGACCCCAATCGTCCCCCCACTTACACCTGGAACAAGATCTGAAGCCCCTATCATCATGCCACGTAAAATATTTTTCCATTCAAACATAGTTGTACTCCTTTTTTCTATCATTACAATGATCCATCCAAGAGCCATGCGCCAATGTAGCAAACATCCAGGATTCTTACTGAATTATTCTCTTTCAGTAACTACTTGTCATGCTTGGCCCCCTAATAAGCATATAAATAATTGTGGAAAATATCCATCATTTTTTTAGAAAGTAGGGGCGTACATGTCAAAACAAACTTTTCTCCAGGGTACGTTAATTTTAATTATAGCTGGACTGATCACACGCATCCTTGGCTTCATAAACAAAATTGTCGTCGCCAGAATCATGGGAGCTGAAGGCGTCGGCCTTTATATGATGGCTGTCCCAACGCTTCTGCTCATCATCACACTAACTCAGCTTGGCTTACCGGTAGCTATCTCAAAATTAGTAGCAGAAGCTGAAGCTATCGCAGACCGTCGAAAAATCAAACGCATTCTCGTTGTCTCCCTTACTGTTACTGGCATATTAAGTCTCGTATTCACATTTGGAATGATTGCATTTGCACCCATTATAGCAGAGACTTTACTGACAGACGAACGAGCCTACTATCCACTCATTGCGATTGCACCAATCGTACCTATTGTTGCCTTGTCGTCAGTATTACGTGGTTATTTTCAAGGGCGACAAAATATGAGACCGACAGCTTATTCACAAGTGATCGAACAAGTCATTCGAATTACCCTCGTTGCTGTTTTCACATCAGCATTTTTACCATACGGTGTTGAATATGCAGCTGCTGGTGCCATGATCTCAGTTGTTATTGGCGAGCTCGCCTCGCTCATTTTTATGATCTGCATGTTCAAAGCGAAGAAAAGAATTCGAATTCGCCGCGGTTTTTTCGACTTCCTAAAACAAGGAAAAAAGACCTTCCAAGACCTTATGGCCATAGCATTGCCAACGACAGGGAGTCGTCTCATCGGATCTATTACCTTTTTCTTTGAGCCGATCGTCGTTGCACAAAGTCTCGCCATTGCCGGTGTGGCAACAGCGGTTGCTACAACTCAATATGGAGAACTTTCAGGTTTTGCGATCCCGTTACTGTATTTACCGACATTTATCACATACTCACTTTCCGTTTCGCTCGTCCCAGCCATTAGTGAGGCAGCGGCAATGAAGCACTATGCAACGATTCACCACCGTCTCGGGCAGGCGTTACGGTTAGCCCTTATTTCTGGAGGAATTTCGATTGTTGTTTTATATGTATTTGCCGTACCAATCATGGACCTGATGTATAATGAACCAACGGTCGCATCTTACTTAAAAGTAATGGCTCCATTTAGTATCTTCCTATACTTCCAAGGACCATTGCAAGCGACACTACAGGCACTTAATCTAGCTAAAGCAGCGATGATGAATAGTTTTATTGGAGCAATCGTCAAAATTGCCGCCATCTTCGCCCTCGCGACACGACCGGAACTCGGGATTATGGGGGCCGCCCTTGCCATTGTCATTGGGATTGTATTGGTCACATTGCTACACTTTGCGACTGTCGTTAAATCGATTGGTTTCACTTTAAACATACGCGACTTACTTAAGGTCGTTATAACGATGGCGATTACAACAATTACAGGATACGTTTTATACGAATTTTCCTTTGAAACGATACAACTATTACCACGTACAATTATTTCAATTACAATCACTGCGATCGTCTACGGACTTTTATTACTTGTCCTGGGCTTAATTAAAAAGGAAGAGATCAACCGTGTTCCCTTTATCGGTAAGTTCTTATCGCTGTTCATTAGAAAATAAAATGATACTGGGGATGTCTCAAAAAGGTGTGGTTCCTACCTTATGGGACATCCCCAGAACAAATGACAAAGTCGCTACCCTTTTTTGGGTTGCTTTTTTATTTTCATACTACCCGTTAACAATTTCGCCTCCGTTGACATGGATCATTTGGCCGGACATATATGAAGAATCATCAGAGGCTAAAAATACGTAACTCGGCGCTAATTCTTCTGGTTGTCCTGCTCGCATCATCGCTGTGTTTTGACCAAACGAAGCAACATCTTCACTCGAAAAAGTGGATGGAATCAATGGCGTCCAAATGGGCCCAGGCGCAACACCGTTGACACGAATTCCTTGTCCAGCTAACGATTCTGATAAAGACCGTGTCAGAGATACAAGTGCTCCTTTTGTTGCTGAATAATCAATCAGCTGCTTGTTGCCTTTGTAAGCAGTCACTGAGGCCGTATTAATAATTGAGCTCCCTGGTTTTAGATAGGGGATCGCAGCTTTGATCAGATAAAAGGGCGCAAAAACATTGGTACGAAACGTTCGTTCTAGCTGTTCGGCACTAATCATATCAATTCCAGCTTGCGGATGCTGTTCTGCTGCGTTATTAATTAACACATCCACTTTTCCATATTGGTCAATGGTCGCTTGAACCAATTGCTCACAAAAAGACTCCTCACCGATATCACCGCTAACGAGTAAACACGTCCTCCCCTCCTCCTCTACTTGTCGTTTCGTTTCTGCTGCATCCTCATGTTCATTTAAATACGAAATCACAACATCTGCACCTTCTTTAGCAAAAGCAACCGCTACGGCACGGCCAATGCCACTATCTCCTCCTGTCAGTAACGCTACTTTATTTTGTAATTTCCCACTTCCTTGGTACGTTGGCTTCTCATACATCGGAAGCGGAACCATGTTTGATTCAATTCCCGGTTGCTGATCTTGATGTTGCGGTGGTTGACTGATGGGATATGATCGTTTATCCAAAAATGATGCCTCCTTCACTCTAGATTCCTACGATTAGTATAAGCGGTTCTTAAACTTTTATTTAAGGCTGTGTTAAAGTTTAGTGTTGATGGTCGTTGATATTGGGCTCATTTCGTGCGAAACCTTAGTTTCGCACGCCTTTCAGGTACTGAAAGGTTGGAAGATATGAATAAAATCATGGAGAAAATTTATTTTCTCATAGGATTTCATTCATATCTCCCATAAAATGAGCCCAATATCAACATTCAACAATAACAGAGCCTATTGTAAAAAGGTACGAAAAAGGCTGGACAAAACAGTTGATTTTACTGTTTCATCCAGCCCAAAAACATACGATAGAAGTGTTGCTTGTCCTCTTCTACTTTATTTACTTTTTTCTGATACTTGGTCAACAATGACAGAAATGGCTCCGTCCCCAGTGACGTTTGTCGCCGTTCCAAAACTATCTTGGGCCATATATAATGCAATCATTAAGCCAATGGCTGCCTCATTAAACCCAAACATCGTCATTAAGACCCCGGTCGCTGCCATAATCGCTCCCCCAGGAACACCCGGCGCTGCCACCATGATCACACCAAGCATAAGGATAAACGGAATCATTTGTGTAAAGCTTGGCATGGCTAATTCTGGTGTTAAGGTCATTACCGCAACCGTACAAGTAACGATTGTAATCACACTTCCAGATAAATGAATGTTTGCTGATAACGGTACAACAAAGTTTGCAATATCTTCCTTCACACGGTTTTGTTTCGTTGAACGTAATGTCACAGGAATTGTCGCTGCACTACTCATTGTTCCGAGCGCTGTAAAATAAGCAGGCAACATATTTTTTAATAATTGGAATGGATTTCGTTTGCTAATTGAACCAGCTGTGATGTACTGAATGATGATCCATAGCCAATGAGTACAAATCGCTAGAACTAAGACAACACCGAACACTTTTAAAGTTTCAAAAACAGTTCCTTCATAAGCAAGCTCAGCAAAAATCCCTGCGATGTACAATGGTAAAAAAGGAATGATAATCTTTGAAATGACTAAATCGATGATTTTTTTACCTTCATCGAACATTGACTTTAATGTCGCGCTACCTGTTTTCGCTACACCTATTCCAAATACAAAAGCTGTAATGAGCGCTGTTACAACTCCCATAAGTGGTGTGAATTCAATATTTAAAAGAGGCTCTAACGCCGCCGTCCCTTCCTCAATTGATTGATATCCACTAGATATATTTGGGATGATGATGCTAGCCACAAAAAATGCGACGATCCCTGCCAAGAAGGTTGACAAGTATGCAACACCAACCGTTTTTCCAACAAGACCTCCTGAGCGCTGACCTAATCCAGCGACACCAGAAGCTATGAAAAATAAAATAATAAATGGAATAATAAAGCCAATAAAACTTCCAAACACCGTCTTTATTGTAATCATTAGCCTAACGATGAATTCAGGCCCAACTAATCCTATAAGAATACCTGCTATGATCCCCACAAGTAATTTAAGTATTAACTTCATTTTTTTCCCCTCACTTTTTTAGTGTCTGTTTACAGTGCACATTTGTTTCTTACAATATTACATTATCGAAAAAATATTTCAAGATATTTTTTAAATATATTTTCTAAGAAAGCAGAAAGAGGCTGGGACAAAAGGTTGGCTTTACCTTTTATCCTAGCCTCGAAGCAAGGAGCGTAGCCACCACCATCTTTTAAAAACCCGTTGTGAGACTCACAAACGGGCATGTGGCAAGTGGTCATTGCCACTATTGTAGGTTTGTCCCGCCCCTCAATTTACCAGAAAAAGGCAGCACCTAAAGCAAATCCCCCAATGGCAGCTAGTGCAACCGGAAACGTTCGACCATAGCCAAATCCATAACGGCCATAACCTGGGTAACCACCATAACCTGGATAGCCTCCTACACCGCCATAAGGTCCAAAAAACCCATAACCAAAGCCACCAAAGCTAGGTGCTTTCCGCGAGGGCCCAGCACCTTCTCGTTCTAGCCAAACATGTTGTCTATCTACATCAACAATTTTCCCTTGATAAAGGTGACCGCTTTGATCATGGATTTTGACAAATTGTCCACGATGTTTACAACAAAGGTCATAATAGTAAGTCGTATAGGACATGAAAAGCCTCCTTTAAGAAGTCTCATGATATCCTATTTCATTTTTCACTCATTGCTTATACGCCTGTCTAGATCTCATAAATTAGTTGTGGATTTATATTGTAAGCACTACGATTAATCATCCAAATCTATAAAAAAGGAACCATTTTTATCAACTGAACAATAGGAGATTTTTTTTATATCTCGATAACCTAACTTTCTTAGTTCTTGCCTTAACCATAACTGTGTTTGATTAATTTTCTCTAGATGTTGTTGCTGGATCTCACCATCTAGAATGAGAGGGACAGGAAGGAAATTATGTAGGTTATCTTCTCCATTTGTTTTAGCTTCCTTTTCAATCACAGATAACTTTCCAGATGGCTCTAGAATAGCAAATTCAACGTCAGAAACACTCCTAATTTTATTTTGTCGGAGTTGAACGAGGAGATCGTCGAAATTGTAACGTTGTTTTCGCATCTCATTTTCGTCAATCTTTCCTTGGTTAATCAATACCGATGGCTTTCCATCAACTATATCTCTTATTTTTTCACTTTTTAGTCCGATATAAGCTAATGTGATTTGAATGATCGACAAAATAAGAATGGGAACAATCGTATTTAACATTGGTGCGGCCGTATTTTCAATCGAGATCACAGCTAGTTCTGCAATCATGATACTTACGACAAAATCAATTACCGATAATTGACCAATCTCTCTTTTCCCCATAAAGCGAAGAACAAGAAGGATAATAACATAAATCAATAATGTTCGTAATATCATTGTTCCATAATCCAACCTCTTTCCCTCCTCGCTTGCCTCGTTTACTTTATCGCTTGTCTAATTCCTAGTTTGACCATAATCAGTTAGAACATGACCTACAGCTTTTGGAAATCACTCCATAGTAAAAAGGCTCGGGCAAAAGGTAAAAAACCAACCTTTGTCCCCAACCTCTTTTTAGTGAAATGGAATTAAGTACCTCACATATAAATAAACCGTTGAAATAATAAACGAAACGAGCGCAACAGGAGCACCTACCTTTAGAAACTCCATGTAACTAAACGGTTGCTTGGCTTTCATTGCAAGCCCAGCGACAATCACATTCGCTGTCGCACCGATTAATGTTCCATTCCCACCGAGACAAGCTCCTAATGCAAGTGCCCACCATAAAGGGTCTAAATTCGTCATACCATAATTTTCAAATTCTAATATGACAGGAATCATTGCCGCTACAAAGGGGATATTATCAACAAAACCGGAAAGTATTCCCGAACTCCACAAGATGAAGATTGATGTTTTTGGTAAATCTCCATCTGTATAATATATAATCGATTTTGCAATTTCATCGATAATCCCGACATCTTTTAATCCACCAACAAGCATAAAAAGACCAACAAAGAAAAACAATGTCACCCACTCGACCGACTTAAATACTTCCTCAATATTTTGTTCTTGATGCGTTAACAACATTAAAAGTAATGCACCTGCCATCGCAATACTCGTTAATTCAACCTTTAATAATGGCTGAATAATAAATCCGAACGTCGTGACAGCGAGAACTGATACTGACTTAATTAATAACGGCTTGTGCTTTAAATAAGACTTTGGCTCAATCGCTAGTAACCTCATTTGGTTTTCTGTCGTTACTTTTAGTGAATTTCGATAATACATGACTAAACCTGTTAAAATGACGATAAAGATAAACAAAACAACCGGACCTAAATGAAATAAAAAATCATTAAAACTAAGATGTTCAACAGCTTGACCAATCATCAGGTTTGGAGGATCACCAATTAACGTCGCAGTACCACCTATATTAGAGGCAAGAATAATGGTAAGCAAAAATGGGACAGCATTCATTTCAAGCATTCGGGTTAAGGTTAAAACGATCGGTACAATCAAGAGTACAGTTGTCACGTTATTTAAAAAAGCAGAACCGACTGCTGTTAAGATCGACAAAAAAATAAGTAAAGGAACCGGTTTTCCTTTAACTTGCTTCGCCACGGTTACCGCTATGTATTCAAATGCCCCACTTTGACTCGTAATTGATACGAGGATCATCATCGCTAACAAAAGTGTGATCGTATGCCAATCGATATGTTGCAAAAAGGCGGCATCTAAATCAATCACACCGACAAATAGCATCATGACCCCACCAAGACAGGCAACAAGAGCACGGTTCAACTTTTCACTAATAATGATAATATAACTGATCGTAAAAATGATAAAGGCCAAAGTAACTTCCATCTGATCTCCTCCCCATTTCTATCATCCTATGATGGGTTCGTCCTAAAAATACTTCTCAAATAGAAATGTTTTAAAGGCGAGATCTTTACTTTTTTGGCGTTACACGCTGTTTTCTAAAACAAATTATTCTAATCTGTCCAAGCACGAATAAGCTATTAGTAAACAAATGAATAATGAAAGGGGAGAGGACTTTTGACACATCGGGGCATCATTCCAGGAATGTTGTACGGCGTACTAACGATTTTAGCAATTGCGCTTTCCTTTAGCTTTATTGTCTCTTTAGTATTAACCTTCACAGCATTTACAGAATCTTCATTTTCTTGGCTGATCTTAACGGCATCCTTCCTTGCACTATTTATCGGGGGTGTTGTATCAGGCATGATTTCGAAGCAGAAAGGTTGGGTCGTTGGTGCAGCAACTGCCTTACTTTATTCTGTGATCACATTTCTCATCCAATATTTAGGGTACAATTCAACATTCTCACTTGAACAATATGTTCACCACGCAGGCTACCTCGCTTGTGGTGTCTTAGGTGGGATTATTGGAGTTAATCTATTTAGCAATCAATCCTAAAAGAAAGGAGGTGTCCTAAATGGTTGATTTAAACCTTTTAAGACACCTCCAAATAAAACGCAACCAATTTCTGGTTGCGTTTTATTTATGTACATTAATCTGGATTGACTACTTCACGTACAGCTGAGCGATCATACGTAAGTTTACGGTTATCATCAACTAGAATGACAATTTTGTCTTCATCAATTGCATCGATAGTTCCATGTAAACCACCAATTGTAATGATCTTGTTTCCTTTTTGTAGGTTATCATGCATTTCTTTAATTGCCTTTTGTCGCTTTTGCTGCGGGCGAATTAAAAGAAAGTAGAAAATCGCAAACATTAAAATTAGCGGACCAAGCGTTGCTAATAAATCCATTGTTCTCCCCCCTTTCACAAACCTATAACGTTAAGCTGGCAAGACAAACCTTTTTACGGAGCCAACCCTATACTATATTACTTTAAATCATACAGTTTTCCTGTATATTTTAAAAGTTTTTTGCATTTGGTTTGTTGAATCCATATTGTTCAAAAAATTCTTCACGAAAATCGAGTAATCGATCTTCACGAATCGCCTGCCTCACTTGCTCCATTAAGTTTAACAAGAAATAAAGATTATGGTAAGAGGTTAAGCGAAATCCGAACGTTTCATCACATTTAACGAGATGACGAATATAGGCTCGTGAATAGTTCCGACAAACATGACAATCACAATTTTCATCCAATGGTGAAAAGTCACGCGCATATTTAGCATTCCGGACGACAAGACGTCCTTTGCTCGTCATTAATGTCCCATTTCTAGCAATTCTTGTCGGCAAGACACAGTCAAACATGTCGACCCCTCGAATTGCCCCATCAATTAATGAATCTGGTGAACCCACCCCCATTAAATAGCGTGGCTTATTGTCTGGAAGTAGTGGTGTCGTAAATTCAAGTACACGATTCATCACATCTTTCGGTTCACCGACGGATAAACCTCCAATGGCGTACCCAGGAAAGTCGAGTGATACTAAATCGCTCGCACTTTGGCGCCGAAGATCTTCATACTCGCCACCTTGAATAATCCCAAATAACCCTTGATCATTAGGGCGCTTATGTCCTTCAAGACAACGCTCTGCCCAACGGCTTGTCCGCTCGACTGAATTTTTCATATACTCATGTTCAGCCGGATACGGAGGACACTCATCAAAGGCCATCATAATATCTGAACCTAGGGCATTTTGAATCTCCATGGCTCCCTCAGGACTTAAGAACAGCTTTTCACCACTTAAATGATTTCGAAAATAAACCCCTTCTTCTTTTATCTTACGCAAGTCACTTAAACTAAAGACCTGAAAACCACCAGAATCTGTTAAAATCGGCTTGTCCCAATTCATAAACTGATGTAGTCCACCTGCTTCTTTCACAATATCATGACCAGGTCGAAGCCATAAATGATACGTATTACTTAAAATAATTTGTGAGCCAATTTCCTTTAATTCCTCAGGACTCATTGTTTTTACAGTTGCCAATGTCCCAACAGGCATAAAGATAGGCGTCTCAAACACCCCATGAGGTGTATGGACTCTCCCTAAACGCGCACCTGACTGCTTACACGTTTTGATATGTTCATAGGTAACGGCTGCCATTACTTGTAACTCCCTTCTAAGATGAGCATTGCATCTCCAAAACTAAAAAAGCGATAGCGTTCTCTTACCGCTTCTTCATAAGCTTTTAAGATAAATTCGCGTCCGGCTAAGGCACTAACAAGCATCATTAGCGTTGATTTAGGCAAATGGAAATTCGTGATCATACCATGGATGCCTTGAAAGTGATAACCAGGAAAAATAAAAATATCGGTCCAGCCTGACGATTCTTTGAACGTTCCTTCATTGTCTCTAGCAATCGTCTCTAATGTCCGAGCAGAAGTTGTTCCAACCGCAATAATTTGACCGCCATCTCGCTTTACCTGATTCAGCAATTGAGCGGTCCCTTCTGTCATTTGGTAAAACTCAGCATGCATGTCATGCTCCTCAATATTCTCTACACTGACTGGTCGAAACGTGCCAAGCCCAACATGTAAGGTAATATAGGTGATATGTACACCTTTCTCTTCAATCTCCTTCAATAATTGTTCTGTGAAATGAAGGCCTGCGGTTGGTGCTGCGGCGGACCCACGATGTTTAGCAAATACGGTTTGATAACGCTCTTTATCATCGAGTTGCTCGGTAATATACGGCGGGAGTGGCATTTCACCTAGCTGATCAAGAACTTCATGAAAAATCCCTTCATAGCTAAATTCAATCACACGCCCACCGTGTTCTAGTTCTTCTACACAAACACCCCGAAGCCGGCCATCTCCAAATGTAACAGTTGTTCCTACTTTAACCCGTTTCGCCGGTTTAACCAATGTCTCCCAACGGTCATTTTCCAATTGCTTCAAAAGTAAGGTTTCAACTTTTGCACCCGTTTCTTCTTTCATCCCGTATAATCTCGCTGGCAAAACTCTTGTATCATTTAACACCAAACAGTCACCAGGATTGAGATAATCAATGATTGATGGAAATTGTTGGTGAGAAATCTTCTCCACCTTTGGGTCAACAACGAGTAGCCTTGAAGCACTCCGCTCTCTTAGTGGCGTCTGTGCGATAAGTTCTTCTGGTAATGTAAAATCAAATTGATTGACATCCATAACGATTCACCTTTTCATCTTCGGATTGCTAGTTCTTTGATTATTATTTACAAGTTATTGTGCAACAATCCTATTTAGAATACAAAACAGAGCACTCAATGACAAGTATCTTTTAACGAAAACGACCAATCACGTAAAAAATTAACGATAGAACGATACTTAAAATAATTGACGTCACAATCGGGAAATAAAATGTCGTATTTCCTTTTTTAATAAAAATGTCGCCCGGGAGCTTGCCTAGTGAAAAATATTTACCACCTACCTGCCACAACAATCCAATAACAATTAAAACGATCCCAACCGTCACTAAGATTTTTGGCATGCTACTCACTTTGGCACCTCCATATTAAAATGGTGATAGACATCAGCCGTCACAACTCTTCCACGCGGGGTTCGCTGTAAGAAACCAATTTGCAGCAAATACGGCTCATACACATCCTCAATCGTATGTGCCTCTTCACCAATCGTAGCTGCAATGGTATCTAACCCTACCGGACCGCCACGGAACTTCTCGATAATCCCCATCAATAACTTATGATCAATATGATCTAATCCCAAACGATCCACTTGTAGCTTCTCAAGTGCATCGACCGCTAATTGCTCGGAGATGATACCATCACTTTGGACTTGGGCAAAATCACGAACTCTGCGTAATAGCCTGTTCGCAATCCTTGGTGTACCACGTGACCGTCTTGCAATCTCATTAGTCGCTTGCCCTTGAATTTCTACACCGAGCAGTTCCGCCGTTCGGTCTACAATTAATGCAAGCTCTTCTTCTCGGTAAAATTCAAGTCGCGATAAGACGCCAAAGCGATCACGCAATGGCGCTGATAACAATCCAGCCCTTGTTGTTGCACCAACCAATGTAAAGGGAGGTAAATCAAGCCGTACAGACCTAGCTGTCGGTCCTTTACCGATCACAATGTCAATACAAAAATCCTCCATCGCCGGATACAACACTTCTTCGACAATTCGATTGAGACGATGAATCTCATCAATAAATAAGACATCACCTGGCTCTAGCGCAGTTAAAATCGCTGCTAAGTCACCAGGACGCTCAATCGCAGGTCCTGAAGTTGTGCGCATTTGTACGCCCATCTCATTTGCAATAATCGCCGAAAGCGTTGTTTTCCCTAAGCCAGGCGGACCATATAGCAAAACATGATCAAGCGCCTCTTCACGCATTTTTGCCGCTTCAATAAAGACACGTAGATTTTCTTTTACTTTTTCTTGACCGATGTACTGGCTTAAATCACTTGGACGCAAACTAAAATCTAACGCATCTTCAGCAAACTGAGACTCAGCCGAAACCATCCTTTCATCCACAGAAGTCACCTCCACTCTTTTTTCCAACCTATTCGATTCACTTAACGATTCATGATTAATTGCAACGCCATCTTAATGTATTGATCAGTCGTTGTATCCTCTTCTCGAAGCGTTGGTAGTACACGATTAATTTCTCGATCAACATACCCAAGTGCCTTCAATGCTTCAACCGCTTCATCAAGTGCTCCTGAGTTCAACTGTTCCTTCGGTGTTAATGTTTCACTTTCATCAATCGATCTAGATTCAAATAAGTGCGGTGCGAAATCATCCAACTTCCCTTTTAAATCTAGAATCATTTGTCTTGCCGTTTTCTTTCCAACCCCGGGGAACTTCACTAAAAATGCCTCATCCTCTTCTTCAATCGCTTTTATGACATGATCAGGCTGTCCTGTCGCCAGAACCGCTAACGCTCCTTTAGGTCCAATCCCTGACACATTCAAAAGTTTCTCAAACAATGCCCGTTCCTGTCTCGTTTTAAACCCATATAACCGTAATATATCTTCACGAACGTGCTGATACGTATATACTTTAACCATTTCTTCTTGGTTTGCTTGATATTCAAACGGATTAGCGCAGTAGATTTGATACCCAATGTTACTCGTTTCTAGAACGATGTATTGTGTATCAATAAAGTCAACTTTACCATATACAAATTCTATCAAAAGTGATTCTCCCCTTTTTTTTTGCGAACGTTCATTTCTATTTTATATTATCATGAAGATGTTGCAACCGTCATTGCCTTTCATTCATTCCCGGAATCAACTTCTTTTCCTCAGTGAACTTACCCTTAAACTTAATCCTAAGGCGGCGCGAGTAAGCTTACTTCTCTGACTTTTCCTCATTGCTAGCGCACTCCGCCTTTTTACCACTAAAAAAGAGTGGTTTCCGAACTCGTCAACCACTCTCCAACCTATTACATTTCTTTAATCGCAAATTTTTTAAAGGTTTTCAACACTTGTTCATAATGCTCTCGCGATTGAACAGGAATTCCTTCTTTCAAATTTACATGCTGATGACTTTTCAGTTTCTTTGTATTAATTTGATATAATGACTGAATGACATTTTCTTCGGTCGGTTTACCTTCATATAACTTTAATGTTCCATCTTCAGAAATACCAAAATAACCATTTATTTTTAATAAAGGCGAAATGTCATCCACCTGCTGTTTAAATACGACTTTGTCTTCGGCCTGATCGACGAGTGTCCAATTTTCATAAAAGGCCCAGAAGTCCTCCATCGACCAAATCGTTTCCTCGACAACTTCTTCACTCACTTCTCCATCTAAATACTCTCTTTCTAAAATCACTTCAACGGTTTTGGGACCCATCACTTCATATGTTTCTTCTTGTTGAGCTGGTGGTTTATCCTCTACTTTTTCAGCAACACTTTTTTCCATAGATGAAAATGCAATAAGACAACTCATTAAAAAGAACAAAGCAATAAAAGCCGGATACTTTTTAATTAAAACAATCAATGGGCGAACTTTCATCTTGATCATCACCACCAGTAGTTATATTTGTTCATAAAAAAACTTCCATTCATTATGATATTGTTACCATGAATGGAAGTCTTTATCCGTATAATTTTTTATCCTTGGTGGAACTTCTCATAAACGTCATCAGCTGCTTCTAGATTGTGATAAACGTTCTGTACATCATCATTATCTTCTAATGTTTCAATTAATTTAAGAACCTTAAGAGCATCATCATCCGTTAGTTCCGTTTTTGTTTGCGGAAGCATCGTAACCTCTGCTGTTGAAAATGTATATCCTTGCTCTTCAAGTGCGGTCTTAACAGGCTCAAACTCTTCAGGGTCTGTCAAAATTTCAAATACGTCCTCTGTTGTTTCCAATTCATCGGCACCAGCTTCAATCACTTCTAATAACATCTCATCTTCATCAACATCGACATGCTCACGATCGATCACAAGCAAACCTTTGCGATCAAACATAAAAGAAACGCAGCCATTTTCACCTAGATTTCCACCGTTTTTATTGAATGCGTGCCGAACCTCTGCGGCTGATCGGTTTTTATTATCGGTTAATACATCGACCATGACTGCAACCCCGCTAGGCCCATAACCTTCATAACGAATTTCCTCATAGGTTACCCCATCAAGTTCCCCAAGTGCTTTTTTTATCGTTCGTTCAATATTATCATTTGGCATATTCGCCGCCTTGGCTTTATTAATGGCCATCCGTAACCTGGCATTTGTGGTTGGATCATCACCGCCATTTCGAGTCGCGGCAAAAATTTCCTTTGAAATTTTCGTGAAGACCTTACCACGGATTGCATCTTGTCTCCCTTTACGGTGTTGGATATTTTTCCATTTCGAATGTCCTGCCACTTTATTGACTCCCCTCTTTCCTTGCTGTCTCTTTATTTTAACATAGATCATCGAATTTTTTTATGTTTGAATTTGCCCATAAAAAAACAAGAACAGGCGCTATTACCTGTTCTTGTTCCTCATCATTTATCGAGAACGTTCAAATGGTCGTTGAGCCGCTCGACCAAGATCCCCAATCATTTCTCGGAATGTAGCACCAACTTCATCAAATGCTGCACCACCACGCAAACGGTCATCCATTGTGCGAATACGGTTTACACCATCACGATCGGTCACAACATGAACGTCATAGTCATTATTGACCTCTCTAACAGCCTCACGCACTTGAGACTCAATTCGCCCTCTATCTTGACCATCTCCATCAATACCAACAACTACTGTATTATCATTAACAATGACACGTGGGTCATTTACATTATCGAGTCGGTTCACTCTGTCTGTTATGCGTTGTACTGCTTGACTATCATAGTCTTGATGATAATTGGCAGTACCTGTTCCCACACGGTTTTGAGCTTGTCCTCTCAGGGTTCCCGTATTATCAACCATCCCAGTGCGGTTTCCAGTTAATCCAGCAGCTCCCGCACCAGTACCTCTTTGTCCGGTTAAGCCCGTTGTACGTCTACCACCGGCATCCTGTGTCGCTCGTCGGCCATCTAATTCAGCTGCACCCATACCTTGGCGCTGTCCTGTCATACCGACATTAGCGCCACCATACGTACCTGTTCCCGCCGGGCGCTGGTTAATGTTCGCTTGACCAATCGTACCACGACGATCTTGATTCGCACCAGTCACTCCTTGGCCACGATGATTGCCAGTTTGACCAATAATACCTTCACGCTGACCAGTTTGAGTTCCGCGAACGTTTTGACGTGACATGCCACGTCCTCGAACGTTTTCACCCATCAGGCCGGCACCAGCATCACGACGGTTTGGCGTCATCATATCAGTTAATGGCCCCTCACCAGTCCAACGATCTCCAGCTCCTCGAGCTGCAGTGTCATTTCTTGTTGCGGTACCTGTTGTCTGGTCCGTGGCTTGTGTATTCATACCCACTTGACGCGCACCCATATCTGCACCTTGATTATCGACTCCACAACCTGCAAGTCCACCTAAGATCATTGAGGCTGCTGTTAACGAAAGAGCAAACTTTTTCATATTTTGAATACCTCCTTTCACCATTTATGATGGCAACTGAAGGTTTAAATTACTCTGTTATATCTAGGAAGAGAGAAGAAATAATGGTGGGTGAAAGCGACATAGACATCACTCCCAATAACGGCACAGTACGCCCACCTTCCAACGTATGTGTATTAAACATAGTGTTAAACCTAATTACATAAAAAATGTAAACGTACAAGCACTATTTTTCGCTTTGGTTTCCATTTTCCTAAACCAAAAAAAGGCGAAGGGTATTCCTCGCCTTTTTTGATTTAGGATTTAATAATTTGATGTAGAATTTCCCCCTGCACCTGACGATTGATCTTCTGTTCCTGATGAATCAACCTCTGATTGAGTCACCTGATTGT
Organism: Desertibacillus haloalkaliphilus; assembly: GCF_019039105.1. Classification (NCBI taxonomy): domain Bacteria; kingdom Bacillati; phylum Bacillota; class Bacilli; order Caryophanales; family Bacillaceae; genus Desertibacillus; species Desertibacillus haloalkaliphilus. The sequence goes on along the minus strand of NZ_JAHPIV010000002.1, from coordinate 92,036 downwards.
AATATTGATCCCTCATCGCATTTTGTTGGGACGTTTGGTAAGCTCTTGCATATGGCATCGCTCCTGGCATTGCTGGTTGCTGGGGCTGAGCATGTTGATAAGAACCCGGGTGTTGTTCAGGTGGATAGGCCATATGTGATGGATAAGGAGCTTCCGGTGCCATTCCGCCATAGCCGTGCTGTGGCATCATTGGATATGGTGAATACGGTGATGGCTGAGCACAACCAGGGATCACACCAGTCATCGGTACGCAATGTTGCGGCATATACTGCATCGGTGCCATTTGTGGTGGCATCTGTGGTGGCATCTGTGGTGGCATTTTTGGCATCGGTGCCATTTGTGGTGCCATTTGTGGTGCCATTTGTGGTGCCATTTGCGGTGCCATTTGCGGTGCCATCGGTGGTACCATCTGTGGCATCTGTGGTGCCATCGGTGGCATCGGTGGCATCGGTGGTTTTACCATTTTCGGCTCTGGCAATTCTGTCTTCACGTCTTTCGGGATTGTCGGTTTCACATCGGGCTTCTTCGGTGGTTCATGTTTTATCTCAGGCTTCTTGATTTCAGGTTTCTTTACAGGTTTTGGTGGCTTAGGCGGCTCAGGAACCTTTGGAGCCTTATATTCTGGCTTTGCCTTTGGCTTCGGTTTTGCTGGTTGTTTATAAACATTGAAGTTCATGTTCATTTCCTGTTTTTGCTGAACAGGTTGTTGCATAATCGGTTGCTGCATGATTGGCATTTCTACATGAGGCGGCGTTGGTATTTTTTCTGGCTCTTTCGGCGGCATTTTATACGGAACTTCTTTTGGCTTTGGTTTTGGCATCTCTTTAGGTACTTCTTTCTTTACTTTGGGAACGGGCTTCTCTTTTGGCGCCATATGTTCTTTTGGTTTCGCTGGTGCTTCTTTCTTTTTCACAGGTACACCTGCTGTTGGAATTTTCACCTTCATTCCAGGCATAATCATGTCCGGATTCGATAATTGCTGGTTCGCTGCTTTTAGTTCTTCAAAGTCCACATTATACTTGTCTGCTAACTTCCATAACGTATCTCCTTTTTGAACGATATGAATTTTCACCGTCTATCTCCCTCCTAAAACAATTCTTTACATCCTATGCATTGGTAGGCGTATAAGTACATTCACGAACAAAATTAGTATTAAAAATGAATACCCTCAGCACAATCTATGCGCAAACAATAACGTATATACCAAACTTACGAAACGGAACATAAGAGGGCATTCGTTTTTACATATAAAAAGGTGCCCTAAAGGTTGGTGGGAAACCTTTAGAACACCCCTCGATCAGGTCCTTATGCACGTACTAACATGCGTTCGAGCGCACGAATCGCATCGTTAGCGGTTTGTTTATCAACGGTAATTTCATTGATGACTTCATTTTGTTTAATTGATTCTAACGCCCATAACAAATGCGGAAGATCAATTCGATTCATCGTTAAGCATGGGCACATATTTGGATTTAATGAGATTACTTTCTTATCTTGGTGAAGGTTGGCAAGACGTGCTACTAGATTCATTTCTGTCCCAACAGCCCACTTACTGCCAGGGGCTGCCTGTTCTAATGTTTTAATAATATCATTCGTTGAGCCATTATAATCAGCTTGCTGGACCACTTCATGTGTACATTCTGGGTGCACGATGATCGAATAATCGGGATCTTGCTGTCGTAACTTCTTTATGTTTTCAACGGTAAATTTCTCATGAACCGAGCAATGTCCTTTCCATAAAATCACTTTCACATTGTTTATATCTCCATCGTATTCAAACGCCTCTGTCACAGGGTCCCATACAGCCATTTCGTCCAAAGTAATTCCTAAATCATACGCTGTATTTCTACCTAAATGTTGATCAGGCAAAAATAAGATCCGTTCCTTTTGTGTAAATGCCCATTCAACCATCTTCTTTGCATTCGACGAAGTGACCGTTGCCCCTCCATTGCGTCCACAAAAAGCTTTAATCGCTGCCGTACTATTCACATAGGTTAATGGCAAGACCGTATCTCCAAAAACATCTTGAAACACGTCCCAAGCGGCCTCGGTCTGGTGAATATCCGCCATATCCGCCATCGAACAACCAGCCCGCATATCAGGTAAAATAACCGTTTGCTCCTCACTTGTTAAAATATCAGCCGTTTCCGCCATAAAGTGGACACCACAAAATACAATATAATCCGCTTTTTTATTACTCGCTGATTGTTGTGCTAACTGTAATGAGTCACCTGTATCATCGGCAAAAGCGATTACTTCATCTTTTTGATAATGGTGGCCAGGAATGTATAATTTTTCACCAAACGTTTCCTTTATTTCTCGAACCCGTTGCTGCAGTTCAGCTGTTGTCATTTGTCTATACTTCTCAGGTAATACGAACGGTGTATTCATTAGATCTAAAACACTCATGATTTGCTTCCTCCTTGAACATTAAAACTTATATCTAGAGCTCTTGCGGAATGCGTTAAAAACCCTAACGACAAATAATCAACAAATGTATCACGATAATCAGCGACCGTTGCTAAATCGATTCCCCCTGACACCTCAGTTGATATTGAACCTGGAACAAGCTCAACAAACTCACGAACCTCATCGGGTGAACGATTATCAAACATAATAATATCTGCTTTCGCTTCTACAGCCTCAATTACTTCTTCTCTTGTTTCCGTTTCCACTTCTACTTTTACCATATGCCCTAGTTGGTCCTTTACGCGGCGAACAGCGGCAGTAATTCCACCACATGCTGCAATATGATTGTCTTTAATCATGACTCCATCGTATAACCCTAGACGATGATTGTAGCCACCTCCACAACGAACCGCATATTTTTCAAACATCCGTAGCCCTGGCGTTGTTTTTCTTGTATCACAGATTCTTGTATGCGAGCTACCGAGTATTGCAACAGCTTTATTCGTAAGCGTTGCAACCCCACTCATCCGCTGCACGAGGTTCAAAACAACACGTTCTGCACTTAATAAATCAACCATCGGTCCATGTACAGTGGCTATAACATCTCCATGTCTGACTTCAGCCCCATCTCGAACATATAAAGAAACATCTATATCCTCATTAAATAATGCGTAGGCTTGCCTAATCACTTCAACCCCACTAATGATTCCATCACTTTTTACAACAAACGTCCCGCTCCCTACGTGGTCGTTCGTAAAAACCGTTTGACTAGTAAGATCACCTTCACCCAAATCCTCAATAAAAAATTGTTTCAATTGCTCCCTTACTTTGATTGGATTCATTCTTAATCGCTCCTAAACAGTCGTCTTTATATTCTCAACTTTCTCTTGCACGTTCGGGTCACTTGGATACAAGCAATATGTTTGTAAACCTAGCCAATCATCGTTTGCCTGAGGATAATCCATACGATAATGCCCACCTCGACTCTCCGTGCGCAGCAACGCAGATAAGGTAACGAGGTAACCGACTGTTAATAGATTACAAATGGTCTTTTGCTCGACACTGACGTGAAGTAAGTGGTTATTTGTGATCATCGGTTCGAATGACTCGAACCATCTTTTAGCCTTCATTAAACCGTCGTGATCACGAGTTATCCCAACATACTTGCTCATGATCTCTTGGATTTCAGTTGCTTGTGGTAGAGTTACCTTACTCTCAAGTGGATGTATGCTTGGTTGGTAATATGCCTCGAACGAGAACGGTTGAGATAAGATGTGTTGCGCAACTTCATTTGCAAATACGACCGCTTCTAATAATGAATTACTAGCTAAGCGATTCGCACCATGTACCCCCGTTCGAGCAACTTCCCCAACAGCATATAACCTAGGGACAGTCGTTTCACCGACTTCATTGGTATCCACCCCACCCATAAAAAAGTGTGCACCAGGTGCTACCGGGATTTTTCCAGCTGAGGTGTCGATTTGTGCCTCCTTGCATAATTGTGTAATCGATGGGAAACGTTCTTTAAAGTTTGAAATTTCTGCAATTGAAAGGTAGACCTTTTCATCATGAAGTAAGGCTTGATGAATCGCTCTCGCAACCACATCTCTTGGTCCAAGATCTTCATCATCATGAATTCCTTCCATGATAAAATGTCCTTGACTCGTAATAAGCCTTGCCCCTTCACCTCGAACGGCCTCTGACACGAGTCCAATGGCTCGCTTGTCTTTCACAGCCATTGTTGGGTGAAACTGAATAAACTCCATATCAGCAAGTCGTGCACCAGCCCGGTAAGCCATGGCGAGCCCATCCCCTGTCGCGTTCTTACCATTTGAGGTCACCGAATACAGTTGTCCAGCACCACCACTAGCTAAAATTGTAAAATCAGCATAATAGGTTACGAGATTACCATTCTCATTCTTTGTCGTTACCCCTACACATTGGCCTTCGTCGATCAAAAAATCCAACGCCATCTCATGCTCGAAAATCGTGACATGCTCTTTAACACGAGAAAGCAAACAGTCGATCAATTCTTTACCCGTAGCATCACCGCCAGCGTGAAGTATTCGTCTTCTACGATGGGCACCTTCTTTTCCAAGCGCCCATGATCCATTAGGTTGTCGATCAAATGTTACACCTAACTGTAAAAGTTTTTCGATTAACTCAGGTCCTTTTTTAACTAGCTTTTCGGTGATTTGTTGCTTATTATGAAAGCCTCCAGCCATAACCGTATCAAAAAAATGATCGCGCCAATCATCCGCATCACTAATGGCAGCGGCGATACCGCCTTGAGCCAACCTTGAATTGCTTTGCTCCAAATTAGACTTTGTGATAAGAATCACATTCTTTTGTAAAGAAAGAATCTCGGCTGCCATTAAACCCGCTAGCCCACTACCGATAACGATGACATCAGCCCGTCTACTAATCATTTTGAACACCCCCACTTCCCACGTTTACTTTACACCTGTCTTGACACTTATATTTACATAAAATTAAACTAGTGACAAGAGTTTTTTTTAAAATCTCATATAGAAAGTAGTGATCTCGTGATTTACCTTGACCATGCAGCAACGACACCGATGTCTGCTAGTGCCTTAGCAACCTATACAACTGCAGCAAAAAACTATTACGGAAATTCTAATAGTTTACATGATTATGGAACGACAGCAGACCAAATTGTAACTGCTTCTAGAAAGCAAATTTCAACAATCATTAATGGCGATAGTAATGGGGTTTACTTTACAGGAAATGGTTCAGAAGCAAACCGTTTAGCGGTCCTCTCCCTGCTTGGTGCACACAAACAAAAAGGGAACCACCTGATTACATCAGAGATTGAACATCCGTCCCTGTTAAATACCTTTTCCTTACTAGAACAACAAGGGTATAATGTAACCTATATGCCTGTAGACCGTCACGGCAAAATTAACGTCAGTGAACTGGCTAAGGCAATCCGATCAACGACAGTGCTCGTTTCGATTCAGCATGCCAATTCTGAAATCGGCACGATCCAATCCATTTATGAAATCGGACAATTACTAAAAGACAAGGGAATACTATTTCACAGTGATTGTGTACAGACCTTTGGAAAAATTCCTCTTAATGTCAAAGAAGCTAGGCTTGATAGTATTTCAATCTCTGCTCATAAAATTTATGGACCAAAAGGGATCGGTGCAGTTTATATTGATCCTGCAGTCTCTTGGAAGGCGCAAGTACCAAACACAACGCATGAAAAAGGGTTTAGACCTGGAACCTTGGATGTACCTACCATCGCTGCCTTTGCGCAAGCGGCAAAAGAAACTGACGATGAGCGACCAGAAGAATGCAACCGTCTATCACGTTTAAAAACATACTTTCTCGAACATATCGATTCTGACAAGATTAAACTTGAGGGGCACCCCATCGATCGTCTTCCCCATCATTTAGGCTTACGAATTAAAGGAATGGAAGGACAACTCGTCATGCTTGAATGCAACCGCTATGGTATTGCGATTTCGACAGGCAGCGCATGTAAAGTAGGGCAACACGCGCCCTCGAAGGCCTTACTTGCGGTCGGCTGTTCAGTCCAAGAAGCCAATGAATTTATTCGACTCACCTTTGGTAGAGATACAACTAAAGCAGACATTGATCAAACCCTTACTTGTCTAGAGAAAATAATAAAAGATTACAAATCAAAAACACCGGTTTAAAAGTAAGGAGTGTAACCGTATATGGACAAGGGAAAGAAATTATTAGGAGAAAAACGAAGAGAGTTTATCTTGCAATCATTGCAACACTCACAACAGGCGTTAACCGGAAGTGAATTGTCAGAAAAAACAAATGTCAGTAGACAAGTGATCGTGCAAGACATCTCGATTTTAAAAGCGAGGAATTACCCCATCATTGCCACTTCACAAGGGTACATGATGCTAAACGAAGCAAATACGAAAATCGAGCGAATCATCGCTTGCCAACATCATGCAGATGATACTAGGGAAGAGCTTCAGATCATCGTTGACCATGGGGCTAGTGTTAAAAATGTCATGGTCGAGCACCCTGTCTATGGCGACTTAACCGCCTCGTTGTTGATTCATAACCGTCGTGACGTCGAGAATTTCTTAGCGAAGATGAAAGAAACAAACGCTAATTTGCTAGCTGATCTCACAGATGGGACCCATTTGCACACGATTGAAGCAGATACGAAGCAACAGCTTAATGATACCTGTGAAGCCTTAAAGAAAGCTGGTTTTTTATTATCATCCTAAGCAATAAAGCCGTCTCAACGATAAGAGACGGCTTTATTGCTTAGGAATATATTATTTAATCGAAGGAGCTGTTTTTTTTGCCTTTGTCAATGAGTAACATGTGTAACTGCCTAGGATTCGCACACCACAATCAAGCGCCTGGAGCTCGGCAACAACACCTGGAATTAATACATCGTCCATTTTATGATCAACATCGATGACAAAAAAGTAATTTCCTAAGCCTGTTTTCATTGGTCGTGATTCAATCTTCGATAGATTGAGCTTGCGCCAAGCAAAGGCAGATAATACTTGATGAAGGGCTCCGGAATAATCCGATGGTAACGTCACCATCATCGTCGTCTTATCACCAACATACAATGGCGATGAATTCGCTATCGATGCACCGTCACGATCTAAGATCACAAAACGCGTATGGTTATTGTCATAGTCATGAATATTTTCTTGAACAATCTCAAGTTGATATTTTTTAGCTGCTAACTCATTGCCAATCGCTGCAACCGGCTGTTCTGGGTGATCCTTTACCCATTTCACCGCTGATCCCGTTGAATTCATATAAACCTTGTCTGCATCAGGTAATACGTTTCGCAAAAATTCGTGGCATTGTGCAATCGCATGCGGGTGTGAGCGTACCTCTTTGATCGTTGTCCATGAATCAACATTTTCTTTATGAACCATCAAATGTTGCTCAATCGGGACAGTCACTTCACCTACAATTGGCAAGTTATGTTTGTGGATTAAGTAATCTAACGTTAAATTAACTGATCCTTCAATTGCATTTTCAAGGGGAACGACCGCATAATCTACTTCACCTTGGGCTAATCCATCCATACAATTGGGAATCGTCGTGTACGGCTTATGTTCTTCGTTTGGAAAAATCGTCGCTGCAGCCATTTCTGTAAATGTTCCTTTTGGTCCTAAATAAGCAACACTATTACCCATTCTTTTTCAACCCTTTCTCATGATCCTGAACCAACTAATTCAACCTTCTCAACAGCATCCATTTCTTCTAAGCTTTTTACTAAATCACTAATTGTCGTCTTCATCGGCGCTGTATCAATCGTTAATGTTATATTTGCTCTGCCTTGCAGAGGGATCGTTTGGTTAATCGTTAATACGTTTGATCCCTCTGTGGCAACTAGAGATAGCAGTTCTGATAAGGCTCCAGAACGATCCTCTAAGTTTATTGATAAAGTAATAATTTTTTCTTTCACCATCGTATGGAAAGGAAAGATTCCATCTTTATATTTATAAAACGCACTTCTACTTAATCCAACAGCGTGGACAGCTTCAGCAATCGTGTTCTCTTTTCCACGCTCAAGTAACGCTTTTGCCTCCAATGTTTTTTGCATCGCTTCTGTTAACATATCTTCACGAACGAGATAAAACTGATCAATTTTGCCAGCCACAACCTTCACCACCACATTCTATTCAACAGATAAAAAGCTATTCATTTATTATAAATTTGTAAGAACTTTTTGACAACTGCTCTTGAGATGATTTATAAAATTTTCACTAATTTCATCTAGTTTCCTTTCATAATCTACTGAAACATTCTTACTATTTGTTAACATAGAAAAGCTGCCCAGATCATGTGATGGGCAGCAATTAGTAAGTTATTCGATAAACTCAAATTCAAACTTCATTAATCGGACGGTGTCGCCATCTCTTGCGCCACGTTCTCTTAACGCTTCATCAATGCCCATATAGCGCATCTGTCTTGAGAAACGTCTGACGGACTCGTCGCGAGATAAATCTGTCATTTTAAATAATTTCTCAATTTCAGTACCGGAGATCACAAACGCTCCATCATCAGCACGGGTAATGTGGAATGGCTCTTCTTTTGTTTCGTGACGATACACAACTCGAGCTTCAGAATCAACTTCTTCTTCAATTGGGAACTCAGGTGTAATTTCAACTTTTTCAACGATCGCTAACAACAAGTCACGTAAGCCCTGCTTCGTAATCGCAGAAATTGGAAAGATTTCAACATCATCCTCAAGACGCTCTTTAAACATCTCCAAATGTGTACTTGCATCTGGCATGTCCATTTTATTTGCAACGATAATTTGTGGTCGCTCGAGTAGCCTCAAGTTGTATTGCTTTAACTCTTCATTAATTTTTTGATAATCTTCATAAGGATCACGCCCTTCAAGACCACTCATATCAATGACATGAACAATAACCTTAGTACGCTCAATATGCTTCAAAAACTGGTGACCTAATCCGACACCTTCATGAGCTCCTTCAATTAGACCCGGTAAGTCCGCCATAACAAAACTACGCCCGTCGTCCGTTTCAACAACCCCTAAATTCGGCTTGATCGTCGTAAAATGATAATCAGCAATTTTCGGTTTTGCTGCTGATACAACCGATAATAATGTTGATTTTCCGACGCTTGGAAACCCAACTAAGCCAACATCTGCTAATACTTTCAGTTCTAGCGTCACATAACGCTCAATACCTGGTTCACCATTTTCTGCCATATCAGGAGCTGGGTTCACTGGAGTTGCAAAACGTGAGTTACCACGTCCTCCACGTCCACCTCTTGCAATAACCGCACGTTGCTCGTGACGTACAAGATCTGCAATAACTTCTTTTGTATCATCATCAACAACCGTCGTTCCTGGTGGGACTTTAATGACATAATCATCAGCATTTTTCCCATGTTGGTTTTTCGGTCTACCATTCTCACCACGGGATGCTTTAAAGTGACGTTGATAACGGAAATCCATTAGTGTTCGTAAGCCTTCATCAACTTCGAAAACAACATCGGCTCCTTTCCCACCGTCACCCCCGGCTGGTCCACCATTTGGCACATATTTCTCACGACGATAGGCAACCATTCCATTACCTCCGTCACCGCCTTTAACAAATACTTTTACTTTATCTACAAACATTGTTTTTCACCTCTATTTTTACTCCCTAAAGCTTGATCGTTACTACAACTTCTTCTTGTTCTACATAGGATTCCATAATCGATACTCTCTCATACAACAATGCTTTTGTAGCAAGCCACTCGGTCACTTTCGTTGTATCTGATAGCTCTCCATGAAAATCAAATGTGATTCGATTATTTTCGCTCTCTAATAAATGTAATGTAACAAGTAAATGGTTTGGTGCACTCAACCTACAGCTTTGATCGATGAGTTCAAAAAAATGAAGACACCATTCATATAATCCATCTTCTGCATTCGTTAAATGCCCAACCTCACCAAGAACTTCAAATTCTAATTCAAATGAGTGATCCTCCCAGTTGAAAGTTAAGAATTTACGAGCGAGCTTCGGTACACCGATATTTGTTAATTTACTTTCATGGCGAGTTTGATTAATAATATCGTTAATCACCTCTTCGACACGATCTAAACGATTCAGGGCTAAATTTCCTTTAATTAGTTGAATTTGGTTTAGCCAATCGTGACGGGTATGGCTAAGAAGATCTAAAACATCCCACTTCTCCGACATAAGTGCACTCCTAAATTAAAAGTTACTCCCTATTTTTTATTATAGTGATGTTCAAAAAGAAGGACAAAAAGAACCAAGAAATTGACAGTCATTTTTACCGAACTTTTTGAACACCCTCTTATAGAAAGTTTGCTTGTTATATCTTACCACAAACTAATTCATCGCAGAAATGAAATAACAAACCAACTCGTTACAATTTCAATTAAGTATGACTTCATTCGTTAAACTAGGTAAAGATCCAAACGGAAATGAATATCGATCGACTTTTTTTGAATATTTACTGCTTCACAGGACAAGATAAGTAGCGTGTTAAAAAACACACAAACAATCATGTACATTAAATGGAGGTTTTCTCATGCAAAATCAACAAGTTCAACAAGCTCAACAAGCCGTTCAACAAGCTCAGCAAGCAATTCAGCAAGCTCAAAACAACCCTCAGCAACTTCAGGCTGCTCAACAACAACTTCAAGCGGCTCAACAGCAAGTTCAACAAGCTCAACAACAAGCAACTCCTCAACAGCAACAACAAATTCAACAAGCTCAACAACAGGTTCAACAAGCCACTCAACAGCTTCAACAAGCTCAACAACAAAACAATCAGCAACAGTAATTGATTGGAAAGCAATTGAGGTGATTTCGTCACTTCAATTGCTTTTTTTATAAAACCTTCTCCAGTCATCCCTCACCGTCTAAAACAAACGTAAAAAGACTGTTGACAGAAAAATCATTCCATCATATACTGAAGCTAACTTAAAACCGACTAAAAAGATATGATTTATGAATTATATACTTTTTTCCAATAAGGAGGTACGTTGATATGGCTGGTGTTCATATAGAAAATGTTAGGAAAACATTTACAAATAAAGATGAAAAAAGTTCATTTACGGTCTTCGATGATATTAATCTAACAATTAAACCTGGAGAATTTCTATCACTATTAGGCCCATCAGGATGTGGAAAGTCAACGCTCTTAAACATTATCGCTGGTCTCGATAAAGCTTCAGATGGAATCGTGCGTGTCGGCGACACCGTCGTTGAAGGGCCGGGCCCAGATCGAGGCGTTGTGTTCCAAGAAGCTGCGCTCATGCCATGGCTCACCGTTTTAGAAAACGTTATGTTCGGTTTAAAAAAGAAAATGAGCAAACAAGAGGCGGAAAAGCGAGCACTGGATTATTTAAAGCTCGTTCACTTAAGTAAATTTGTTAAATCTTACCCGCATGAATTGTCAGGGGGAATGAAACAGCGCGTATCGATCGCACGTGCCCTTGCTATGGATCCTGCGATCTTATTAATGGATGAACCATTTGGAGCTTTAGATGAACAAACAAGATCCATGCTTCATAAAGAAGTCCAATACATTTGGGAAGCTACAGGAAAGACCATTATCTTTGTTACCCACAATATCCGCGAATCAATCTTGTTATCGGATCGAATTGTACTTATGGGAACACGTCCTGGGGGAATCATTAATACATTCCCAGTTGATCTCCCACGACCGCGTCAACAAGCAAGCAAGGAGTTTATCGAACTAGAAGAGAAAATAATGAAACAACTTGGAGGAGAAATCGAAAAAGTCATGAGGGAGGAAATGGGAGATGACTACAATAGTCAGAAGGCTACTCTTCTTTACGGCTCTAATCGTAATATGGGAGAGCATATATAGACTGAATTTAATCTATGAATTTCGTTCCGCTACGATGTTTCCATCACCAAGCGGAACATTAGAACAATTATATCTAGGATTCTTTGAATCTGGCATTTTAACTAGTGCCTTATTAACGAGTTTATCACGAATCAGCGTAGGCTTTGTTTTTGCAATTATTATTGGTTCATGTTTAGGTATTTTACTTGCCCGCTCAAAATGGGCAGATGAAACAATTGGATCTCTTGTCATTGCATTACAATCGATTCCAAGTATTGTATGGTTACCAATTATGTTACTCATCTTTGGTGGTGGCGGTAACACAGCAATTATTGCGATTATTATTTTAGGTGGAACATGGGCAATGACATCAAACATGCGTATGGGTATCAAAAACGTCCAGCCGATTCTTATCCGTGCAGCACGAACGATGGGCTACAAGAAAGCGGAGTTAGTTTGGAAAGTCATGATCCCAGCGTCAATCCCCTCTGCATTATCAGGTGCACGGCTCGCATGGGCATTCGGGTGGCGTGCTCTAATGGCAGGGGAATTGCTTGGCACAGGCGGTCTTGGCCGTACATTAATGGATGCTAATGACTTCTTTAATTTTGACCTTGTTATTGCAATTATGGTCATTATTTCTGCCATCGGTTTAATCGTTGAATATCTCATCTTCAATAAAGTTGAAAAACGTGTAATGACTAGATGGGGACTTGCAAATTAATAATAATAATAATAATAAATAATTAAAGGGGAGACTTTACGATGAAAAGATTAGTTTACAGTTTTGTTTTCGTCTTATCAGTTGCCTTCTTGGCAGCTTGTGGTACAGATTCATCATCCGGAGGTGCGCCAGATGAAGTTACAATTGGCTATTTCCCTAACTTAGACCATGCCGCTGGAATAGTCGGTGTTGAAAAGGGATTCTTCCAAGATGAATTAGGCGATGTCACAGCAGAATCAGTACATTTTCCTAATGGAAACGATTTTATTAATGCATTAGATGCCGGTACGATCGATATCGGCTACGTTGGTCCTGGTCCTGCGATTAACTACTATTTACGTGGCGGAGATATAGTTGTCCTTGGAGCCGCAGCCAATGGTGCAACGTTAATTGTATCAGAAAAAGACTCCGGTATTGAAACGCTTGAAGATTTTAATGACATGTCATTTGGAACTCCAGGTAATGGTTGTACTCACAACGTTCAACTAGAAGTCATGCTTCAAGACCTTGGCTTAGAATCAAACCGTGTCGGTGGAACTGTTGAACATATGTCACGTCAAGCACCTGCAAATGCAGTCACATTATTTGAACAAGGACGTATGGACGCTTATGCTGCTCCAGAACCATGGGGAACGTATCTTGTAGAAGAATTAGGTGCTAACGTTGTAGCTGAATGGGATGAAGTATTCCTAGGCGAAACATTACCAAGTGTCGTACTTGTTACATCACAAGCATTTTTAGAAGAAAACCCTGAATTAGTTGACAGTATTCTACAAGCACATAAAACATCTGTAGACTTTGCATTAGAAAATACGGAAGAAACACTAGACATCATCAACCAATCAATTTTTAACCTGACGCAAACAGAATTACCTGAAACCGTGTTAGAAAACGCTTGGGAGCGTATGATGGTAACAACAGAAACTCATCCTGAGGCATTAATCGATTGGGCTGATGCATCATACAAATTAGGCTTTATCGATGATGAACCAAACCTTGATGGTTTTATTGATACATCAAGACTCGATCAAATTGCAAATGAAGAATAACAGTAAAAAGTGCTGCTCACATGAAGAGTAGCACTTTTTTTGTAGTTGACCGACATTCAATATATATCCGGAAGTGGCCAAACACAAAAAGAGGCTTTCCAACAGATGACATGCTAGAAAACCTCTTTTTCTCGTTTATATTGAGCTTAATAGCTCACTAACAGCTTTTTCACCCGAATCAATACAATCTGGAAGCCCTATTCCCTCATAAGGTGCCCCTGCTAAGTAGAGTCCTGGTAGCTTTGAATGAAGTTCAGCTGTTAGATTCTCTATTTTCTTTTTATGTCCAACCACATATTGTGGCATCGCATTTTTCCAACGAGTGATTCGGAAAAACTCTGGCTCTCCTTTTATATCCATAATTTTGTTTAAATCGGAAAGGACTTTTTCGATTATCACATCATCCGACTCGTAAACAATCTCTTCATCACCTGCACGTCCGACATACCCTCGTAATAATGCATATCCTTCTGGCGTCGAATGCTTCCATTTTCGATGAGTCCACGTACAAGCTGTGATCGTATAATCACTTTTTTTCGAGACAACAAACCCTGTTCCCTCAATATCTTGTTGAATCGCATCCTCAGGAAATGCCATGGCTACGGTAGCAACAGATGTTGCTGGAATATCTTCAACATCAGTAACAAAAGAGTATTGATTCAATGCCTTTTTTGTCACATCAAATGGTGTTGTCATAATCACTCGGTCAAAGGATTCGGTTCTTCCATCTGAGTACGTGAGCTCAAATTGCTCACCATTGCGAACAATCGAAGTTACGCTCGTTCCTTTCAGAATAGAATCTTCATCAAGGTGATTCTCAATACTGTCAACCAAGGAGCACAAGCCTCGTTTCAAACCTAAAAACATACCTTTAGGCTTCTCTTGAGTCGGATTTGTACTTTTAGGCTTTTTCGGTGTAGTATTTTTCATTCCTAAAATCAAGCTACGGTGCTTTTGCTCGACTTGATGAAATTGTGGAAATGTCGCCATTAAGCTTAATTTATCAATATCACCAGCATAAATTCCTGATAGTAGTGGTTCAATTAGACGATCGACCACTTCATTCCCTAACCGTTTTCTAAAAAAGCTTCCTAACGATTGATCGACATCTGGCTGAGTCGTTTTTGGCAAGACCAAGTCTCCAGCGGCTCTTAGCTTTCCGACCGGTGAAAACAGTTTCGTCGCCGCAAATGGGGTTAATTGTGTCGGAATTCCCATAATTGCCCCACCAGGCATCGGATACAATTTATCACCATTTAATACATAGGACTTCCCGGTATCGTTATGAACCAACTCATCTTCAAGCCCTACTTCTTTTGCTAACTTTGCTGCACTAGTCTTTCTCGCTAAAAACGAATCTGGCCCTCTCTCAATCACGAATCCATCCGTATAATCTGTTTGCACTTTACCACCAAGCTCATTGCTCGCTTCGATAAGACGGTATTCAATTGAAAGGCCTTTCGCCATGCTTTCTTTTTGTAAATAATAGGCGGCTGTTAGGCCAGTAATTCCGCCACCGATGATCGCTACTCTTTTCACATCATTTCCCACGCCTACTCACGCTCTTTCCCATTAAGTTTGTTAAGAACGATTGTTGCTAAGGCATCAATAAACTCTTCCTTTGCATTGGGCATTTCTGGACGATAATAGTTCACGCCTAACTCATCGGTTACAACTTTACATTCATAGTCGTTATCGTAGAGCACTTCAAGATGATCAGCAACAAATCCTACAGGGCAGTAAATCATCGATTGATACCCTTTTTGTTTATATAAATCCCTTGTCAAATCCTGTACATCAGGGCCAATCCAAGGATCTGGTGTATTTCCTTCACTTTGCCAGCCTATCGTATAATTCTTAATCCCAGCCTCTGCTGCAATCAAGTCAGCTGTTTCTTGAAGCTGTTCAGGATAAGGATCGCCCATTTCGATAATTTTTTCTGGCAAGCTATGTGCTGAAAAAATGACCACTGTAGACTCTTGATCTTCAACGCTTGCCATCGTTTCTTTAATTTGATCTGCCCAATAGCGGATAAACTTCGGTTCACGATACCAGCTTTCAATGCTTGTCATCGTTGGTCCATCGATTTTTTCTGACTCTTCTTTCGCACGTCCATTATAGGACTTGACACTAAACGTCGAAAAATGAGGGGCCAACACGATGCTAACCGCCTCTTCGATTCCATCATCCTTCATTTGTTTTACGGCATCTTCAATAAATGGATCAATATGTTTTAATCCAAGATAAGCTTTAAACTGCACCTCTTCATTAAGCTCGTTTAATCGTTGTTCAAGCTTCTCTGCCTGTTGCTCAGTAATTTTTGATAACGGCGAAATACCACCAATGGCTTCATAACGATTGGTTAAATCCTCCAATGCTTCTTTTGAAGGTTTTCGCCCGCGTCGAATATGTGTATAGTAAGGTTCTATTTCTTCTTGAGTCCGTGGTGTTCCATAAGCCATCACCAGTAGCCCAATTGTTTTCTTCGCCATATAAACACGCTCCAGTTTCTTTAATACTCAGTGGTGATTCTCTATTGCTTGCTTATTTTTTCGTATACTCATGCACAAATGCCGTTAAACGTTTTAACGTTTCAGGCTTCACATCTGGGAAGACGCCATGGCCTAGGTTGAAGATATATCCCGGATGATGCATCCCTTGATCAAGAATTTCTTTTGTACGTTCTTCAATCACTGACCATGGTGCTAATAAGATCGCAGGGTCTAAGTTACCTTGGACAGGTTTCATTACACCTTTGTTACGAGCTTGATTAATCGTCATACGCCAATCAAGTCCAACCACATCTAATGGTAAGTCATTCCACTCATTGACTAAGTGGCTCGCTCCTACTCCAAACATGATTAATGGAACATTTTCACCCTTGAGTTCTGTGAATATTCTCTGCATGACAGGCTTGATAAATGTGCGGTAATCAGCCACATTTAACGTCCCAACCCAAGAATCAAAGATTTGAATGGCTTGTGCTCCTGCTGCTACTTGTGCTTTGACATAGGTAATCGTCATATCAGCTAGCCTGTCCATTAACTTGAACCAAGCTTCTGGTTGAGCATACATAAATGCCTTCGTTTTGTTGTAGTTCTTTGAAGGACCTCCCTCAATCATATAACTCGCTAAGGTAAAGGGTGCCCCACTAAAACTAATTAATGGAACGGTTAACTGTTCTCTAAGTATTTTGATCGTATCTAAAACATATGGGACATCTTCCGTAGGATGAATTTCTCCTAACCTTTCAATGTCTTCAAGTGAACGAATCGGCTTTTCAATCACAGGTCCAATCCCAGACTTAATTTCAACATCTACACCAATCGCAGGGAGCGGTGTCATGATATCTTTATATAAAATTGCAGCATCATTATTATATTGATCAACTGGAAGTTTTGTGACATACGCACATAATTCCGGTTGATGAGTAATTTCAAATAATGAATATTTTTCTTTTAATTTGCGGTATTCTGGTTGGGATCTACCAGCTTGTCTCATGTACCATACTGGGACATGGCTCGTCTCTTCCCCCTTACATGCTTTTAAAAAGTTATCATTGAATAATTGTTTACTCATCGTGACACACCTTTCTGCGATCATCATTTTCCATACTTCTTTCTATTTTAATCGAAACCGACAAAAAAATCATGGTTAGATACTTTCTACTATAATTCTGACATTCACTTATGTATAGATGCTGTCGTAAACTGTCATAAAATTGATAAAAAACAGGCGTGATTTTGTGGATCGAATTTGACATCCCCATTATGAAAGTCTGGCAAATACCACGTATAACCTACAAATGATTCCATATAGAAATCTTGAATGGGAGTAGGCATTAGGGCCCCTCTTGCTGCCATTTGTATATATTTTACAAAAACTGTAAATGATGATATCTATGAATTGAAGTCATTTTTTTACATAAGGGAGTAACTTGTATGGACATTATTAAAAAAAACTACGAACCAAAAGAAATCTTTCTCTGGTCAATAGCTTTACCAGGCTTCGGACAGCTACTCAATCAAAAGTATATCAAGGGTATTGTTTTTATCTTGTTAGAATTTATCATTAATGTCCAAGCAAGGCTGAACGTTAGCATCGTCCACAGCTTTCAAGGAGATATGGATGCTGCCATTCAAGTTTTAGATTACCAATGGGCGATGTTTTACCCCTGTTTATATATTTTCGCCATGTTTGACAGCTATTGTGATGCGTTAAAAATTAATAAGAAACAGATTCCAAAATACTTATCCATTCCTTTTGCGGTCTCTGCCTATATAACAACGCTTGGGGTTGTCTATTCGAATGTTAGTACAACCCCCATTTTTCTAGGTCCGATTTTTTTACCGATCCTATCAATGGTTTTAGGCTTTATGATCGGTGCTCTGATACGCAGAATATTTCTACAGCAATGGAAAGCGACAATACCTTAGGATGTATATGAAGCAAAAGCTGAGGTCAAGCAAGCTAAAGTTACTACTAGCACAGGACTAGCGAGTTCACCTGAATAACTCTCGATCGTTTTACTATTATGGCACTAGATAGCCCATCACTTTGGAAATAACTATTTCGAACGTCTGTTATCCACCGTTTTTGGTTCAGCTGGGCGCTTCTTCTGAATGGAATGTGGGGCACGAATGATCGTATCGAGCCAACCCGGGAAATAATAGGGTGCAAATGGTGAAGCATAATAGCTTCCAAAGCTTCGTAACCCAACAAAATGAATATTAATTAAAATATAAACAATAACAATCCCAAATAAACCGAACATTGCAGCAGCAATCATCATCGCAAACCTTAAAATTCGCAGCGTGATACTTACATTATATGCAGGGATTGCAAACGAAGCGATTGCTGTTAAGGCGACAACGATAACCATAATCGGGCTAACGATACCTGCACGAACGGCCGCATCACCAATAACTAAACCACCGACAATCCCAATCGTTTGTCCAACCGCACGAGGAAGCCGAACCCCTGCTTCACGTAACAGCTCAATCGTGAACTCCATCAGAAAAGCTTCAACAAAACCTGGGAATGGAACCCCCTCACGTGAACCTGCGATCGACAAAGCTAATGTTGTAGGAATCATTCCTTGATGGTACGACACCATTGCAATATAAAGGGCCGGAAGAAACATCGCAATAAAAGCCGCGATATAGCGTAACATTCGCAACAATGAACCAATATGCCAACGGTCATAATTATCTTCTGGAGATTTAAACAATTCATGAAACGTCACTGGCATCATAACCACAAACGGCGTACCATCCATGACAACAACCACTTTACCATTTAAGAGTGCATCAGCTATTTTATCTGGTCGCTCCGTTCGCATCATTTGTGGGAACGGCGACAAGACATTATCTTCAATGTATTGCTCTAATGAGCCCGTTTCCGCTACGTCATCGGTATCAATACAAGCCATTCGATAACGTACCTCATCAATTAACTCTTGATTAGCAATTCCTTTCATATAGAGGAGAGCAAAATCATGTTTCGCACGTCTACCTACCTGACCGAATTGAACAGTTAAATTGGGATCTCTAATACGTCTGCGTAACAAGACAACATTCGTATGCAACACTTCATTAAATCCATCT
The DNA here is from genome assembly GCF_019039105.1 of Desertibacillus haloalkaliphilus. Classification (NCBI taxonomy): domain Bacteria; kingdom Bacillati; phylum Bacillota; class Bacilli; order Caryophanales; family Bacillaceae; genus Desertibacillus; species Desertibacillus haloalkaliphilus. The sequence goes on along the minus strand of NZ_JAHPIV010000002.1, from coordinate 72,903 downwards.
CGTGGACCACGAACAACAATTTCACTATCTGGCTCTTCAATTGCCCGTTGAGTAAATTGACGCGTATCAAATAGAAAGAACTGTTTGACCCCGTCAATGATCAGTAACGTTTCGCCTGACATCAGCGGTAATATTGCATCATCAAAGGTCGTTTCGACAGACGGCTCGACAAATGTAATTTCATCCTTCATTAAGTGATCGATCATTTTGCTCCGGTCAGACATCGAACGTTCCTCAAGATTCGCTGACATCAATGGCTTAATAATCTTCTTTTCAATTCCGTTATCATCGGCTAGACCATCAATAAAAAATAATGTTGCTTTCACTTTTTTTCCAATATGGAAATCGCGCTGTACGATATCACTACTCTCACCAATAATATTATTAACGGACTTGACCGTTTCCTCAATCTTATCCGATAGCTCTAGGTCATATTCGTCCGATTGACGAACACTATTTTCATTTAGTCTCTTAAGTAGCTTTTTAAACACTGGTTCACCCCCTAATAACGTTTTAACCTAAACGCTCTTTTAACATGTAATGACGAATCTTCACCTTCGCATCAACGGATACTTCAGTATCTTTAAACTCACCGTCTTCTCCGTCCCACTCGTCTTTCACAGTTTTCCAATAATCATAATTTGTTTTTCTGACCTCTTTTAGAAAATCAAATACATCTGCATGAAACTCAGTTTGCATCTTTTCAATCGTTTCTTCGACTTGGCGCCTAATCTCTGCAGCGATTTCATCTTCTAATTGCCTTAATACACCAGGATCACCAACTTCGAGATCATGAATCCAGCTCTCTGTAAATGCACCTTCAACCCTAATTTCAACATCAAATGTATTTTTGTTATTTTCTCGCTTATAATCAATCGTTGATGACATTGAAGTTACTTCATAAACAAATGGCTCAATGTCACTATGCAATACTTGTATAATTGAACTTTCCGCTTCACCTGTAATCCAGTTGTACCCTTTCACATCTTCTTCCCCGAGCCATCCTACTAGACGTTTGTCTGCCCCCGAAACGACAGCAGCTCCGGCGATTTTAAGGTCATCATTATGCTGGGCAACCCTTGGAATAAGAAAACTTTGATCACTAGCAATCAGTTCAGACAGTTCACCAATCGTGAGGGGGGGAAGCATTTGTAACACGGCATCTTCATTATCAGTTATATCGGTAATCGAGGTAGCTCCTAGCTCTTCGAGGGGAAGCTTTATATCAAGCACCTCCTTGCCATCTCCATCTGTCACATACATATACGTTCTTCTCCGCATTTCATGGTCACGAATAAAAAAATCTAGCATGTGTTCAAGCATCTCTGGTTGACGAACGATTTCCTCGTTTATCACAATCGCTTTTAAATGTTCAAAATTTAAGCGCCGGCTTCGTCTTGAAGCAATATGTCTATTCGTTTCAAAGTTCGTTGGTGCTGTTGACGAAATGGTTAAAAACGCGCGACCCGTTCTTGCCCCTTCCTGAGCTTCAATCTTACTCGGAATGGCGACTTGAAATGATGTTTTGACGAATTGGTCATGATCCGTTTTTTTTCCAATCGATCGGCCTTTTTCAGCTTCATATTTCTTTACCATTTCATCCTCATCATCGACAGGATCGATACCTACCGCTAACACAAAGCCAATTTCTTCAATCTCAGTTAAATCCCAACAACCCGTAAGGACGATGCCAATGCTCAACAGAATCACCAAAATTGAATGATTTGTTTTCATATTAAACCCCCTCTGCCCTGTTGATCTTTGCCTTTTTCTTACGATACCAGACGGTTAGATATCCAATGAGCAAACTCAGAACGAATAAACCGAGTCCAAACCAACCAATTACATCCCCAAAGATAAATAAGTCTTCAAGTGAATTAGGGATAAAGGCAGTCAGAAAAACAATAAGTACGATTGTAGCCAATAACCAACGATGGTTCTTATCATGTAGTAAATGTCGTTTAATTGATCGATAGGCTAGCAATTGAGCAAATGTCATTGTATTAAAAATCGTCATAATCCAGATTGTAATCATCGCTGATTCTAAACGTTCAAAGAACGCACCAGGAACTTCAATCTCCTTGACTACTTCGACCGTCGGAAAAACGATCGTTTCAAGTGCATGACTACCAAAGATCGATGCACAAGCAAGAAACACGAGCATATATAACACTGTGACAAACGCAAGGGATATATTTAGTGGCAATGTGCGAATAGCATCAGCTTTTACATACATCATTAAATATAGGACAACTTCTACACCTAAAAACACAAAGATCGTCTCTTTCATCCCTGCTAATACCGGCATAACTCCTTCCGGCAACACCGGTAAAACCCGATCAACCTCCATATTCGGTATATTTGCTAGTAACAGTACCATTAACACGAATACGATAATCGGCAGAAACATTAAACTTAAATGAACAAGTCCTTGAATCCCTTTCGTTACCCCATAAGTGGTCACTAATAAAATCACTGCTACTAACACTTCCGAAGGTGTCTGATCAAGCAAGTACATTTTTACAACGATCGCAAGAATCCGTGCTTGGTATGACAGTAAGGAAATGAAATACAGTGAAAACAAAAGTGCTAATGCGTATGTCAGCCACCTTCCTCCTTGGCTACCAGCAATATAATCAAAAAAGTCTTTCCCAGGAAAACAACGCTGCAAGCGCCCATAGAGAAAAACCAAAATGATCATAACTAAACCTGAACCTGCAATTGATAGCCAGCCATCAACTGTATCTATTTCTACCACTAATGCTCGCGGGAGGGTTAGAATCCCAACACCCATGACCATACTAAAAATCACAATTCCTAATTCATATGGGGCAATGTTGTAGCGATTGTTACTCATGCTAACCCGCCCTTTCTGTATCGGAGCTCAGCCCTCAGGAAGTAAGTTTGTCGTTCAAACGTAACCTCATTTTTTACTACCGTCATTTGCTGTCGGCTGTTCACTTTGACCTACTAATTCCTTCCGCTTCTGCTGATTTTCTGCTCTCATATACGGCAGCTTCACTAATTCGTTTAGTTTTGCATTCAACCACTGCATAAAAAAAATAAACAACGAAGTCCCAAACGCCGTCCAAAAAACGGCACGTTTTGGCAAGAAACCAAAGATATAATCGATGAAATTACTCATTTTTTTCTCCTTTATAAACATTTTTCTAATTTCTCATAGCTTTTCTCACTTCTTCCAAATTATGAGGAAAAAAGATACCTTGCATCGTCATCTACTCGAAACCTACAGATCACTTCTTGCACGCATCCTCTAATCAAAGACGGTAGCGAGTATGGTGCCTTTCCGACATAAAAAACAAGCTGTGTTGAACCAACACAGCCTGTTTTTTAAAAAGAGAATCCAATTTTCACTGAGGCAACATTTGACACCGGACCTTCTCGATCAATTAATGGATTATACGGGGCAACGGCGTAGTCCTGTAAAGAAAATAGATTAATATCACCAACAATGACCTCGCCATTTTGGGCGGTTGCCACTTTCGTCAATCCGTCATCATTGACTTCATAAATATGGTATTGGAGTCGCTCATCGGCTGATGGTGTCCAATTTAATTTCACACCTATTAGTCCTTTCCCTCTAAGTGTTAAGGATGCCTCTAAATCATCAATCGCCACAAAGCGAATTGGTGGTTCCAAATCGTTGACACCCTCCGGCTTCGTAAAAGCAGTGACATGCTCACGCTCTACTTCATTTAGAATATCTTTAAATAATGTTGTTGCATAAGCACTCCCACCTGTTAGGTGTTGTTCATGTGTCGTTGCATCGTACCCCATCCACAACGAACCGACAACGTCAGGGGTGTACCCGACAAACCAAGCATCTCTTGTTGCTCCAGCAACACCTGTATAAGAAGTCGTCCCTGTTTTACCAGCTAACGCATGTGTCGTAGTCCCTACAGCCGCTGTTCCTTCATCAACAACAGACTCTAACATTCTCGTCATATACCATGCCGTTTGTTTTGAAAAGACTTGTTCTTCTTTTTGGTCAGCCGTACCGATCAACTCTTGATTACGATCATAGACCGCTTTGACAAAATGAGGCGAAATGACTCTCCCCTCATTGGCAAATGAGCGGTACATGGTCGTCATCTCAAGCGGAGTCACTCCCTCCTTTAATCCTCCTAGGGCAATCGCCAACCCTTCATCAGGGATGTTTAACCCAAATGTGTCAAAAACACGTTTGGCAGCCGGTACTCCTAATTCATTGAGAAGCCAAACCGCAGGGGCATTCGCTGAGTGTGTAATCGCATCAAACATCGTAACCTCACCTTGGTATTCATTACTCGCATTTCTTGGTGTGTAACCACCGTAATCTTGTAGCTCATCTTTTAGCAGCGAATACGGTTCATACTCCCCCGTTTCTAACGCCGGAGCAAACACGGCTAGTGGCTTTAAAGTTGAGCCTGGTTGTCGCTTAGTATTGACCCGGTTCATTCCTTTTCGTACATAATCACGGCCTCCCTGAACAGCTAAGACTCCACCCGTTTCAGAGTCCATTAATACATAAGAGCCTTGGACATGCTCATCCTGTCCGGGGAAATAAGCGTCATTTTGAAAAAGCTCGAATGATGCCTGCTGCACTTGTTTGTCCATAGGAACGACGATGGTATAACCACCCGTTAAGACCTCTTCATTCGTTAAATGATATTTTTCTTCAATTTCATCTAACACCATGTCTATATACGTTAAGTACGCTTCATTTTCGCTACTTTCATTTCGATCAATGGCCAGCGTCTTCCCCTGTGAACGAATCGCCTCTTCTGGTGTCAAATAACCCTCTCGCTCCATGACATTCAGAACGAGATTACGGCGTTGTTTGCTTCGCTCAGGGTTTGTAATCGGTGAGTAGCTATTAGGTCCTTTTGGTAATCCAGCAAGCAAAGCCCCTTCATGAACGGTTAGCTCACTTACATCTTTATTAAAATAAAGCTTTGATGCGGCTTGGATCCCATATGCACCATGGCCAAAATAGATCCGATTTAGATACATTTCTAAAATCTCGTCTTTACTATATTTTCTTTCTAAATTCATCGCAATTAACACTTCTTTTGTCTTGCGCAACCATGACTTATCATGAGACAAAAACGTATTTTTTGCGAGTTGCTGGGTAATTGTACTTCCTCCTTCAACCTTGGCCCCTGCCAAAATATCACGGTAAAGCGCGCGACCAATAGCACGAACGTCAATGCCTTGATGATCATAAAAGCGAGTATCTTCAATCGCGACAAACGCATCTTTTACAGAACCAGGTATGTCCTGAATCGAAACGAGATCTCGGTTTTCAAGATATAACCTCGTGATGAGTTCGCCCTCTTCATCTACGAGCGTGCTAGCTGAGTTCATGACTAACTTTTTATCATCAATCACATAATTCCCAGCGAAAATGATCGTCATATAACCAATCAGTCCAACAACAAACATGGCGACAATGAGCGCAAGACTGATGAGCAGTCGTTTTTTCGTCATATACTAAACTCCCTTTATTTTCATAAATCGATTTTCTACAAAAATGATTCGTGTGTCGTCAGTTAGCATTAAACATTAAAGAGCGTGTTTAAAAAGTGTTTTGCAATGGCTCCACTCGCTGCACGCCTGCTAGGGATAAACACCCCTTTTTGAACAGACTCTTAAAGAGTCCTCTCATTATATTATAGACAATTCGACAAAACTAGCCAAATCTCTCAATGACTCCACTTTGCCAAAAGTGAGGATTTGCTGAACTCATAGGTTGGACTATCCTTCTTGCGGAAAAATTCGGTATAATAGCATAGACATGATAGAATATAACTACAGACTTCAAGTGGAGGTGTACATATTGACAGAAGTAACTATTTGGCTAGCCTTTCTAGCAGGCGTTGTCTCTTTTTTATCGCCATGCATTGTCCCGTTAGTTCCTGCTTACCTAGCACAGTTAACTGGAACAACGATTTCCGATAATCAAATTCATGCAACGAGAAAGCTTATTATTACGAGGAGTCTCGGGTTTATTCTCGGATTCACGATCATCTTTTTACTATTAGGAGCATCATCGACATTTATCGGTCAGTTCTTTACAAGTAACCGGCAATTATTTGAACAAGTTGGTGGCATCATTATCGTTGTTTTTGGGCTACAAATGACTGGACTGATCTCCATTCGCATGCTAATCAGTGAAAAGAAATTTTCGTCATCACCAAAAAAGTCAACTAGTTTTGGAAGCTCGGTCCTTTTCGGCTTTTTATTTGGTACAGGTTGGTCACCATGTATCGGTCTCGTCCTTGGATCGATTTTAGTGTTAGCCGGTCGATCAGATACGATGACAGAAGGAATGCTAATGCTACTTGTCTATTCGATTGGATTAGGACTTCCATTTTTACTTGTGGCGTTATTATGGTCACGTTCGCTGAATAAAATGAAGAAACTAAATAAATTGATCCCTAAAATTCAGAAAATTAGTGGTACAATTATGATTGTTTTAGGTATCTTATTATTTACTGGTCAATTTGCCGTGATTTCAGCGTATCTTGCTCGCTTTGTTCCATTCAACATATGACGCTGATGCATTTGTATAGGGGGAGAAACAATGAAAGAGCATTTATTTCAACAACTTGATTCAATCTATGAAGAGATAGTAGAGATCCGTCGGTACTTACATCAACACCCAGAACTTTCATTTGAAGAAGTAGAAACACCCGCTTACATCGCCAACTACCATCAAAAGCTCGGACATGACGTCCGCACCCAGGTCGGTGGTCGCGGTGTTGTTGCTACATTAAAGGGTGGTAAACCAGGACCTACCGTCGCTCTTCGTGCAGACTTTGATGCTTTACCTATTCAAGATGAAAAGGATGTTCCATACAAATCCAAAGTTGATGGGGTAATGCATGCCTGCGGTCACGATGGCCATACGGCAAGCTTGCTTGGACTTGCAACCGTCTTAAATCAAATGAAAGAGCAATTAGCAGGTACCGTTGTCTTTATTCATCAACATGCTGAAGAATACGCACCTGGTGGGGCGATTGAGATGATCAATGACGGATGTCTTGAAGGTGTAGATGTCATCTTCGGAACACACCTCTGGGCCACAGAACCATTAGGAAAGATTCAATACCGCGTGGGCCCGGTTATGGCAGCAGTTGACCGTTTTGAAATTGAAATCATCGGTCATGGAGGACATGGTGCAGAACCACATTTAACAAAAGATGCGATTGTCACAGCTTCACAGCTTGTCGTTCATTTGCAACAACTTGTCAGTCGTCGAGTGAACCCACTACAATCTGCGGTCTTATCAATTGGTTCATTTGACGCGCGTAATGCATTCAATGTCATCGCTAACTCTGCAAAACTAGTTGGAACTGTTCGCACGTTTGATGAATCCATTCGCGATCATTTTGAAGAAGAGATAAAAAGAGTAATAGATGGCACCTGTATTGCCAATCAAGTCACGGCTAATTACGATTACTTCCGAGGCTATCCTGCTGTTGTGAACCATGAATATGAAACGAACCAACTAGTAAAGGCAGCAAATGACGTACCCGGTGTGAATACCCTTGAAGACATGGAACCAAAAATGGGCGGTGAGGATTTTGCTTATTACCTCCAACATGTCAAAGGTTCATTTTTCTTTACAGGAGCCAAACACCCAGATTGGGACGTATCTTATCCACATCATCATCCTAAATTTGATATCGATGAACGTTCATTATTGCTTGCCGCGAAAACATTAGGTTCAGCAACGCTAGATTATTTAAAAGGTTAACAGACTCGTAGCATGTTGAACACGCACTAACCAAACAAAGACAGGAGCCCCTTTAACGAGATAGCTCCTGTCTTTGTTTGATTCTCATTCGATAACCATTCATAGCCGTTTCCCCTAGTACATCTAAAAAATGATAATTTGCTGCAGCTCCTACAATCGCTCCAAAACCTGGAACGAGTTGTAGCATTTTTACTAAATCGATATGGTCTCGATATTCTAATTGAAATGATTTCCAATCAATTTGTTCTAAATACACCTCTTTCTCTGGTAGTTGTTTCACATATTTCTCCCAATCTGAAACAATTGAAAACACCTCATGACGCTTCTCCTCACTCGAAAATGCTAGTTGAAACAAATGCAGAATATAGAGCCGTTCACGATAATCTTTCACATCAAAACCATAAATGCTGGCAACATCAAATAGAAATTTCATCTTAATCCCTAACAATAACGGAAAGTCAGCCATACCCAACAAGATCCCTCCAGCCCCAGTCCCTGCACCTTCTGCAGCTGCCGTTCGTTTATATTTAATGATCGCATTTTTGACCATTAATTCGCACTCTTGTAAGGAGTTTGTTTCCGCTGGTACTTTCTGCGTCGTATACTCAGACCCAATTAAAGTCGCATGGACCATATTTTTAATACTTGAGCTAACAAACGCATGGACCTTATCAGGAATATAACTGTTCATTTTCTTCTGAACTTTTTTCGCAAAACGACCAGCCATTGATTGGCGCTTCATCATTTTTCTTTGCCAACGCCTCATTTCCTCAAAGGCTTTCTTTTCATACTCCATCGTTGTCACCTACTTTTTTATCAAAAGTTTCAAACCCTCATTACTTCTACTAATGAGGGCTCGACATGATCTATGCGTATTTTTTTCTTCGATGCACTAGCTTATAGCCATAAAAATAACTAAAGCCGACTCCAACCACTATAAACATTATCAAATTCGTAATCGCCCCACTAGTGAGTAGCGCCACTAATGTAAGGATCACACTTTTACACAACAATAGGATAAAAACTACAAATGAGAATGATTGTTTTCTTGCCTCAAGTGGTAAGGGATATAAATCAATCCACAATTTGGTCGTATAATGGTTCCACAACGTTGACAACTGTAACCCCGACATGTACAAAAAGAGTGCAAAAATAAACAATTGCATGTAGCCACTTGGAAGTAAATAAATTAACAAACCTGCAATGAATAACAAACGAACATATATGCCTAGATAATCATTTGAACGAATAAATGATTTAAAAAATAGATATTGGAACGTTGACTGCTGTCTGAATGGAATCAAGTGAGTGAAAGCACTTAACCATGCCCGTTGTTTCACCTTTGCCTTTAAGTGTGGAACATCTGTAAATGAGTTGGCCATTCGATAGAACGACATTAACATTCGTTCTTCAACTTCAATGAGGTGCTCCCACTTCACGCTATGCATTCGTTTTAGGTGACGGTAATAAACAAGGGTTAGTGCTAACATCACAACAGCTAGCACTAGGAGATAAATCATAGGCGCTTGCTCAAATACTAACAGCGCAAAGCTAATGTTTACCGCTAGCCGTAGCCATTTATGCATCGCACGACTCCGTTCGGATTGCAGTCGCTGTTCCTCCCAACTCACTGTAATATTCCAAAACTTTACCGCTAACAGAATAAGAAGGATACCAAGAAACGAATACCGTTCTCCTGCTATTCGTTGAAAATACATCGGTGACAAGACAATCATGACGAGTACTAACGTAAACGCTTGAAACACCATCGTATAAACGATTGAAGCTCGAAAGTAACGATCAAGTTTCGCCTCTAACGGCAATAGAAAAACAATATCAGCTTGTTTAACAAACGTTCGAACAGGGCTTTTTGTTAAGAGAAAACCAATCACCAATGCGAAAAATAATACAGTTGGAAATGTATCCGGCAACCAGTCAAGAAACAGACTATAGTAATAACTTCCTAATATGATTAATATATAAATCGTAAATAAAAAACCACTATTGGCAATTAACCTTAAGTAGCGAATCGCTTCGTTCCAATAGTCCTTGACACGCTGTTTCCATAAACCAATGACATCTTCTCTCATCATTGTTCATCCTTCGTTACTTCAATATAAATATCATCCAATGTTGCCGTTGGTAAACCTAATTTGTCTCGCATTTCATTTAAGGTCCCTGTTAAAACGATCCTTCCCTGATGGAGGATCACAAAACGATCACAATAGCGTTCTGCAGTCGCGAGGATATGTGTTGACATCAGAATCCCTGCCCCTTCTTCTTTCATCGATACAATAAGATCTAAAAATGATTTGATACCGAGGGGATCTAATCCGACAATTGGTTCATCGACGATATACAGATCAGGTCGAACCAAAAACGCACATATGATCATCACTTTTTGTCTCATCCCTTTAGAAAAGTGACTCGGAAACCACTTTATCATTTTTTCCATTTTAAATTCTTTTAAGAGCTGAGACGTACGCTCCTTATATACCGTTTCATCTAAGCCATAGGCCATTGCTGTTAATTCGAGGTGCTCAGCTAAGGTCAAATCCTCATAAAGAATTGGAGTTTCTGGAATAAAACTATAATACGAACGGTATTCTTCCGGTGCTTCGAAAAACGTCTTACCGCTAATTTTAATCGAACCTGCTGTAGGTTCCATTAAGCCCAATATATGTTTAATTGTTGTACTCTTACCGGCTCCATTTAAACCAATTAGACCAACAATTTCACTTTCCTTAATTGAGAAACTCAGGTCATACAAGACTTTCTTTTGTGAGTGATACCCACCTGAAACATTATCCACTTCTAATATTTTATTCATAAGATTCTCATCCTCTACCTAATCGAAATGTACACCAATATATCTCTATAGTACCAAACTTAATCCCCTTGATACCAATAACTATTAAAATTGATCACTATAGATACCCCTTGCATAAATAAAAACAGTCCCTTCACACAAACTGTTGTAGAAACTGTTTCTTAACTATTCCTATGCTATTTTAAAATGAAAATACGTAAACACTTCTGGCATTGGTGTATCCGTTGATGGCAGAAGTGTTTACGCTCTTAAAAAAGGGATGCCCCAAAAGGTTGATTTACCTTTTTGGGACATCCTCTCAGCTTTGGTTAGTTAACCATACGGCCCTCTCCCCAAAACTCTTTGCGAATTTGAACCTTTTGAATCTTACCAGACGCTGTTTTCGGTAGCGCTTCCACAAATGAAACAACTTTAGGAGCCTTAAAGTGAGCCATTTTGCTTCTTGCAAATTCAATCACATCCGCCTCAGTTAACGATTCCCCTTCTCTGAGAACCACAACTGCAGCTGGAACTTCTCCCCACTTCTCATGTGGTGCAGCTACTACCGCAGCTTCGAGAATCGCCGGATGTTCATATAGTACACCCTCTACTTCGATGGAAGAGATGTTTTCCCCACCGCTAATAATAACGTCCTTCTTCCGGTCGACGATGTCAATATATCCTTTCTCATCAACGGTACCCATATCACCCGTATGCAACCAACCATTTCGAATCGTTTCTGCGGTTGCCTCAGGATTTTTCAAATAGCATTCCATCACACCATTGGATCGTAGCGTGATTTCACCGGTTGTTTTGCCATCATGTGGAACTTCATTGCCATCATCATCAACAACTTTTACCATCGCACCAACCATCGCATAACCAGCTTTAGCTTTTAGTCGAGCTTGTTCAGACTTTGGTAAGTCTAAATGGTGAGAGCGTACTTGTGAAGTTGTAAATAATGGCGACGTTTCCGTCATACCGTACACTTGAATAAACTCCCAACCTAGATCTTCTTCCACTCGAGTAACAAATGCTGGTGGTGGTGCAGACCCAGCGATGACAACACGTGTATCATGATCAAAGCTAAGTTGTTCCTTTTCTTTATAATAGTATTCTAGTAGCATCGTTAATACGGTTGGTGCCATATGCGCGACACTTACCTTATATTTATCAACTTTATCAAAGATCTCTTTTGCATCTACTTTACGTTGCATCACTTGAGTAGCTCCATTGGCCGTGTAATAGAATGGCGATCCCCAGCCATTGACATGGAACATCGGCAGGATATGAATGAGTGTATCTTGATCTGAAACTCGTAAATGGTGCATTGCTCCCATTGCATGTAAATAGTTGCTACGATGAGTTAACATAACCCCTTTTGGATTACCGGTTGTCCCACTCGTATAGAGAAGGCTTGCAATATCTGTTTCTTCAAGTTCTGCTCGATCAAATGCTGTCGCTGGATACCCCGCTAACCACTTGTCATAATTAACACAATCGTTGTATTCTTTTGTCGCACTGTGAATGATAATTTGTTTCACTGAGGTTAACTGATCTCGAACAGGCTCAATTAACGGATACAGTTCCTCTTCAACAAATAACACTTGACTCTCACTATGATTAAGAATAAAGACATAGTCGTCTGGCTTTAAGCGCGTATTTAATGGTGTCATCACGCCACCTAATTGAAAAACTCCATAAAAGCCTTCTAGCATTTCTAGTGTATTTGGTGCTAGGTATGCAACCTTATCACCTTTCTTTATGTTAAGCGCTTCCAAACCATGAGAAAGTTGATTCACACGGTCATTTAACTCAGAATAAGTAACTGATTTGTCCCCATCAATAACTGCAACTTTTTCTCCGTATAAACTAACAGCTCGATCAAGAAAATGTGTTAAGACTAAAGGTACATGCATATTAGTTCCCTCCTTTTGTAATTTACACACTCCATACTTTTTATCTTTTTATAATTTTCAAAAATATTATACCACAAATTTTGACAGCTGTGTTTATAAAATATGAGAATTAATTAAACTGTTTTAGTACACTTAAATACCATAAAAAGGGTAAAGTGCTAGTCCCCGGCTATCCTTGTACAATTTTCAAGGTAAATATGCTATGATGAAATATATTCCATTTTTAAAAAGGTAGGGTGATATTAGATGTCAGCAGATCAAGATTGCATTTTCTGCAAAATTACCAAAGGAGAAATCCCTTCTGCTAAAGTATATGAAGACGAGCATGTATTAGCCTTTATTGATATTAGTCAAGTGACAAAAGGACATACATTAGTCATCCCAAAAGTTCATCAAAAAGATATTTTTGAATTGTCACCTGACGTTGCTAGCCACCTCTACTCCGTTGTGCCTAAAATTGCAAATGCAATAAAAAAACAATTTAACCCGATTGGTTTAAATACCGTTAACAATAACGGAGAAGCAGCGGGGCAAACCGTATTCCATTACCACTTACATTTACTTCCACGTTACGGTGAAGGAGATGGCTTCGGTGCCGTGTGGAAAGACCATAGCAAAGATTATTCACCCGAAGATTTACAGCAACTAGCCAATCAAATTTCAGAAGGAATTGAATAAGCGTTGTTTAGGGGCTGTCCGATAAAGAGTAACCATCCGCTCTCACTTATGAAGTGGTGACTGTTACCTTACTGTTGGACTCCCTTTTTTCGTCTACATCTAATCTTTCTCTTTTAAAAGCAACAAATTTTCAAATAATCTAAAAAACAATAGAAAATTATATGCCGAACATGTTACGATATGAGTAAACTATCCACATCAATGAGTTAATGAATTAAAGGAGTGAAGAGATATGGAACGTGCTTATAATTTTAATGCTGGACCTACTGCGTTGCCTGTCGACGTATTAAAAAAGGCTCAAGCAGAATTAGTAAACTTTCAAAATACAGGCATGTCTGTTATGGAATTAAGTCACCGCAGTAAAGAATACGAAGCAGTTCATAACAAAGCCCAATCATTACTTCGGGAATTATTACAAATCCCTGACAACTATGAAGTATTATTGTTACAAGGTGGGGCAAGTACTCAATTTACGATGATTCCGATGAACTTCCTGAGCGATGGTCAACAAGGAAATTATGTGCTTACAGGCTCTTGGTCTGAAAAAGCATTAAAAGAAGGTAAGCTATTAGGAGCAACTACGATCGGAGCAAGTAGTAAGGAGAGCGGTTATACGTTCATTCCAGCGCCTAACGATATCACGATTAATGATAATGATGCCTATTTACATATAACATCCAATAATACGATTTACGGTACACAATGGCAAGAGTTTCCGAGCTTCGGTGACACGAATGTGATTGCCGACATGTCCAGCGATATTTTAAGTCGTCCATTACCTGTGAACAACTTTTCAATGATTTATGCTGGTGCTCAAAAAAACCTTGGTCCATCTGGGGTTACTGTAGTCATTTTGCGCAAAGATTTGATGGAAAAAACTCCTGAAAATGTGCCAACGATGCTACGGTATGATACACACGCTGGCAAAAACTCGTTATATAACACACCACCAACATTTGGAATATATATGCTTGCGAATGTACTTGAATGGGTAAAAGAACAAGGTGGTACATCAGGAATTGAAGCGAGAAATATTGAAAAAGCAAACATGATTTATGATGTGATTGATGAGAGCAACGGCTTTTATAAGGGACATGCAGAGAAAAACAGCAGATCACTTATGAATATAACCTTTAATTTACCAAGCGAAGAATTAAATCAAGAGTTCCTTGCAAAAGCAAAAGAAAAAGGGTTTGTTGGGCTCAATGGCCACCGCTCGGTTGGTGGATGTCGTGCTTCTACATACAATGCGGTAACGCCTGAAGCTTGTGAAGCATTAAGACAATTTATGATTGAATTCAAGAATCAAAAATAAGACAGCTTTTACCAAAGCACCTTCAGACTATGTGACTAGTCAGAGGTGCTTTGTTTTAAACACCTATTAGGGTTATAAGTGTTTAAACAGCACAACAGCAACAGTCAACGTCGTTAATCCTAATAAACCAAGGCGAATACTATAATTCCTCCACTTTTTACTATGTTCTTGTGAGACTTTTCTAAATTGTAGAAGCGTGTGGATCATTCCATAAATGAACAATACAGAAGCAGCAAACAATCCAAATACAACGCCAAACATACACAAGCCTCCTTTACGCTGCTAATGAAGGTGTACAAATCACTATACCGGCGAAATGTTAACGGGTGAATGGATACCGGTTACAAATCGTTTAATGTAATATTTATGAAGAATTTCTTTAGATAGAACTATGAAAAGCTCTACTCGCTGTCTAGCGACGACACGGACTGACATAGCGGAAAGTGAATTGGCTTTATAACTGAAGGTCCAAACTCAACGTTCCAATCTCGTATAGTAAAAATTTTTAACATAAAAATTTTAGATATAGACACAACGACCAGAAGGGTGATGCACAATGAAAACCAAATCATTCATAGCCGGTATAGTAGCTGGCGGGGTTATCGGGAGTGTAGCAACGCTACTGACAACACCACTTCCTGGAAAAGAGTTACGCCACTCAGTGAAGGTTAACTATAACACCACTAAAGATAACCTGTTAACAGCAAAGCAAGAAGGCATTGCACTAAAAAGTCAGTTTCAACAGACATGGAACGAAGGAGTCAATAAGATGAAAGCGACCGCTTCAGAAATGAAAGACTCTGTTGATGATTGGAAGGATGATATTAAACCACATCTCCATCAATTGCAAAAAGAAATCGATGAGCTTCAAAAAACAATCGATGAAACGAAAAGAACACCAAAAAAAGAACATGACGAAAAACTTTAGCGAAAAAATAATGAATTTTTTGAAAAAATAATCAAAGACCCTTTATTATTCACCTATTTCTTGTCATAATATAAAGAAAATATCGTAAACAAATATTTTTTATTGGGGGGAGTACGATGGATAGTCATGAACCTTATTCTACAAAACAATCAATTATCTTTAGCCACAAAGTCGCTCAGTTAAGTAAAGCTTTATGGAAATCTGTTGAAAAAGATTGGCAAGCATGGATTAAACCGTACGATTTAAACATTAATGAACATCATATTTTATGGATTACGTATCACCTGGAAGGAGCATCGATTTCTGATATCGCGAAGTTCGGAGTGATGCACGTGTCCACTGCCTTTAATTTTTCAAAGAAGCTTGAGGAACGAGGGTTTTTAACGTTCTCCAAAAGAGAAAATGACAAGCGGAATACGTACGTATATCTTACTGATCATGGAGAGGAACTACTACTACAAACTCTTGATAACTACAATCCTAGTAATCATAGTGTTTATAGTGGCGCACTTCCAATTAAAGAACTATACGGAAAATTTCCAGAGTTTTCTGAGTTAATGAGCATTATCCGACACGTATATGGCAATGACTTTATGACTATTTTTGAGAAGTCGTTAGAGAAATTTGAACATGACTTTGACGAGGAGGATGGACGACTTACACCCATTTCAAATAAAGAACTAGAAACAAGCTGAGTATAGAAGATGCCCTATTCCCTCACTCTCATTCGTAATTGTCTATCTCTTCGATCAAACTCCGTAACCGCAACATTAATGGTTGGTAATACCCTTGTTTATAGAGGGCTTGAATCGTTACTTCTGGATTCAGTTTTACATTTAACATACCTACAAAATGGATGAGGAGCGAAGTGTAGTTCAACAAACCTGAATCTCTTTGCTCCTCTAATTGTTGATTAAGATGTTCACAAAGAGCGTAGACCTCCTCTACCTCTTCTTCTGTCAAATCGTTTTCAACCATTAAATAATAAAAGGGGAAACGCTCTTTATCCACCATCTCAACGAAGATCCTTTTGTAATATTCTAACCGCCCTACCCGCTCTTCAATTGTTTCCATTCCTCTTCACCTACCCTTATACCCTATCTCAGGTCTTTTCGAATCAATAACCGATTCATCCGAGCCTCTAATTCAATGATTGAAAATGGTTTCGTTACATAGTCATCCGCACCCATATTTAACGCTTGTGCGATGTCTTCATAAGAGTCATTACCGGTAAGCATGATAATAGCCGTATCTTTAAATTGAACGTCCTCCCTTAGCTTCTGTAAAGCCTGAAACCCGTCAAGTTTGGGCATCCACCCATCTAATAATATCAGTTGTGGCTGCTCACTAACGGCAATCGATAATGCTTCTTCACCATTTGTCGCAAGTAATAGTTCCCAATTTCCTTTTGCTAGTTGCTTGAATAATTTTGTCCGCATCAATTTATCATCATCGGCAATCAGTATTTTATATTTATGATTTTTGGCTTGCATTCCTTCATGATATACGAGCACCTGATTCCTTCCCGCCTTTTTGGCCTCATATAAAGCGATATCTGCATCGTTTAAGAGTTCAGTTGGTGTCATGACTTCAAGTTGCTCGTTTTTGATTTCAACAATTCCGCAACTAAATGTTTGCGTGATGTCGACATCGTCTGAAACAGCAATCTTTTGCTTACTAAATATTTCTCTCAACTGGTTTAATTGCTTTTCCGCTGTTTTGCTATCAATTCCAGGGAATAACAGGATAAATTCTTCACCACCATAGCGGGCAAACACATCTTGTTCACGAACATGCGACTGCATAAACCGAGCAAATGTCTTAAGCACTTCGTCTCCTACTGTGTGACCATATGTATCATTTACCCGTTTGAAGAAGTCGAGGTCGATAATTGCAATCGTCGACTCCTCCTGCTTACTATTCTCTTGTTTGTACAGTGACTCCAGCTGCTCTAAGAAGAATCTACGCGTATAAGCACCGGTTAATTCATCAATATATACTTGTTGTTTCATACGCTCATTCCTAGCAATGATTCTCTGTACACTTAGTAGTAAAGGGTCTAGCTCTATTTGCTTTACAAATGTATCATCAGCAAGAATCTTTTTACTATCGACTTGTGTTTGAATCACTTCATCATTGTAAATGATCACAATTGGTAGCAAGCTGTGTGTCATGACTTCACTCAAGTCCGATAGAAAATCAGCTCCATTGGTATCATAGATTTCATAGTTTATAACAAGACAATCAAACGACTTGTCTAACACTTTTCTCAATGCATCTGTACCATTATTTGCTTTTTCAACCATAAAGCCCGCTTCACTCAAAATGGCTGCCACACGGTTCAAAAACAAAAGATCACTATCGACAATTAACATCGACTTAGGTCCACCTTGCCTATGGTCTTCCCTCAGTGCTTCAATTAACGTTTGGTCATGTACTTTCGGTAATCTTTTCTGTATATCATGTGTGTGTCGAACCTGTTCTAATAATTCTTCCAATGCGATGACAACCAGCCTTTTCATATAGAAAGGAATCATTTCATTAGCATCGCCCATCTTTTCAACAAGTGAGGCAATATGCGTAAATTCCGTTAACCCTAAAATCTTTGCTTCTGACTTCAGCTCAGATACCTCTTTCAAAATCATTTGTTCAACATTTGAATCAACGGGACGCAGGGACTTGGCTACTTTTAATAAATCGTCTAATCGATTTCTTGCATTCAATTTAAATACTTGCTCTTTCGTTTCATTACTTATTTCCTTTTTCATTTAAAAATTCCTCCAATAGCCAGCTTATTCCCTTTATCATTCATCATTTACATCTCACGCAAACTTCATTAGTGTCGAAAAAATTTTAAATTTAATATTTTTTGTCATAGGTATTGATTTATAACCAAATACATCGTAAATTAGTCAAATAGATTGAAGGAGGTGCGATTACATATGAATTGCTGGAAATCAATTAATATATCTCGTGATTATGGGTTTTTATGGCTAACAATGCTTTCTATTAGTGCTATCATACTATATTTTTTATTTTCTTACTTAGTGCTGAGCACGTTGTTTCCAGCAACGCACTTGGTAGAGTACGGATTTTTCCCTTTTCTCATGGGTCTATTATTAGTTGGTCCGATTCACCAACTTTTACATTGCTTACCCTTGTGGCTGACAGGCAATCGCATACATTTTAAAGTCCGTCGTCAGCGAAGACAAGTGCCAATCATTAATCGTAATGTTGAGAAAGTGATCTCTCGAAAACTTTTTCTAGTATCACTTCTTGCACCGGCTATCTCCGTTACTATTTTTTGCATGTTTGCTTCTTATTTCATGCCACAATTCGTACATTATCTATCAATCTTTTCGGCGCTAAATATTGGTTTAAGTGTTTATGATTTCATTTACGCGAAACAATTATTACAAGCACCAAAAGATTGCCTGATTGAAGACCATGAGGACGGTTTCCATATATTGATAAGGAAAGCGGCATAAATATAGATGGCTACACATATAACTAGGTATGACAAACATGAAATGTCATACCTAGTAGGAATCTAGCTATTGTCGCATCATAAATTCTATGATGTTGTTTTCTAAATCAAATTGACGAACACCGAATGTAAAACCTCCAAATTCAAGCTCTGATACTGCCAGACGAACAAGCCTTTGATCTGGATAAACCGTAACCAACTTCGGTAACTCAACATGACGATCTATCATTTGTAGGACTTGTTCACCTGGCAAAGGAAGATTGCCAACCTGAACGGACTGTTGCTGTAAGAGCAAATCACCATTTGGTGCAACCTCAGGAACAAACGTAACTTCAGCTTTTGTCGTACGCCATAATATTGTTAAGTACGTTTCAAATAAAATTTGGTTTTCGGTGATTTCTACATAAAAGTCCAACGTCTCTTGCTCATTACTTGCAAGCTCTGATTTTATCCATTGGTTGATTTGTTCACGATTCGTTGAAACTGTGAAAGCAACTTCACTGTCCTGATCTATAAAGTGAATGGGTGATGTCTGTTCTACTTCTGGAAATAGCTGATTGAAGATGATAAAAACACCAACAACGAACATAACGATCAATGAAAGCAATGTTAGGCACGCATACTTCCACCATTTACTAATATCCTCTTTCACGAAACACGTCTCTCTCCTATCATCTGTGACTTCCTTGCTTCTACCTTTATCGTACTATGAACTTCCAACCTGTTACTAGCTTTTTTCTTATTTAAAAAACTATCTTTTTCACTAAACTTTTGATAAAGTTAATGAAGGAGATATGACGAATTGGAGGCAATAACATGCTTTTCTTTTTTATATTTTTTGCTTTATTTATCTTATTTATGATCAACTCAATGACAAACGCTCTCTGTTTACAAAAAGAAATTCCTGAAGAAAGACAACCTAAAGTATTTCGCACAATAAATGTACTAATGACTATCCTATTGACGTCTACTTACGTAAAAATCCTATTTACGTAACTAAATAAATACCAAAGGGGTGCGGGAAAAGGCATTATTTACGCCTTTTCCCGCACCCCTATCTTTCTTCATTAATACATCCAAGTTGCGCCTACAATAATTAACAAGATAAATAAAACGACAATGAGTGTAAAGCCACCCTTATATCCATGACTCATTCATACATTCCTCCTTCAAAAGGCCTTCATTTTAGCAACAAGTATTTATTTCGCCTACTAGCTAATTACTACGCCCAAGCAGCACCAACAATAATTAATAAGATGAACAGCACGACAATTAGCGCGAAGCCGCCGTAATAACCGTGAGACATATTCATTCCTCCTTAATCACTTGATTACTAGTATGCTATGCAACAAAAATAAAATTGGTATAGGCATTTTACTTATTTTGTACTCTCATCCACGGTGACTTTATAAGTGCATTGTTCAAACATTGGAAAAACACCCCTTTTTGAATATCCTCTAAACTGAAGATTGTTTTTCAATTAAATACTTAATATGCTATAGTTATGATTGTGCTCATTAAAAATTTAGCAACAAGTATAGAGGAGTGGTGAATCGTGTCCAAACGATTATTGTTCACATTAGGTATAGCTGGTATGGTCGCTCTTAGCGCCTGCAATACGAATGAAGCCTCTGAAGGCGATGCAATCGTTGAAATGAATGATATGGTGATTACAGAAGCAGAATTCGTTAGTGAATTAAAAGAGAAATATGGTGAGACTGTCCTTTCTGAAATGGTTCAAACTCAACTTCTACGTTCAGAAGCAGATGCATTAAATATTACGGAAGCGGATATTAATGATGAGTTAGAGTCATTAAAACAAGAATTTGGAATCGAAGACGATGAACAGCTGTTACAAATGCTGCAAATGCAGTTCCAGTTTCCGATATCTACAATTGACCAGTTGAAAGATGAAATGATTTTACCTCAGCTAGTCCTTACAGAGTTATCAACACAGGGAATTGACATTACTGAGGAAGATATGCAAGAGTACTTTGAAGAAAACCAAGAACAGCTTGAACAAGTAAAAGCCAGCCACATCTTAGTTGAAGATGAAGAGACGGCAAATGAAGTCATGGACAAGCTTAATGCAGGTGAAGACTTTTCAGACCTTGCGGCAGAATACTCAATGGATGGTACAGCAACTCAAGGTGGAGATCTTGGATTTTTCGGTCGAGGTCAAATGGTTGCAGAGTTTGAAGAGGCAGCATTTAACCTTGATGTTGGTGAGTTGAGCGAACCGGTTGAATCTCAATTTGGATTCCATATTATTAAGCTTGACGACCGAAAATCATCTTTTGAAGAACTTCAAGAAGACATTCGTGAGAGGCTAGTACAACAGCAAGCAAGACCAATTGAAGAAGTACAAGCTGAGCTATTCGAAAATGCAAATATTGATATTAAAGACCCACAATTTGAAAACCTATTTTAAACAAAAAACGGCAGGAGCTCCTGCCGTTTTATTATTTAAAATTCTTATTCAGGCAATTGTTTTCGTCGCGCCCTCTCAGCCTCAATTCGCTTCATATACACTTCCCCCTCTTGCTCAATCCACTTCTGTTCTACTCTTTTTTCTTCTAGTGAAAATTTAAATGATAAATATCCACTTGCAATAATGCCTATAATGACAGCATACACCCAAATCGGTGTTGTTTGAAAGAAAGCTGCCACCGGTGTAGATGAGACTAGAAAAATAAGTGCTAACAAACCAAGCGCTGCTGCTGCCGAAGCTTTTATGAGTTTTTGTTTGTCCAACTCAATCCCTCCTAACTAGACAAGCTATTTCTATTACTATATGCAGCCGTCTAGTAAGGTATGTCTATGAAATCTATTAAACATCCAACGGTTTTTCATGAAAGCTTGGCTTATAAAACGAGCGGTTGTCTAAGGCACGAACTCGCTCCGAGAATTCCCCAGGTTGTACACGTTCAAGTGCTCTGTCCATCATGTTCATTTTCGCATCAATATTATCAATCATGTGCAAAATTTCAGCTTCACGAATTAACGGCGCTTTCGGACTTCCCCATTCTCCTTTTGAATGGTGACTTAAGACAAGATGTTGTAACAGTAACACCTCTTCACTTTCTATGCCTAATTCATTTGCCGTTTCAACAATTTCAGTGACAATAATTGAGATATGTCCTAATAACTTTCCTTCAATCGTATATGATGTATCAATTGGTCCAGATAACTCTCTCACTTTACCAAGATCATGAAGAATGACACCTGCGTAAAGAAGGTCTGTATCTAACGAAGGGTAAAGAGCAGCAATTGATTTTGCTAGTTCCAACATCGATACAACATGATAGGCAAGTCCAGATACAAACTCATGGTGATTTTTCGTTGCAGCCGGAGACTCTAAAAACATCTTTTCATGTTTTTTTACTAAATGCCTTGTGATTCGTTGAATGTTTGCATTACTTATATCAAAGATAAACTGGTTGATCTGACTTAACATCTCTTCAGGATCAAGAGGTGCTGAACGGACAAAATCAGCAACCTTTACATGATCAAGAGCGGTTGTTGGACGTATACTTTTGATTTTTAATTGGTTTTTACCGCGATACTCAGATACATCACCAATAATATGAACAATTGATTTGCTAACAAATGTAGCCTCATCCTCAGGAGAACAAGACCAGAGTTTTGCCTCTATCTCACCTGTATGATCACTCAAGATAATCGTTAAAAAAGGTTTTCCATTACTTGCTACACCTTTTGTAACTGATTTTATTAAAAAATAGCTTTCGAGACTCTCACCTACATGGTAATAAATAATTCCCTTTCTCATTCTTCCCACCTCTAGAGTTAGACTTTTCTTTCGTTTTATGAACAATATCTTGCTCGCCTTAAAAGTATAGCATAAACATAACTCGCTCACTGTCATTGTTTAGGAGAAAAGTAATACAAGGTGTTATACCCTATCATCCTTAGCTTCTTTTGGTAGCGCTAATTTAAAGCATACACCATCGTCCTTGTTTTCAACAGAAGGATAGCCACCATGTAGTTCAGCAATCCGTTTGACAATCGCTAATCCTAACCCGAATTGTCCTTTAATCCCCTTATGAAAGGGATCAAACAAATAAGGCAAATCTGTCTCTTCAATTTTATCACCGTTGTTTTCCACTGAAATGATGACATGCTCATCTGTCAATGCAGCCTTAATCCAGATCTTATCCAATGCATACCGAAGTGCATTTTCAACTAAATTCTCCAATAATACTTGTAATTGTTCATAGTCACCAGTAAACGTTACATCTGAACCCTCTATCACAAACGTAACGTCTTCCCTCTGAACTTTAAAACGTTCCTCCAGTTGATAGGCAATCGCTCCGAAAACAATTTCTTCACGATTCGGCGTCTCTTCTTTTAATGAATCAAGCTTTGTGTAGTAAATCATATCCTTCACTCGTTTTTCCATACGATTGGTTTCTTCAACAATAACATCCATCGTCTGCTCGATGTTATCCTTTGGCAAAATGCCATCTTTGATTGATTGGGCATAGCTTTTTATCACCATAATCGGTGTTTTTAATTCATGAGAGGCGTGCTGGATAAATGTCTTTTGCGAACGATCATATCGTATTAAATTTTGACGCATCATTTCAAACTGATTTGATAGTTTTTGGAAGTCTTCGTCTCCCTCCCAATGAAACGGCTCCTGCCAATTCCTCTTTGAAATTTGTTCAAAGTGGTTTCCTAATACCGTCAAAGGCTGGCGTAAATAACGCTTTAACCATATCACTGGAAGTAAACTTAATACACCCGTTAACAACAGAATGTAGACAAGACGTTCCCATAAACGGTTTACCATTTGGTCACGGTAGGTGTCCCACATATAAGAAATTTGATAAGCTTCTTCCCGTTGGGTGCTAGTCATCTTTGTAATGACATAAAAGAGTGTAGCCCCTCGATAAGTAAGCTCATAGCGTCCCCTCATCTCCTCTTGAGCATAGGCATTTTCGCCCATCTCCTGTAAGACCTCATTAGGAACAGGATCGCCGCGCAATGTTCCATACTGGTTTAACACAAATAAGTGCCCGACCGAACGTTCAGCATCACGCCGTTCAATGAAATCTAATTCTGATTGTGGTGGAGAAAAATAATCACTATAAGGATTGGCATGTCGTGCTTGTTCCTGTTCAATGATCCGGTACGTTTCCTCCGTTAATGTCTCATTTATAGAAATCGGATAGATCACACTAATTAAAACACCAACCAAGACGATTAATGAGATAAACGACAACCATATACGTTGTGTTAAATGGACTTTAATCATGAAGAAAGAATCCTATACCCATATCCATATAACGTTTCTAAATGAATTCGTGGCATTTTTTTTCGAATTCTCCGGACGACATCATCAACCGCACGCTCAGAACCATAATAATTTTCGCCCCAAACGTGTTCAATAATCTCTTCTCGAGAAAAGGCTTTGCCAACTTGTTTAGTCAGCAATAAAATTAAGTCCATTTCCTTCGTCGTTAAATCAACAAGGTCCTCTCCACCATCTTTTGCATCGACGACAGTTCTTCCTTCTGCATCGATCACATACTCATTCAATTCAACTTTCTTCGGATCCTCCTGTGCTGAGCCATAGATCCGTGATAATAGTTTTTTTGCACGTATGACGAGTTCTTGTGGTAAAAATGGTTTCGCCAAATAATCATCACTTCCCATTTCTAATCCAAGCACTCGATCCAAGTCTTGATCACGTGCAGAAATAAAAATCACAGGTGTGTCATAACGCTCTTTGATCGCCTTTAATAGCGTATACCCATCTGTACCAGGTAACATAATATCTAATATCCATAAATGTGGAGCATCATCAATGGCAGCAAGTGCTTGATCTCCTTCAGCAAAGGTAACAATCCTCCACCCTTCTTTCTCTAGATACGCTTTTAGAACTTCGGACAAATTCTCTTCATCTTCTACTAAATGAATCACATATTCACTCATTACTACAATCCTTTCTACTGTAGTGTTTATCAACTAGATTCGTGCCCACTTCGAAACATCCTGTCATTTATCAAAAACGACCGCAAACTTCAAATATTAGTATGCGGTCGTCACCTCTATTACATATATATCATGTTTGCATAGCTATACTCAAATTAAATTTCACCTAAGCGATGAACGTCAGCCTGCTCAAACAACGGTAACAAGTGGTGATGACATGTAAAAAAGATCACCTGATGGCGCTTAGCCACCTCATCAATCACTTCAATAGCTGCTTTCGTACGTTTTTCATCAAAATTAACTAAGATATCATCCATGATCATTGGATTCGGAGAGGAAGATTCATAAACTGCAGCAAGTGCAAGCCGAAGTGACAAATAGAGCTGCTCAGCTGTTCCTCGGCTAAGTTCATCCGGTGTAAACCTGAGTCCATCTCGCCTTTCAATAATAAACCTCTCTTCGCCAATCGGTGCAAATACCTTTGTATACTCACCTGAGGTCATCTTAGCAAAATAATGTCCTGCTTGCTGAATGACTTTTGGTTGACGTTCGTTTTCATAGATCACTTTCGTTTCCTTGATTAACTGACTTGCTACACTATACAATGCCCATTTTCTCGCTTCATCATTAAATCCTGCTTGTTTCGTTTCAAGAAGCTGAAGGTGGTACGAATAAGATCCTCCTTTTTCTAGTTCCTCGATTTGATGAATAAGCTTTGCTCTCTG
This sequence comes from Desertibacillus haloalkaliphilus, assembly GCF_019039105.1. NCBI lineage: Bacteria > Bacillati > Bacillota > Bacilli > Caryophanales > Bacillaceae > Desertibacillus > Desertibacillus haloalkaliphilus. Next base: position 47,322 of record NZ_JAHPIV010000002.1, on the reverse strand, counting down.
GCGATTGTATTGCTGCTCTTCATTCTCGAATGTCTCAATACGTTCTTCTAGTTGACGGATTTGTTCTTGGAGCTCCCCCTCATTCATATCCCTAATTTCCGCTCCTTTTTGCTCAATATCACGATCACGAGGAAGGAAGCGTTTTATTTGATCATTGACTAGGGCAAGTCGTTGGCAAATCGCTTCATGATCTTGCTTCGCTTTTCCTTTGAGACGATAGTGATCTTCAGAATGAACCCCGGCATGAGCAAATAATGACTCTACTTCTGTTTGATAATAATTGATTTGATCATTGACGATGGCGTAATGATCTTCTATATCCCTTCGCTCACTAAGCCATCTTTGTTGGCGACGTCGTGTGTCTTCCTCCCTTTCAACAAGTTGGAGCATGTACTCAACGAGACGATGGTGCGATGTTTGATAACGGATACCTAACTGATTACATACATACTGAACCTTCTCACGTTCATTCTCTATTTCTGTTGCTATCTCCCTTGCTTGTTTTTTTGTTCGCTCAATCGCTCTAACGAACCGCTTTGCTCTTTCCACAAGTTCAAAAACGTCTAGATACTGATCTGCCTGAAGGTTTGCCGGGAAGCCATTGCGCTCTGCCCAATCATCGATATCGTTATAAATGCTTCGTAACCGTTTTTCTAATTCCTCACAATGCAAAAGTGTGTTTTTATATGCCTGTTGTTCACTAGATTCACTCATTTCCAGGACATGAAGCTGCTGACGAAACTCGGTATCCTTCGCTAATAAAAATTTTCCATGTTCAAGATCATCCCTATCAACAGATGGAAACTCCTTGGCTACATTGCTTTCAATGATTTGCTTTTGTTTTTGCAACTCTACAGCTAAGTTTTCCGCATGACTCTCCCTACGTTTCATTGTGAGAGTACCTATGAATGCAATCACTACTAAGAGACCTCCAGTCAACCAATCTCCTAAGTAAAAACGCCAGACCGAGGTCGCAACTACTCCAACAAGGATGAACCAGACCAACAACGAAATTTGGCTAAATGGTCCTTTCCCCTGTTGATTAAGTCGTTGTTCTAGGCTAGTAAGTGCATTCTCAACATGCCTCTGATCAGCGTTATTAGCCCGATACGCATGCTGCTGTTGTTCAAGTTTTTCCCTTTCTGCATTTGGGATTATTTGGATCTCTAATTCCTTGATTTGCTGCTTCACTTCTTTAAGTGATGCGCTGCGTTTCTCGAGCTCCAGTTCATAAAACTCTAGCTGCTGTCGCGTCCGACGTTCATCATCTAGCAACCCTTTCAATTGGTCCTTTACCGTAACACTTGTTTCACATCGATTGATTTTTCCATCGTTCCAACTCTTTCCTAATTGTTCAAGAGAAGCACTCAGTTCTTCCTCATCTGTTTCGACCTTCTGCTTTAAAGCTCTTAACTCTTCCTGACGTAAATCATGCACGCGTAAATTCTCTTTTATTTGATCAATCTCTTCTTTATACGATAAGACATCATCATGAAGGGTTAGCTCATTCACCTTCTCATCGAGGTCCTTCATCTTTCGCTCATATTCAATTTTCTCTGACTGTGACGTTACCAATTTATCTTTAATGAGCTCTAAGCGATTCAAACCATCCTCTGGAAATGGTGCATGCTCAGGTAATCTTGCTAGACGTTGCTTGAGCTCTGCACGCTCTGCAAAAAGTGGTTGAAGTGTACGATCAATTTCTAATTCACGAATTCTCGCTTTCTGTTTATTTTTGTTTTGACTCACTCTTACAAGTTCATGTTCAATATCTTTTACTTGAGCAACAATCATATTATAGTGATCGTGTTTGTCTTTCCAATCATTTATCGTTTGAGTCAGTGACTCTAAATCCATTAGTTTTTGATTCAAAGATGGCCGTTTTCCATTCGGTTTAAATAACTCTGTTTGTTGTTTCTCAAGTTTTTTTTCTAAACTAATCATCGACGTATTCCCTGTCATACCAACACCATATAAATAATCAGACAGCTGCCCTGACTTTAGTTGATTCATCCCTTGTAGACCGGTTAAATCAAAAGAAAAGATTCCTTCAAAAATAGAACGATCCATACCTACAAACAGTTTTGGTAAGGCCTCTTCTCCTTCAATGGTGCCATCTTCAAAATAAACACGGACTTGTCCAGTCGCCTTCCCTTTTACTCTCTCAATAGAAACCGAACCATACATGTTCGTCTCTAATGTGATCTTACCGCCATAGGCTGTTCCTGTTTTCGGTTCAAACCTCAATTCCTTTTGTTGTTTTGTAGGAAATCCAAAAAAAACAGCACGAATAAAGGCCAACAAGGTGGATTTCCCGACCTCATTTTCACCATAAAAAACTTGAATGGAAGGAGAAATGGTATCAATGATCACATCTTCAAATCGGCCAAATCCATAAATATGAAGGCGGGTGATTTTCATTGTTCATCCTCCTTCAACAGCTCTGAAATGATCAACGCTTCTGCTTCCTCAATGAGCCTTTCTTGCTCTTCAGATGACAATGCTTCGAGGTAACGCTTAGCTCGGCGGTGTTTATATAATTGTGCCGTTGCTTTTGTGAAAAAATCCTGATCTTGTTTACGTTGATCAACAACACCAATAAAGTCACTAATTATATGGTCTTCTTGACGAAAACGATCACGATCCCACGCTATCGTTGTTTGGCGCTGGTAAGAAACGATCCATACAAATGAATGATGACGCTCCTCCCGATCATTTAATTCATTCAACCATTCATGAACTTGCTCTTCATCTGCTAAAACAGAATGAAGAGGACCATGACCTACAAATGTGAAGGTAAGCATGACACCATGACCCCGTTCACGGTTAGACTCAACGGCTTCTTCACAACGGTCGATAATCTCTTGTACCGAGTCGACTCCGGTTATTGATACCTTGGTATTTTTCCAGATAATATCTGCTGTTGCCACAAACTCTGTAGCCATTTTGCTTTCTGATAGATGAACGACTACACAACCTTTTTCACCAATTTCCTTGCGATTTCGACCTTGAATATTTCCCGGGTAAAGAATTGTCGGATCAAGTTGTTGATATTGATGGATGTGTCCAAGCGCCCAATAATCAAATTCCTTATCAAGTAATTCCTGAACCGAGAAAGGAGCATAAGGATCATGCCCCTTACTTCCTTGCGCTTGACCATGAAGCAAACCAATATGATATCTTGCTCCCGTTTTTTTCGTATACTTCTTTGATATGTTTTCTATAACTTCTCGTCTCGGGTAACTATAACCATATATATGAGCTAAAACGTCGCCACCTCTGCCATACTCAAACACTTCAACTTCATCTCGAAAAAAATAAACATTGCTTGGCCAATCAAGCCGTGCCCATCTCCCTGATAAATGATCATGATTGCCATGGATCACGTACACAGCAATATTGGCTTGCTCGAGGCGCTTCATTTCAACTTTCAAACGAGATTGGGCTTTCAGACTGCGATCTTCGCCATCATACAAGTCGCCTGCAAGCAAAACAAAATCTACCTCTCTTCTTATTGCTTCATCAACAATACGAGTAAAGGATGTAAAAGTGCTATCTTGTACACGTCGAAAAATTCGTTCCGGTAAATGCGATAATCCTTGAAAAGGACTATCTAAATGCAAATCGGCAGCATGAATAAATTGTAAGTCAGCCATTTGCACCTTCCTTTCTCTTTGAATAATTACGTTCAATCGTATGTATCCTTATTTTACAAGATATCTTAGTATGTGAACAGACGTTCTCCAAAGAAAAAGTTGAATGATATTCCTTTTTAAATGAAAGTAAATATTTAAATTACAAAAAATATTGCAATAGTGTATACATACTATACTGACTTATGCGATAATTATGAAAAAATATAAGTGAGGGGAATTATTGTGACCACAACTAAGAAATCTGTCATTATCGCCGGTGGAGGTATTGGCGGGCTTATTACTGCCTTAAAACTTTACCGCGTTGGTGCGTCAGTGCAGGTGTTTGAAAGTGTACAAGAAATACGAGAATTGGGTGTTGGGATTAACCTTCTCCCACATGCCGTACGTGTATTAACCGAGCTCGGATTAGCGGATGAACTAGAGAAAACAGGGATACAAACAGCAGAATTAAGATATTTTTCTAAATTCGGCCAGCAAATTTGGCAAGAGCCTCGTGGTCTTGCTTCCGGATATAAATGGCCTCAATACTCGATACACCGCGGAAGACTGCAAATGATTTTATATCAAGCTGTGAAAAGAGAATTAGGGGAAGATGCAGTGATCACTGGACACCACCTTAGCTCTTTTGACCGTTATGATGATCGTGTTGACGTGCACTTTACGGACCGAAAGACTGGTCAAAAACTAGGAACCTATCAAGCTGATATGCTGATTGCTGCAGATGGCATTCACTCTGTTGTGCGAAAGTCATTTTATCCAAATGAAGGCGATCCGAAATTTAGCGGGCGCATTTTATGGAGAGGGCTAACCGAGTCATCGACATTTCTTACCGGTAAAACGATGATCATGTCAGGATATCAAGACCAAAAGTTTGTCGCTTATCCGATCTGCCCAAAGACGCTCGCAGAAGGAAGGTCACTCGTTAATTGGATTGCTGAATTAAATATTAATGACGGTGCACCCCCACGTAGTGATTGGAATAAAAAAATCGACAAACAAAAGTTTGCTCCAGCCTTTTCTAATTGGAAGTTTGATTGGCTAGACATTCCTACATTAATCGCAGAAACCGATGATGTTTATGAATTCCCAATGGTTGACCGCGACCCATTACCACAATGGAGCTATGGACGAGTGACATTACTAGGTGATGCGGCACATCCAATGTACCCCATCGGGTCTAACGGAGCATCTCAAGCGATCCTTGATGCTGATGCTTTAGCAAAGGCAATAGCGGAAGAAAATGATGTAATAAGTGCCCTTCGTGCTTATGAAGAAGCCCGTCTTGAGCCTACCGCATCAATTGTTAGAAGCAACCGACAAAATGGTCCGGAAAGTGTGATGCAAATTGTCGAAGAACGCGCACCTAATGGCTTTGAGAATTTAAACGATGTAATTTCCCAAGAAGAACTTGAAGATATTGCAAATAAATATAAGAAGATTGCTGGTTTTGATAAGGAACAATTGAATAAAATCAATGCATAAAAATATCACATTTCAATCATTGGCTAGTAGACTAATTTATACGAATAAGGAGTAAGTCATGGCACTATATAAACGAAAAAATGGAGAAGAACTCCCTTACTGGCCAATCGGTCCTTTTAAATTCAGGCTTCCGCTCATCCATTATAGATTGGAATTGCCTGAAATGATCCAGGGATTTGTTCTCTTTTCTATAGGGTTAAGTATCATTCCTGTATTAGAAAATCATGTTGGCATGTCCTATGATGCGGCACTTGCCGTCGTTATCGTATTTCATCTTTTGATGTTAATGCAGACGGCATTAGGAACCCCGTTTGTTCCAGGGTTAATTACACCATTGATCCCGCTCATCATCATTTTTTTAGGCGACTTTGAACCTGGTCCCGAGGCGATTCAAGCCCTAGTCGCTGTGCAAATCTTAGTTGCATTTATATTTTTAATTTTAGGAATTACCGGGCTCGGAAAAATCATTGTTCAGAAACTATCATCATCCCTAAAAGCAGGGATATTAATCGGGGCAGGGTTAGCGGCTTTAATAGGTGAAATTCAGCCCGGAGGAAATCTCGCTGAAACTCCGATATCACTGATTATTGGTGGAGCTATTTGTTTGTTTATGATGTTTTCAAGCTTCTATAAATCGTTATACAATAAAAGCCAGATTGCTAGAGCAATTGCCAACTTTGGAATTATGCCGGCGATTTTAATTGCCATTTTTATCGGTTGGGTCGTAAAAGAATATCCATCACCTTCTATCGAGTGGGGAATCACGATTCCAAACTTTGCAGAAATGTGGAACTATACGCCTTTTGTCGTTGGTTTTCCTAGCTTGGAAATTTTTATGATTGCGATCCCGATTGCCATTATGGGATATATTATCGCTTATGGCGATATCATTGTAGGAACAACTCTTGTTGAGCGTGCCGACAAAGTGAGAAAAGACGAGATTATTGATTATGATGTAACAAAACTGCACCTTGTTGCTTTTTTAAGGAATTTTGTTCATGGACTGTTTGCCCCACATGCAGGCTTATCGGGCCCCATATTTACAGCTGGAACCGCTTCTGTGGTTGAGCGGTATACATATGGAAGAAAAGCGATGGAGTCTATTTATTCGGGTACAAATACGCTTGTTATTTCACTAACATTAGGGTGCTTCATCCTTCCTTTAGTGACCTTGTTTCAGCCCTTCTTACCCATTGCACTATCGATTACTATGATCTTAACTGGCTATTTGTGTATTACTCTAGGATTGAGCTATGTTAAAACGGACATCAGTCGAGGCGTTGCAATGATCACAGCGATTGTATTAGCTACATACGGGGCAGCACATGCCCTAATTGTAGGGATCGTACTCTATTTCATACTTGAAAGGAAGCAAAACGATAATAGTCAGTCTGAAGATAAAGCGGCATAGATAAGGGAGAGTTAAACGATGGTTACCCATATTGTACTAATTAAATTTTCAGGAGCAGTAACAGATGCTCAGGTGGATAAGCTTATTGATAAAACGTTAAAGTTAAAAGACGAAATCCCTGGAATCATTGAGATCCAACAAGGTCGAAATTTTTCTAATAGAAGCCAGGGATATGATGTCGGAATGACAGTGAAATTTGAGAACAAACAAGCGCTTGAAAACTTTGGACCACATCCGAAACACCAAGAAGTGGTAGCGTATTTAAAAAATGAACTCGGCTTAGAAGATATAATTGTTGTAGATTTTTAACAAACTTGTAGTAGCTGGGACATAAGACACCTGATTCACAATGGAAATGTCCTTCATAAAGCCGATGAAGGACATAGGAGGCCTGATTCACGTTGGAAATGTCTTTCATAAAAATAGTTAAACTATTTTTGTCGGTATAGCCACATCTTCAACCGAACGGATGCGTTAGTTGAACCAAAAAAATTAAATACTACGTAGAAAAACGCTCAGTGCAAAATCTTGAGCGTTTTAGTTTGCTAGTTATGATCATACTGTGAAATAGAGTTTGAAATGTATGGCAATTATTGTGCCATTTCTAATGTCGGTAGCATTTTTTCTCTCCCAAAACTAAACCCTTTACCTTTTCCCAGACTTTTTTTCGATTGCTTTCAGACAGCGTAACCGACAGAATTGTGATCAAGCAGCTAAAAAAGAAAAAGTCCCACGGTGAGTATCAACTCTCCACGTGAGACTAAGAACTATCTTACTGTCGCTTCTCAATAATATAAACCAGGGAGCAAAGCTAAAGCAGCTAAGGCCGTTAATGGCAATACGAGTCGTGATATCGGCGAATAAGGATATGGGGAGTAAGGATAGCCATAAGGCGGGAAGTAACCATAAGGCACCCCATACCCAGGAAATTGTCTTGTTTCTTGATCCTCACGATGCATAGATTGATTAGGAACTGCTAAATAAAGATAATGAGGGTCAACGTGCTCGACAATGCCTTGAAACGTTTGGTTATCTACTGTTTGGACGGATACAGGCTGATTTAAGTAATGATTACCCAATGTATACATTTGTTGCTGTTGATGCAAACCGATCTCCTCCTTTACACCATCACTCTATTCATCCAATAGGCGTTTGGTTACTCCCATTTATGATTTTTACGGGAGGGATGTAAAGCCATTATCCTATAAAGGCGGTCGTTTCTCATTTTTTGATATAACAATCGCTCGTTTCACATCCTTGAACGAAGAAGACTTCCCATATAATAAAACACCGCCACGATAAACTCTCGCACCAATACCTGCAAAAAACAATATCGTAACAATTAAAATACTAATACTTGCAGCTACCTCCCAGAAAGGTACTTGTAGCATCCCTACACGTAGAAACATAATCATCGGTGAGAAGAATGGTATAAATGATGTGAACGTGATTAATGACGATTCCGGGCTTCCTAAGCCGAACATTGCAATAATAAACGCAGCGATAACTAATAAATTAAGTGGTGCAATCATTTGATTTACATCCTCAATCCGACTCACTAACGATCCAAGCATGGCTGAGATTGTAGCATAGAGCAAATAACCTAATAAGAAGAAAAGCAATGCATAGAAGATCGTTAACGACGATAGCTGCCCAAGACCCATCGCCTCATAGAGACTATGATCGACCTCTTGCTCAAAACGATTGCGAATAGAGACATATCCTACTCCGATGATCACCGCATATTGGGTCAGCCCTAACAAAGCAACTGCAGCTATTTTCCCAAACATTTGCTTTATTGGTGATACGCTCGAAATTAAGATTTCCATGACTCGAGACGACTTCTCCGTTGCCACTTCAGTCGCAATCATATTTCCATAAAACACAACCGAAAAATAAATAACAAACAACAACACGTAGACTAATACACGGGCTTGATTTAGTTCTTCTTCCGATTTTGCTCCTTCTTGTAGCGCTACTCTCTCAAAGTCCACAGCTCCAAACATTTCATCCACCTGGGTATCATGCAAGCCGAGTTGTTTTGTCGCAGCTGCTATTTTAAGTTGTTGTAATGCCTGTTCAACCTGCTGAGGCACGACAGCTTCAGCTACGATATTTGCTTTATAGACCGCTTGGGGCAGCCCTGACGCCGAGGTTGTGAGTTGTAAATACCCATCAAACTCCCCATCCCTTACTGCATCCTCAGCCCTCTGTTCCGTTTCAACATAGTGAACAAGCTCAATACGGTCCTGGACGGGCTCAAGTTGCCTCTCTAGCTTATCTAACCACTCACCATCCCTATCTGTCACAGCGATGATGTTGCTTTGTTCTTGCTGTTCAAAAAGCGTAATGATCTGCTGTAAATTCGTCACACCTAAAACCAATAAAGCTGTAATTATTGTTGTAATGATAAACGATTTTGATTTTAAACGGCTGATATATGTATGAAATAAAATCACAAAAAACTTATTCATATTCAGTACCTACTCTTTCAATAAAAATATCATTTAATGATGGTTCTTCTAATTCAAACTTTCGAACAAAACCAAAACCTGATATTGCTTGAAAAATATGTTGTGATACTGATTCATCTGCAATTTGCAGGATCGCACCTTCTTGCGTTTCTCTATAGTGTAATACCCCTGCCATTTCCTTTAGAAATTCTAGTGAAAAATCGGCGTGGATCATCACATTCTTTTTTCGATGCGATCGTTTCACATCGCGCAGATTTCCATGAACAACCGCTTTTCCCTTGTGCAGGATGCACAGATGCTCACAAAGCTCTTCGACATGCTCCATCCGATGGCTAGAAAATAGAATGGTCGTCCCCTGCTCTTTTAAAGCAAGTACCGCTTTTTTTAAAAGCTCGACATTTACCGGATCTAAACCGCTGAAAGGTTCATCAAGAATAAGTAATTCAGGCTTATGGATGACCGAGGCAATAAATTGAACCTTTTGTTGATTTCCTTTTGATAATTCTTCAACCCTTTTGTTCGCATACTCTGGTACATGAAACCGATCTAGCCATAATTTCATTTCATCAATAACTTGACGTTTCTTCATTCCTCTTAACCGACCTAAGTAGACCAATTGATCGACCACTTTTAGCTTCGGATATAGTCCACGCTCTTCAGGTAAATAACCGATTTTTTCATTCATACGTTTAGCGATTGTTTGGCCATTCCATGTAATTTCACCTTCGGACGGATCAAGTAGCCCAAGAATCATTCGAAATGTCGTTGTCTTTCCTGCTCCGTTTGCTCCTAATACACCAAACATTTGATTACGCTGAATCTCTAACGTGAGTTGGTCAACAGCCGTTACATTTCCATATTGTTTTGTAACATGATTTATTCGTAAACTCATGAGAACACCCCTTATTGACAGAAAACACCTCTTTCTATCATACACTGTAACGTTCTCCTTGAGATTGCTTTCTGAAAAATTTCCTATGGTAGTTTTATAACTGGTACCCTAATTCAGGAAAATCGTGAACATATTGCAAGGATCACCGAAAATAAAATTACCATGCAAAAAGACTCCCATTTTGGTAGTTTATCTACCAAAATAAGAGCCTACAAATCACGCTCATGGTCTTAGGTTCATAGGAGAGTAACACCATTTTTCTATTCTCAATGACTCGTCTTAGTAGACAAAATCCGAAAGCTCCCTTTACTTATGATGCTCACTTAGATAACGATGCGGTCACCTGAAAAAACGATTATAGATAATCACTAACCCAAAGATAAGAATTCCCAGTCCATGTTTCATCCAAAATTTCTTACGTTCTGCTTTAGGATATGTAAATATACCTATATATACAAGACACATCCCTATACCAGCAATGGTGAAAAAGACTGTCCATCCCGTTCTTACAGTAATATAATCATGATTACCACCTAAATACGAAATAACAAGTAAGCTAACAATCATAAATATTGCATAATACTTAACAATCTTATTCATCGTTTTTGAACGAACAAACTTAATTTGCATCGAATTACCCCTTAATTATTTTGTTGAATGTTTTTCTACCCATTCAACGCTTTTATCAACACTTCTATCTAATGGTTCACTGATCTTCTTATTACTCTTAATGTACAAAAAACTAGTCATAAAGATTGTCTGTACGGAGCAACCACAGCCATTACAATTCTTAAACTGTTACTAGTTAACAACTTTGTTAATTATTATAATTATGTCATTTTATGTCAATAGACTAAATTCTTACGTCAATCGCGGCTTAGCTGTTGGAGAAAACACCACTGACTAAAGACTGATAAAAATGGACAAATACCAACACATGTGCAACAATCCTAAAAACAACGCCCCCGTATATTTATAGGAATTAAAGATGTTTTTTTATAAAGTCTAACGCCCAAAAAATTAGGAATAATTATCCATCACGAAGACAGTCTTTTTTCATAGTTTTTCCTAAATGAACAAAAGTAGGGATTGTCCATTTCTCTCAAATTTCACAACAATTCTAGCTCTATAGAAAGTTTCACATGAAAGCAATGCTTAAAATGAGGTGGGAGTACTACTACTTTTTACGCTCTCAAGAGCATATATTTGAAGAAGAAGGTTGTCCTATTCCCATATATGTACAAATTTTTATTGAGGAACATCAACCCTCTCTAGTATAATTAGTTTAAGTGACTTGTCTTTCTATTCAGACTTTTGGTATTAGACTTAAAAATAAGGGGGCATTGAAATGAATCAGTATACGTTAACGGTTTACGATCCATCAGGTGAAAAACTTTTAGAGGAAACAATCGAAGCAGAAAATGATGATAAAGCAAAAGAACTCTGTGAGCAACGTTTAGCAGACGAAAATTATAGCAATCATACAAGTCGCATGACACGATCGGGAAAATTAGTCCACTTCCACCGATAAAAAAAGGTGCCATGAAAGGTATCAATCGAACCTTTATGGCACCCTACTTATTTGCGAGACTGTAAAACCCTCTACTCTTTTGAAAATAGGTCAGCAAGTACTTTTATTTTTTCCTCTGTATAATGCTTAAAACGCTCATTATAGGTAACCGGATCCTTTGGGTTGGCGAGGCGAGTAATTTTTCCTGTCCCTGGTTCTACCCATTTACTAGCCGCTCCACAACCGAGACCAATAATTGTTTGACATTCCTCCATAATCATAATGTTATAGATGCTCTCTTTTTCCGGGAAAGCATATCCAATATTCTCGAGGTTCCCTAGGATATTTTTTTGACGGTAAAGATAATAAGGCTCATAGCCTTGTTCAGTCGTCCACTCACTTGTCATCTTCATCATATCTAATACTTCTTCTCTACTGGCAACTTTGTATTTTTCTTTATTTTTTGTCATCGTTGATGCTCGCTTAAATGACAACGTGTGAACCGTCAGTGATTCTGGTAGAAGTTTTTCTGTTTCACCAAGAGTATGACGCATTTCCGGTACACCCTCACCAGGTAAACCGATAATCAAATCCATATTAATATTTTCTAACCCAAGCTCTCGGGCCAATTTATACTTCGTAACTGTCTCCTCAACGCTATGATGCCTACCAATCGCTTTTAACGTTTCATCCTCAAATGACTGGGGATTAATACTGATTCGGTCTACCTTCCATTTTTTTAAGACCTCTACTTTTTCTGGTGTAATCGTATCTGGGCGTCCGGCTTCGACCGTTAACTCACGAACCTGATCCATATTGGGGAAGGATTCGTACATCGTTTCATACAACTTGTCCATTTGTTCGGCCGATATACTCGTTGGTGTGCCCCCACCAAAATAGACGGTCGTAATGTTAACCCCATTTTCTGCAAGCCACTTACCCGTCTCTTCAATTTCATAATGTAACCCATCTAAGAACGCTTCAACTGACCCATTTTTCCCATTTATCGCATAAGCAGGAAACGTACAATACGCACATTTTGTCGGACAAAATGGGATCCCAATATAGATACTTACTTCACGATCTAACTTATATAAATCAGGAACAACAGCTAGCTGACGATCAACGATTCGTTGTACGAGTTCGATCTTCTCTTCACTTAATAAGTAGTCCCGACGAAGTTCTTCATGCACGGCCGCTTTGTCCTGAAGTTGGCGTAGCTTCTGATGAATGAGTTTCGTTGGACGAATACCTGTTAACGTCCCCCAAGGCTGGGCAATCCCAGTATAAGCTGTTAAAACTTTGACAAACACATGATTAGCGGCTTGCTTTGCCTTTTTCAGCCACTCCTTCTCGCTCGATAACGTTCCGACATGCTTTTCAAATGAAGCATGTTCATTTGCATCCTTCCCTACTAACGTCGCAGATACTTGAATCAACTGCTCACCACGAATATTAAGCGATAGCTCGAAGTCACTCTCCTCATGTTCGGTAAAATTCACCTCTACCTCTTCAAAATAAAGCTGGGCAATATGTTCAAGCGATCTCTTATAACGCTCATCTACTCCACGTACAAAAATTTCCATGGCTACTCTCCTGCTAACATAATTTATGTTTCCGTTCATATTGGTGGAAAAGGAGCCTCACTATCTTTTTTTAAAAAGTAAATCATATGTTGCTGAGTTAATCCCACTTTTCCAAACCTTTTGAACTCCCTCTTTTTAGTCCAGTTTTTAGTTTACTTGACGAACATATCTTGGTCAATGAATTACCTTTGCTACTATCATCTCAAATTTGAACTGGTTTTACTCTCTATTATACGTATCTCATACTGCTAAATCACAAAAAAGGTGCTCTCAAAAAGGGATCACCCTCATTAAGAACACCGACACTCTACTCATATTTACAATTTAACTCGTAACTGCTTGCGGAAGACTTCTCTAACCATATAAGAAACACCATTTTGATTATTCGAACGTGTAATCCAATCCGCCGATTGTTTAACGTTCTCCGGTGCGTTCCCCATCGCTACCCCTAGACCTGCTTGTGTGATCATATCAACATCATTTTCACCAACACCAATAGCCACCATTTCGTTTAATGATATCCCTAGGCGATTCCCTAATATTTGTAGACCACGTGCCTTTGAGACACCTTCTGGTACAATCTCAATATGATCGTCTGTAGCTCTGGTAATACGAATATTAGGTACCTCTCGTTCCAACTCTTCAATCGCCCGTTCACGATCATCTTCATTCATAAACTGTGCTTTGATCTTCGGTGGGGCAATCGGTTCTTGAAGGAGGTGTTCACTCAATGAATCTACAAAACTGAGTGGATAAAACACTGGATCCCCAAGACCAATCGTCATTTTCGCAATGAGCTGATTTTTTTGACGGACCTTGTTGCCAACGGAAAAACTTTCATGTAGCAAGCGGATATGACAATGGTAATTCTCTAATAATTCGACAATATGAAAGGCCTTATCTTCATGTAAGCGTCGCTCGTACACTGGGTCTTCAATGTCTGAGGCAATAAATGCTCCATCATGAGTAATCAGTTCATGATCAATTTTTAATGACTTTGCAATCTTTTTTGCTGATGGAAAAGGGCGTTCTGTTGCAAGAGTAACAACAGCACCTTTCTGCTTCGCATATTCAATCGCATCTTTCGTTTGGCGACTTATACGAGAGTTTGAACGTAATAGGGTTCCATCAATATTTAGTGCTAATAATCGATAGGTCACAATGATCCCCCTTTTTTGTACTAAGTCTCTAGACGTTAACCTAAGATAAGATAAATAAATATTAGTAAGCCAACGATCCGATCAGTATAGACTATGTACTTTAATTAGCAATTAGAACATCTGAACATGTAAAACTAGAATCAATCACGTGAAAGAAATACTTTTAGCAATCCCTAAAAAGATAGGAGCTACCTCATGCTAGTGAGTCCTAACCGGTGATAACCGGTTGCGACGACAACAGGCGACGCAGAGGAGTTCATGACGAGACGTTGAAAGCACGCCCTTCGCTTTCATAAGCACTCGGCATGATCTCCTCGGTTAAGGACGAACGACTCTACCTGATCAATCAGTATGATTCATGCACTGCCAAACTGCGGGCACTCATCTCAGCGTACACCTTTCCAACATTCGTAATCCCTATAAAAAAAGAATGAGCTAGCCTCAGCTAGTGAGTCCTAACCGGTGATAACCGGTTGCGGCGACGACAGGCGACGAAGAGGAGATCAGGCAGAGGCGTTGAAAGCACGCCCTTCGCTTTCATAAGCACTCGGCATGATCTCCTCGGTTAAGGACGAACGATCCACCATCCCCCCTCCCATGAATCATAACACTAGCTAAACCTATGCAAAAAACTCCCCATCATCACGTGACAGAGAGTTTTCACTAACATCATTTATTCAGGTTTACCGTATAAATCCTCTAAAGGCTCAGTAATAATACGATTAATGTCACCAATTACCGTGCTCAAACGTTGCTCAGCTTCCATAAGCTTAGAGATTGTCTCATGTTGCTGAACAAGCTCAAATTGCTGCTGTGCAGATTGAGCTTCCTCTTCAGTAATTTGCACACCTTGCATTTGCTTTTGTTGTAATTCAAGCTGAAGATTACGGAAATTATCAAGCATACGTTTAGAGGATTCATCGTTATTTACCGTATCATGTAATTCCTTTAACGTTTGGAACTCTTCACTCTCACGTAGAGCACTTTCTAACTCGTGAGCCTTATCATACATATTTGACATTGAAATGTCCTCCTTAAAAATATAATCATAAACGACTATAACATGTTCACGGGGTAAAATTCACCCCTGTTAGTAAAATATACCCGTTTTTTATCTATTCTGATATCTATTCTAGTCATGAATTTCATTTCCTAGACATCGTTAAATAAACTAAATGAACAACACCAGCAGTCCTTGAATAAAACCAATACTACCTCCTAATAAGGCTCCTAAATACGTGATCATTTTGAATTCTCTCCGCGAAATCGACAGCACCATATCCTCGAGCCTCTCAACCGAAAACGCCTCAACCTGCTCTTTAACGACATCATCTAAATGTATTTTTTTCATCATGTCCTCTAAACGACCAGAAAGTACCTCTTTAAGTAACTCAATCCCCTTTGGCACCCAATCTTCAATAATCGTCTTCTGATATGGACTTGTCCACTTCGAAAACGGCTCTTCAATCCATTCAAAGATAGGCACTTCTGTAATGACCTTCGTCTTGAGAAACGAGATGACTTCTTCTTTATTGATTTTTTGTTCAATGGCGCTGACTTTCATCTCTTTTACCTTTGCCCATTCCTTTTGCAGTAACTGTTCAATCGTTTGCTGGGTACTACGGTCCTCAAGCAGTTTAATTACTTCTGGTTGCACCTTATCAACGAGGCGATCATTGCCTAAAAACATTGAAACCATGTTCCCTAGCGTCCCCCGTCCATGTAAAAACCGGTCAATCATTTCACTTAACTTTTCTTTTCCTTCTGTACTCGAAAAGTATTGAACACCTCGCTCACAAATCAGCTCAGCAGCTTTTGGTACAAGCTCATCTGCTTTTGTCAAATAATTATCAGGTATGACATCTGCAAGCTTTTGATCACGAATTTGATCTAAAAACCGCTCAACACGTTGGTCAATAAATTGACATGTCTTATCTTCAAGTCGTTTTCTTACATCATCAAGCTCGATTTGTTCTGTTGCTAACCCTTGGATCGTCTGCTCACTCGTAAGCAACGTTCTTACCTCTTCTTGAGCCCAATTCGTCATCTCACGAACAAAAGAGGCATTCATTAATTTTTTGCGAATCCCCTCAGGAGTTAGCAAATGAGTGACAACCATCTTTCCTAGCTGATCTGCTAACTCTCCTCGCCTTTTTGGGATAAGACCTGGTGTAAATGGAACACGCCATTTCCCAATATAAACTGGCACATACGGGCGAAATAGCATTTTAATTGCTAACGAATTAGTAAAACCACCAATGATTGCACCAATTGTAATCATTATCAATAGGACAAATACATTTTCCACGAACCCAAAACTCCTTCTACCTTTGATTTTTCACACTTTCTAACCTAGTAACATAACATACGATATCAGCATTAGGCCAATGCCTTAACTATTCGAAACAACATTCATTACCTTATTTTCTATTAAATCTTTAAAATTTGCAAAACGTTACATTTTAATATGAAAACATAAGAGGTACGATCACTTTTACCCAGAAAAAGAGGGAACCGTATGCTCACGTATTACAAAGTAACCGTTCAATCAATAGATGATAACGATTTTTCTCATTCTAATGAGATTCGCCTCTCTAAACAATTATTTCGATTATGGAAAGTTGATTTGCATCAATCCCTTTCCATTTGTTTTGGTCAGCACGAAGCAACCATTGAATGTATGCCGCTTGAGCAGAACGAATTACTATTGCAATGCAGCAAAACCTTAGCTAACAAACTGATATTACCTGACGATATCTTTCGAATTGGTGTTGCCTTTGATCACGAGTATCCATGCCTCCACCTTGGTCCTGTTGTTGCCATTCTTACGAAGGTGCACGAAAGTGAACATGAGCCCTCTTTCGGCCCACTCTCTTCATTTTGCAAAGAAATGGCGACATATGCAAACGAAAATCATGTATTTCTCTATGTATTTTCACTTGATCAATGGCAAGAAGAACACATCTATGGGTGTATCCTTCAAAATGAACAATGGTGTATACAACCAGTCCCGAAGCCCTCGGTCATTTATAACCGAATCGGTTCTCGAAAACTAGAGCAGTCTGATCATTATCAAACATTTTTTAGCGAGTGCACCCAGCAACACATTCATATCTTTAATGATCACTTTTTGAATAAATGGGAAGTACACAACATTCTAACCACGTATGACGAACTTAAGCCGTACTTACCGGAGACGACTTTACTGACGAATCAAGAATCACTAGAACAAATGATTGAAACATATCAAACCGTCTATCTAAAGCCAATTCATGGCAAAGAAGGCAAAGGTATTTTTCGTATCCAAGAGACAAATAATTACCAGTTTGAGGTTGACTTTCTAACTGCCTCTGGTCCATTGCAACGAACCTTTTCAACAATTGATCAACTGTACCGTAATCTCAAATATCGGATAAAAAAGCAACAGTTCTTAATCCAGCAAGGGTTGACTCTCACTCGTTACAAAAACCGCAGCCTCGATTTCCGTGTTCTTTGCGCCCGTGATCTTTATGGCAAATGGCGTGTCATTTCACTCATTGCTAGAGCATCACGCGAGGAAATGTTTGTTGCAAACCTAGCTCAAGGCGGTGAAGTCTTGCGTCTTGAAGACAGTTTACACGATGCTTTTGCTGAAGAAACCATTAAACAATTTCGATCGTTCATTACTGAATTAGCCGTAAACATATGTGAGATTCTCTCAACTGAAGCGAGCGGTTTATATGGGGAATTTGGTATTGATATCGGTATCGATGAAAACGGTCACCCATGGATGATCGAAGTCAATACAAAACCATCAAAAAATCAAGCACCACTTCCAGCTGCTGACGACATTCGCCCTTCAGCAAAATCAATCATTCACTATGCATATCACCTGGCTACACATAACGATATACGGGGGTGATGAAACGACCTTCGATTTAGGGGGCTACCGACAAATGTTGTCTTTAGGAATTTTAGTGTTGCACGTTTCACAAGAGCTTACTTATTTTCGCGAAATTGCAAATCGAGCAAGTGATTATAATATCACCGTCTATCGCTTTTTACCTTCACAAGTTGATCGAACAACAGCACGAGTGATCAATGGCTTACGTTATGATCCAAATGAAGATCGATGGGTGACTACTACCTTCCCTATACCTACGTATATTTATGACAGATGTTTTTACCGACGAATTTCCTGCTATAAAAAACACGCTCCTATCATACGTTGGTTAAGAGATCACTATGAAACCACCTTCCTTGGTTATGGACTTCCAAATAAATGGGAAGTCTTCAAAGCACTAAACAAAAACAAAGTCATTAGCAACTATTTACCTGAAACCGTAAAGGTTGAACATGTAAGTGACATTATCAAACATGTGAAGCATTACAAGGAGGTGTTAGTAAAGCCCACTTCTGGTTCTCAAGGCCAAGGGATATTCGTTGTGACAGAAAAACCAACTCACTACGAGGTTAAAATAGAAAAGAATCAATTGCTAGTCGTTCATTGTTTTATTAACGAAGTGAAATTGGCGGAATCGATATCATTGCTCCTCCATTCACAACGCTACATCCTCCAACCGTTCCTTTCACTCAAAAATCAGCAAAATCACCCATTTGATCTTCGCGTCTTTCTCCAAAAGGATAAAAATGGCTTTTGGTGTGAACAAGGAAGAGCGGTACGTACAGGAAAAAAAGCACATTTCCTCTCGAATCTACACGCTGGAGGACAAATATATCCTTATCAACAATGGCTTCAACACCTGTCAGAAGAAAAACAACAACAGCTTGAATCAAACATCCATCAATTACTTGAACACTTACCAAGCTCATTAGAATCATCGTTTCATCCCCTATTTGAACTCGGTATCGATATCGGGATTGACCAAAGTGAGTCTGTTTGGTTACTAGAAGTAAATTCAAAGCCGGGGAGAACGATTTTACTCGAAGACGATAGCTTTAATAAAGATCAACTCTATGAGGCACCTTTAGCATTTTGTCAGCACTTATCTTCATTGATAAAAAGGAGTTGAGAAGTAATCATGACTAAACCTCTATACGTAAGAAAATATCAACATGATAACAACACCTTATATGTCCCTGAACATACCTTTCGTAACTGGCTAAAAAATAAAAGTTTCCCGACTCAACTATCTTTCGGCTCGATGACAATCCCTTGTCGAGTGGCACCACATCCGGATAAAAAAAATGAATATATGCTTACGAGTGACTGTTGGGAAAAGCTCTCGATCCCACACGAAGGCTACATCCATCTATTTGAACATAACCGAACGGTCACCATCGGACCGTTAGTCGGAATCTTCACCGCAGGGTTTACAAATTCAACACTCAGACCGATTGGGGATCGTTCTTTATTTTTCGCAAAACTCTTGTCCGTTGAACAAAAAGTAGGGGCTTTTTATTTTATCTTTGGTTCTCATCATATTAATTGGGAGTCAGGTACAATCAACGGTTTCTTTCATACAAAGAAAGGGTGGGAGCGTTGTGAAGTCCCCTTCCCAAATGTCGTTTATGATCGCTTACCTAACCGAAGAACGGAAAGTTTACCAACGTATCAAAAAATTAAAGAGAGATTCGTCAATGATTATCTGATCCCTTGGTTTAACCCTGGCTTTTTCAATAAATGGGAGATTTACAAACAGTTGCGCACCGATGAACATACAAGTGAGCACCTGCCGGAAAGTTATTTAAACCCAACGATTGAACAAATTGAAGCCTTACTTGAAGAGCATCAACATGTCTATTTTAAACCAGCCGGCGGCAGTCTCGGTTTAGGGATTCATCAAGTGATCAAATTAAAGGATGATCCGTTCTATTATTGTCGATTTCGTGACCACCAAAAAAATCGGTTACGAAGGTATTCTTCTTTAAAGCGCTTATTAAAAAAACAATTCCCAACTGGTCTTACAAACATCATTGCCCAACAGGGGATTCATCTCCTGAAAGTAGAAAACAAACCCGTTGATTTTCGAATCCACACAAATAAAAATATCGATGGCAAGTGGCAGATCAGTGCCATTGCAGCCAAAGTCGCTGGGCCTGGATCTGTTACCACGCATATTAAGAGCGGTGGCGAGATTAAGACATCACATGAACTATTTGAGGAGATGGGAATTGGCAAGGAAAAAATTGAACACCTAAAAGACACAGCCATCACACTCAGTAAAGCGATTGATCATAAAATAGCCGGAAACATCGGGGAAATTGGGCTTGATTTAGGAATTGATAAAAATGAGAAGATTTGGATGTTTGAGGCTAATTCAAAACCAGGGCGAACGATTTTCTCTCACACGAAACTTCGTTATGATGATCTCATATCACGTTGTTTACCATTGGCCTATGCCGTCTATTTATCCAAACAATCTCTCACACGACCTGAGCTTATGTTTACAACATGAGATTGTATTATAATCCCCAAACAAAACAATGGGGTCATCAACTATCCGAAGAGACAATTGTATGGGGGAAAAACAATCAACCACTCGCCAAAATTACCGATTCTTCTCCATCAATGTATTCGTTCCGAGTTATTGCCAAACACAGAAAGATCGGTCCAGTTATAGGGATTTTAACGAGTGAGCATAACCGCAAACCATTTGCCGGCAACCAAAAAACATTTTTACGGATACACGTTGCCTTGCAAAAAAAAGGGGGGATTGTATTTATTTTCACCCCCAACTGTGTTTCAAACGGAGGTGTAGATGGTTACTTTTACCATCCGCAAGCGAAGAGCTGGGTAAAAGGTTCATTCCCATACCCTGATTTGATTTATAATCGAATTCCTACACCTCAAGAAGAACAAACCACGAGTATGAAAAAAACATTTACCTGGATCAAGCAAAACAAAATACCGTATTTTAACCCTCACTTTTTCAATAAGTGGGATACCTTCAAACAGCTATCTAAACACACATGGTTACAACAGTTTTTACCAGAAACGGAATTGCTCACTTCAAAAAAGCAACTGTCAGCATGGCTACGAAATGGTCATAGCGTTTATCTAAAGCCAGCCCATGGACACAAAGGTCTTGGAATTTGTTCATTATCTCGCCGATCTCAACGTCAGTTTTGCTATCAAGACCAACAATTAAAACAAACATTTTCATCTTTTCAAGAGCTTTACGACTTTCTCTTGCCTAAACTAAAACAACGAAACTACATCCTTCAAGAATATATACACCTTAACCAATACCACGGCAAAACATATGACTTCAGAGTTCATGTTCAACGTGTGCAGCGCACTTGGTCTGTTACCGGAATTGGTGTCCGGTGTGCTCCAGAAGGCGGACTGACAACACATGTCCCAAGGGGGGGTTCAATTCTTTCACTCCACCAAATCACTCCAATGCTTAACAAACAACGTCTTCACATGTTAGCGATCACGACTGCTAAAACGCTTGAAAAAGCCTATGGACGTCTTGGTGAACTTTCTCTTGATGTCGGTAGAGATAAGCAAGGACATCTTTGGATTCTTGAGGCCAATTCAAAACCTATGGTTTTTGATGAACAATCGATTAAAAGAAAAGGCATCGAAACTCTTATCCAAACGTTTTATGGTGATAGTGGTTTCCGATGGGAGAGTGATGATGATGAATATAGTGACAATAACAGCTGACAACTGGGAAAAATACCGAAGACCGATTTGGCAATTTGTCAAACGTTATCAACAAGAAAATGCCAATAGTGATTCATCACGCTGGTTATTCCAGCTTCGCAGGCATCACTTTAACCGCCCGGGGACATCAATAAAACTAGTCCTTTGGGATGGAAAAATGATTGCTCTGATGGCATGTTCGAATTACGGGACAACGAATTCAACATTTATCGTTCACCCCACTTACCAAAGAACGCATATTGTTTTGAACATCTTAAAAGAGATGAAAGAAGAGTTAGGGGTTTGTTACACAAAAATAAAATATGATCATATTCACATCGTAAAAATGGCACTTCAAGCTGGTTTTGCTGCCATTGGGTATGCAGATTCTCATGAAAAAGTCTCTCTTTGGTTTGCCGGGGGCCATTGGCATAAAAATGACATCTTTGAAAGAGAATTATCTGTCGAATAAAGGGTCTAGGGCTGGTCCAACAATGATTGTTCACCTTGATTAACTACAAGTACTCGGTGACTGTTACTTTCATTTAGGCACAGCCCTATTGCTCTTGTTTCACTCGAAAGTATGATACGATATAAAAAGCGATAAGCAGGTTCCTGTCACCAATAGAACTATGAAGATGGCAACATTGGATGAACTAGTTATTGGAACCGCTATCATGTAATGAAACAGAAAGAAAGGAGTAACCTTATGATTTCTCATTTTCAATGGAAAGAAATTCGCAACAACCTCGTTCGACGTGAGTGGGAATTTTCATTCTTTTATGCTGGTACATACTTTCAAGGACGATACCATAAGGACGGGACCATTGAATGGCCTACTGCATCACCTAATGCTGACGTGATCAAAACGATAGAAATGCAGATCCATGATTTAATGCTTTATCACGTCTATGAAGATCATTAAATCGATCTCCTAAACGATTTTCACCTTCTTCGAGTAAATTTCAAGGGAACGAACAAACTAATAAGAAAAAGGAGGGAAAGTATGTCTGAGAAGAAAAGTCATCCTACAAACGGTTCCCGTGAAGATTTATTTATGGATGTTGATCGCATGATTAATGAAGGTTTAGGCGGTGGGTCCATCAGTATGAAAGATGATTCAGGTGAAATTGAAGAAGCACATGACTTTAAAAAAGAGGAACCACCTCACCGAACCGAACGTTCATAATAAGTAGATATCTCTATGAGGTTGTCGTAAAGCAGTATATCGATTCTTTACGGCAACCTCTTTCTTTTTAATGGCTCCACTCAGTAACCCGAAACACTTTGTCACTTTGACAATTGGGACAATACAACAAATGAGGACACTCGTGATTTTTCAAGTCATTTTGAATCCCATCAATTTTTTTCATATCATCAATTTCTAAATAAGCGCTATAATCATCAAAATAATCGATAAGCCGGCCTTTATCTTCAAGTGGATGATGACATTTTGTACAACTCATTTCAACCGTACCTAAATTGTTACATAGTGGGCAAATCTTCATCGAACATGCTCCTCTACACTGTAATGTCACATGGTAAAAAAGAAGAGGTGGTATCATCCACCTCTTCATAGCCATTGCTATTTATTATTGTTGTGGAAATCCATTCATTTGTTGTTCAGCCATTTGAACAAGGCGTTTAGTGATTTCACCGCCTACAGAGCCGTTTGCGCGAGATGTTGCATCAGCTCCAAGTTGAACACCAAACTCTTGTGCAATCTCAACCTTCATTGAATCTAATGCTTGCTCAACACCAGGTACAAGTAATTGGTTGCTGTTGTTGCTGTTGTTGTTAGTAGCCATGTGATCACCTCCTTCTGTACCCATAGAGTGTGTTTAAAACTGATATCCTATGTATGATACAGCTTAACAATTTTTAGGTAACAGATTGTTATTTGTTGTAAAAAAAAGGCGGGGTGGCCCAACATTATTACACGTAAGGACCAGTCCCACCTTTTTATTTATGATTGTTTGTTTAACTTCGAAATCTCATTAACAGACTGTGGGTTTTCTAATGAAGACAAATCACCTGCATTTTGATGCGTATAGGCCGCTCGAATCGCACGTCTCATTACTTTTGCATTCCGGGTTTTTGGTAAATCATTGACAAAGTGAAGTGCTTTTGGACGTAACGCTTTCCCCATTTTTTCAGCAATCAACGTTACTAACTCATTTTTCAATGGTTCTGAAGCTTCATAAGCTGGTGCTAATACGACAAAACAAACGGCCGCTTCGCCTTTCACTTCATCTGGGATTCCAATCGTGGCTGCTTCAACGACTGATTGATGGTCAACGAGAATTGATTCAAGTTCAGCAGGTCCTAAACGTTTTCCAGCTACATTTAAAATATCGTCGGATCTTCCGGTGATGGTCCAGAATCCTTCATCATCTTTAATCACCCAATCACCGTGCACCCACGTATCTTTCCAGCGATTCCAATACGCTTCTTCATAGCGTTGTGGCTCCTTCCAAAACCCATTTGTCATCCCAACCCAAGGTTGCTTAATGACCAATTCGCCAACTTGGTTTTCGACTGGGTCACCATTTTCATCAAATACATCGACATCCATGCCTGGTAATGGTGAATTAAAAGTAATTGGTTCTATTGGACGTACTAATACATTCCCAAGAATACCTCCGGCAATTTCGGTGCCTCCTGAATAATTAAAAATTGGAATGTTCCGGTTTCCGACCTTTTCAAATAGCCATAGCCATGGTTCTGGATTCCAAGGCTCGCCCGTTGAGCCAATTGCCCTTAAGGATCGAATATCATGTTTCTGAACCCAAGTCTCACCGTGCTTCATTAATGAGCGAATTAATGTTGGTGAAATGCCTAAATGCGTAATCGCATGATCACTCACTAACTTCCATAAGCGGTCTGGTTCTGGAAAATCAGGTGTTCCCTCATATAATACAATCGTTGCTCCATTGATTAAGCCCCCATAAACAAGAAATGGCCCCATCATCCATCCCATATCAGTAAACCAAAAGAGCGTCTCACCTTGTTTTACATCCATCCCTAGGCCTGCATCAAAGCCTGATTTAATCGGGAAACCGGCATGCGTATGCACCGTTCCTTTTGGTCGCCCTGTTGTCCCAGAGGTATAGATCAGCATTAATGGATCAGCCGATTTCATTGATTCTGTTTGTTCTAATAGGTCTGTGTTACGTACATCCTCCCAATCAAGGTCACGACTTTGATTCCATGGAATGTCCCTTTTTAACCTACGATAAACAATGACTTTTTCTATGGAAGGGGAATCAGCGACAGCGCGATCCGCTTCTTCTTTCATGGCTACTTCTTTACCGCGGCGCAAGAAGCCATCGGCGGTGACAATCATTTTCGCTTGGGCTGCTTGCAGCCGAGTCGCAACGGCATCTGCACCATATCCTGAAAAAACAGGTGAATAAATAGCGCCAATTTTGCTTGCTGCCATCATCACGATCACCGTTTCAGCAAGCATCGGCATGTAAATCGCTAGTATATCCCCTTTTGTCAATCCATTTTTCTTTAAACCATGAGCAACGCGGGAAACTTCTTCATTTAATTGCTGATACGTATAGGTTTGAACGATGCCATCTTCACTTTCCCATACTAACGCCTTTTGCTTTGCAGTCGTTGGGTTGTTCGCCCATTTTTCTATAGAGTTATGAACAGCGTTTAATTCACCACCCGTGTACCAAGAAGGCCATTTCGCCCCATTAGATAAATCAAGTGTTTCTTGATAGTCTTTATACCACTCAATCTTTAATTCTTTTTCAGCCTCTTCCCAAAACCATGCAATATCATCTGTTGATGCTTTAAGAAAACGCTCATAATCGTTGTACCCCAACTTATCCATCCACTGATAAAGGCGTGTTGACTCAATTAATTCCTGACTAGGAAACCAAACTGCTTTTTTTGACATTTTCTCCATCTCCTTCAACGTTTTATTTATCTATTTAATCTATGTAGCCAGCGAGATCGCTGGCGTATACCTCTGATTCGCTTACACTGGATATACTGGGTGCTTACGTTCAGAGAATAGTAAGTATTTCGACATATAAGCAGAAAACCGTGTTGTTAATTCAGAACGCATTGAATTTCCGGAAATCACCCCATCAATCACCATTTCAGATGCCAATCGATAAATATCGATATCTTCTTTATATTCTTCTCGCTTCTCCTCAATAAAACGAGAACGTTCCTCTTCCGGTAATTCAGCAATCTTGTTTGCATAAACAGCATTAACGGCTGCTTCTGGTCCCATCACAGCAATTTGCGCCGTCGGTAATGCAAGACAACAATCTGGTTCAAATGCAGGTCCTGCCATCGCATATAGCCCTGCACCATAAGCTTTTCGAACAATGATTGAAATTTTAGGTACCGTTGCCTCAGACATGGCAGAAATCATTTTTGCCCCATGACGTATGATTCCTGCCCGTTCAACTTTCGTACCGATCATAAATCCAGGAATGTCCGCTAAGAATAACAATGGAATATGATAGGCATCACATAATGTAATAAATTTGGCCGCTTTGTCGGCAGAATCATGAAATAAGACCCCGCCCTTCATCCTCGGCTGGTTGGCAATAATGCCGATGGTTTGTCCATTCACCCTAGCCAATCCTGTGATCAATTCCGGTGCGAATAATTTTTTGATTTCAAAAAATGAATGCTCATCGATCACACGCTCAATTAACTCATACATATTAAATGGCGCATTTTGATTATCTGGTATAATTTCTTCAATTGACTTTTCAAACGCTTTTGGTGCGATCGCCTCGTGAATAGGCGTCTTCTCTTTAAAATTAGCTGGGAAATATGATAAATACTCACGCCCTAAGGCGATAGCCTCTTCCTCAGAACGTGCAAGAATATCTCCACATCCTGATACCGAGCAATGCATACGAGCACCACCCATTTCTTCAAGGGATACTTTCTCCCCAATAACCATCTCTGCCATTCTCGGTGACCCCAGATACATCGAAGCATTTTTGTCGACCATAATCACCGTGTCACAAAAGGCTGGGATATAAGCTCCTCCAGCCGCTGAAGGACCAAATAATAAACAAACCTGCGGAACTTTTCCTGAGAGCTTTACTTGGTTATAAAAGATTCTCCCAGCCCCCCTGCGACCAGGAAACATCTCGACTTGATCAGTAATCCTAGCTCCTGCAGAATCAACTAAATAAAGCATAGGTACCATAAGCTTTTCTGCTGTTTCTTGGATACGAATAATTTTTTCAACCGTTCTCGCTCCCCAAGAACCTGCTTTCACGGTTGAATCATTTGCCATCACACAAACCGTTTGACCATTGACCTTGCCCACACCGGTTACAACACCATCAGCTGGCAGACCATCTGCCTGACAGTTGGCAAGCATTGCGTCTTCAAATTCAATACCATCATCAAATAATAGTTCTAGTCGCTCGCGTACAAACAACTTCCCTTTTTTCGCATTGCTTTCATGATATTTAGCTGCTCCGCCCTTCTCAATGTGCTCTAGTTTTTCTTGAAGGTGCTTTTCTGCCGACATCCTCTTATCATCCTCCTTTTGCTGATGATCCACATCAAGCTTTCTACGCTTCTACTCCCCCTTATATTGCGGTGAACGTTTTTCTTTAAATGCTTGTAAGCCTTCGATACGGTCCTTCGTTGGGATTGTTATCTCATATGCACTCTGTTCAATCGCAAGCCCCGTTGACAGATCAGTTTCATTACCTTTATTGATGGCAAGCTTTGCTTGCTTTACAGCGACCGGTCCATTCGCTCCGATTTGTGTTGCCAATTCATTTGCCTTTTTGAGCAATTCATCTTGTGAGATTACATATTCGACTAACCCTATCGATTCGGCCTCAGCCGCATCAATTTTCTTTGCTGTGAAGATCATTTCTTTTGCTCTTCCTTTGCCAATCAACCGTGGCAAGCGCTGTGTTCCACCGCCTCCTGGAATAATCGCTAATGAGGTTTCAGTCAACCCCAGCTTACTTCCTTTAGCCGCCAAACGTATATCACATGCTAATGCGAGTTCGAGGCCACCACCTAAAGCATTGCCGTTGATTGCACAGATGACAGGTTGTGGCAAGGCCTCAATATCATTGATCGTATTCCGAATCAACGACACCGTTTTACGGACTTCGGTAGGTTCCATCTCCTGACGCTCTTTTAAATCAGCGCCAGCACAGAAGTTTTTTTCACCCGTAGCTGTCAGGACAACACAGCGTACAGTTGGATCAAATTGAATATCATAAAGAACTTCATGTAAGTCATACAGCATTTGTAAGGACAACGCATTAGCTGCTTCTGGGCGATTTAACGCAACAGTCGCAATGCCATGCTCATCTTTGTTATACAAAACTTTTTTATCCACCGAATGAGCCCCCCACATCGAGTTCATAAAATAGACCATTATGAACACCCCTTCTCTGCTGCAACTTGCAAATGATGACTAGGAAGTGATTTACCCATTTTCCCTTCAATAAATCTCGCAGCAGACATTAATTTTTCTAGATCAACTCCTGTTGTGATCCCCATACCGTCAAGCATATACACTAAATCATCGGTCGCTAAATTCCCTGAAGCTCCTGGAGCATAAGGACAGCCACCAAGACCACCAATAGAACTATCAAAAGTCGTGATCCCCATATCGAGTGAAGCGACGATATTAGCCATCGCTGTACCTCTCGTATCGTGAAAATGCATCGCTAATTTATCTGCTGGAAATCGCTTTAACAAGACGTCGAGCACATCCTGAACCTGACTTGGATTTGCAACCCCAATGGTGTCACCAAGTGATAATTCATCAATCCCGATTTCAAACAACTGCTCTGACACACGTACAACTTGCTCCACATCAACAACGTTTTCATACGGACAACCAAAAACTGTTGATATGTACCCTCTCGTTGTTTTACCGGCTTTGATTCCGTCTGTGACGACGTCCTTTAAAATAGGGAGAGTCTCTTCAATACTTTTATTTATATTTTTCTGGTTATGAGTTTCACTCGCTGACATAAAGACCGAAACCTCATCAATCTTTGCTTCGAGCGCTCGTTCCAACCCTTTTTGATTCGGGACTAATGCCGCGTAAGTAACCCCTTCTCGACGTGTAATCCCTTTTGCAACGTCTAGAGCATCAGCTAGTGCAGGTATCCACTTTGGATTGACGAAAGAGCTTACTTCAATGTAGCTAAGTCCGGAATCTGATAATTGATTGATCCATGCAATCTTATCCTCAGTTTTGATAAACCTATTTTCATTTTGTAAACCATCACGAGGGCCTACTTCTTTAATCATTGCTTTAGTAGGAAAGTTCATATCGTTCCCCCTTTCAATGATCACACTGTACCTTCAAACGTTTTTATTCTAATTCGATCAAAACATCACCCTCATCCACAAAGTCGCCTTCAGCTTTCTTTACTTCTTTTACCGTACCTGCGATTTCAACTTCAACTGGAATCTCCATTTTCATCGACTCTAAGATCGCCACTTCCTGCCCTACCTCTACCTCATCACCTTCTTTAACGAGTAACTTCCACAGATTCCCTGCCATATTCGTTATCACTTGACTCATTTTGTTCGTCCTCCCCATATCCTTGTTCTATTTATTTTATTGGTTTATTTTGTAAATAATGAGCAACAAATTTAGTCGTTACTGCTCCATCTTGAAATGCATCATGGCTGATGACTTTCTTTAACATCGGAAGATTTGTTTTAATTCCTTCGACTTCGTAATCTTCTAACGCTTTGAGCATCCTCTCAATCGCTTGGCTACGGTCTGGAGCTGATACGATGACCTTGGCAATCATTGGGTCGTAATATGGAGTCACAACTGAGCCTTCGCTCACCGCGCATTCGTTCCTTACAAAAGGTTGTTCTGATGGTCGAAACGTTGTGATTGTCCCCGGTGATGGAAAAAACGTCGTCGGATCTTCCGCATAAATTCGAGCTTCAATCGCATGCCCACAACGTTTCACCTCATCTTGGCTTATCTTCAGATCCTTCCCTGCAGCAATAGTTAACTGCTCTTCAACTAAATCTAACCCTGTAATTTCCTCTGTCACGGGGTGTTCAACTTGAAGACGTGTATTCATTTCAAGAAAATAATAATTTTTATGTTCATCGACGATAAACTCAACGGTTCCGGCATTTGTA
Source organism: Desertibacillus haloalkaliphilus (assembly GCF_019039105.1). Classification (NCBI taxonomy): domain Bacteria; kingdom Bacillati; phylum Bacillota; class Bacilli; order Caryophanales; family Bacillaceae; genus Desertibacillus; species Desertibacillus haloalkaliphilus. Next base: position 17,415 of record NZ_JAHPIV010000002.1, on the reverse strand, counting down.
TATTTGAGTGACTTTGCTGCTTTGACAGCAACCTCACCCATTTCCTTTCTTGTTTCTTCATCTAAAAAAGGAGAAGGGGCCTCTTCGATCACTTTTTGGTGCCGACGCTGAACCGAACAATCTCGCTCCCATAAATAAATCGTATTTCCACTGTGATCAGCTAAGATTTGAATTTCAATATGGCGTGGATTCTCGATATACTTTTCAATATACATCGCTCCATCACCAAAAAAGTCTGATGCACGTCGTTGATTACTTTCGTAAGCTTTTCGTAGTTGTTGTTCATTTTCTACCATTTGCATGCCGATACCGCCACCACCAGCTGATGCCTTAACCATCACTGGAAATCCAATTTCTTTTGCGACATGCACAGCTTCATTAACATCCGTTAACGGGCGTGCGATCCCTGGTACTACCGGTATACCCGCATCAGCCATTGCTTTTCTTGATTCAATTTTACTTCCCATCCGGGCTATGACATTTTCATCTGGTCCAATGAATACTATGCCAGCCTCTTTGCAACGCTTTGCAAACATTGGGTTTTCTGATAGTAACCCATACCCAGGGTGGATCGCTTCTGCACCCGTTCGCGCTGCAACCTCTAGAATGCGTTCCAATTGTAAATAACTTTCATTCACACGTGGTTTCCCAATCAAATAGGCTTCCGTTGCCATTTGGACATGAGGAGCTTCAGCATCAGCCTCTGAATAAACCGCAACGGTTGCAACCCCTAAACGTTGACACGTACGAATAATTCGGCAAGCAATTTCACCGCGATTGGCAATTAGCACTTTTTTAAACAACACCATCACCTCTAGTAACTTTTATCGAATGAATCAAACACTTTAAAAATTTCAGTAAATTAAACACCCGTTGGTAACGCTTACAAAATTAAGAGGGTGGTGACTGGTCAGGTAATTGAAATTGTTTACTTGCCATCTCTTTTAATTTAAATTTTTGAATTTTACCTGATGCAGTCATTGGATATTCGTCAACAAATGCTATATATCGTGGAATTTTAAAACGAGCGATCTTCCTACAATAATTATAGATTTCTTCAACTGTAGCTGTTTCTCCTTCTTTTAAAATGATCCATGCTGAGATTTCTTCACCAAACTTTTGATCAGGGACACCAACAACTTGCACATCTTGAACTTTTGGATACTGATATAAAAATTCCTCAATCTCTCTTGGATAAACATTTTCCCCACCACGAATAATCATATCCTTAAGACGCCCTGTAATACGACAATATCCAGCTTCATCCATGACTGCGAGATCTCCAGTATGAAGCCAGCCATCCTCTGTAATGGTAGCTGCGGTCGCTTCAGGATTTTTGTAATAGCCTTTCATAACATGGTAACCTCTCGTACACAGTTCACCTTGGACACCTCTTGCGACCTCTTTATCAGTTCCTGGCTCAACAATCTTCACTTCCACATTTGGCAACGCACGCCCAACCGTCCCTACTCTTATGTCGAGTGGATCATCGACTCGCGTTTGTGTAATCACTGGCGAAGATTCGGTTTGACCATAGGCAATTGTAATTTCACGAGCCCCCATGCGTTCTACAACCGCCTTCATGACCTCAATTGGGCAGTTAGATCCAGCCATGATCCCTGTTCGTAAATGTGATAAGTCATAGTTGTCAAAGTCAGGGTGATTTAGCTCGGCAATAAACATCGTCGGCACTCCATGAAGGGCGGTGCACTTCTCATTTTGAACCGCTTGTAATACGGTTTTCGGATCAAACTCCTGAAGGGGAACCATTGTTGCCCCTACTGTCACACAAGCCATCGTACCTAACACACAACCAAAACAATGGAAAAATGGGACGGGTATACACATACGGTCCGTTGCTGTTACATTCATGCACTCAGCAATATTGATCGCATTATTGATTAAATTATTATGGGTTAGCATAACCCCTTTTGGAAATCCAGTAGTTCCAGACGTATATTGCATGTTGATGACATCATCCGGCTCTAATCGGTTCATTTGATCCATAAGCTCAGCATCACTCACATCTTCACCCATTTCTAAAATATCTGACCACAAAAACATTCCTGGATGACGTTCCTCGCCTAAAAAGATAATATTTTTTAAGTATGGTAATTTCTTAGATTTCAACTTACCAGGTTCAGATGACTTTAATTCTGGAACGATGTCATAAAGCATATCAATATAAGATGAATCCCGAAATGAATCCATTAAAAGTAACGTTGTCGTATCCGATTGCTTTAATAAATACTCTAGTTCTGCTGTTCGATAGCTTGTATTGACGGTAACGAGCACAGCCCCCATTTTGCCAGTTGCAAATTGAGTCGTAAGCCACTCTGGACGATTCGTGGCCCAAACGGCAACATGTTCTCCGCGCTTAACACCTAGCTTCATCAAACCTTTTGCAGCTTGGCAGCACAATTCATCAAATTGCTTATACGTATAACGTAAACCACGGTCTGGGTAAACAACAGCTTCATGGTCCGGCTGTTTGTTCGCCATTTCTGACAGTAAATCGCCAACGGTAAGATGTAATGTCTCAGCCACTCAAGATCTCTCCCTATGTTTGTTTATAATTTTCTATATCAATCTCGTCAGGTACTTAGCTAGAGTAGATATTTTTCATTACCTACAACCTAGTTGACGAGCAATGACAAGTCTTTGAATCTCGGAAGTCCCTTCTCCGATCTCCATTAACTTTGCGTCACGTAGCATCCGTTCTACTCCATATTCCTTCATATAACCATAACCGCCATGAATTTGAATCGCTTGGTTACAGACGCGCGTTGCCATTTCAGATGCAAATAGCTTGGCATATGCCCCTTCTTTTGTGAATGGCTTCCCCTCATCTTTAAGCCAGGCAGCTTTTAAAACCATGTTACGCGCTAATTCAATCTCCATTGCCATATCAGCGAGCTTAAATTGAACCGCCTGGAACTTGGAGATTGTTTGCCCAAATTGTTTACGTTCTTTTGAATACTGAAGTGCAGCATCAAAAGCCCCTTGCGCGATCCCAACCGCTAATGCCGCAATTGAAATCCTGCCTCCATCTAATGTATATAAAAATTGCTTAAAGCCTTTTTTAGGGTCCCCCAACAAATTTTCCTTCGGCACACGGACATCCTCTAAAATAAGCTCAGATGTGTTTGAGCCCCGAACGCCCATCTTGTCGTAATCACTATTGATGGTGAATCCTGGTGTATCCGTTGGTACAATAATTGCTGAAATAATATTTTTCCCGTTTTTATCTTTACTGGTGACAGCAGTTACAATCACGGTCTTAGCAAATCCAGCATTGGTAATCCAACATTTCTCACCATTAATCACATAATCATCACCATCAAGGACCGCTTTGGTTTGTGTCCCACCTGCATCGGATCCTGCGTTCGGTTCGGTTAATCCAAACGAGCCAAGTGCCTGCCCAGATGCAAGCGGTACTAAGTATTTTTGCTTTTGTTCTTCTGTTCCGAAATAATAAAGCGGACTGGCACCCAAAGAGACAGCTGCAGCGTAGCTTAGCCCGGTACTCCCACAGACACGACCAATTTCTTCTACAGCAAGGGCATAAGAAATTGTATCTCCGCCTGATCCACCGTACTCTTCAGGGAACGGAATACCTAGAAGCCCTAATTCACCCATCTTTTGAAATGTATCAATTGGAAATTCTGCTTCACGATCAACATACTCCGCTTTTGGTGCAACTTCATTTTGGGCAAAGTCCCTGACCATCTCTCGAACCATCATTTGTTCTTTCGTTAAATCAAAGTTCATACAAGGACCTCCTAAAAGTGCTTTCTTTTCTTACGACCAAACTTGTTCAAATGTTCTTCTCACATTTACCCCAATAGCCATACAAAAAAGGTACTTCTGCTTCATCACATAACTTTAAAAATGCTTTTCCCCTTTCATTTCTATGCTAGATTGGTCTCCTCTATAACAACTCATATAGACCCAAGCAAATAACTGTTTTGAAAATTCCTCCTTTGCCTTTCCCTTTTTGTTCCATCGTATACTTATACCATAAACTGGAAAAAACCGCCCTTCATTATGGAAAGACGGTTGCATTCAGACGATTTATCTCATTCGACTAATACTCAAAATGATCTTTGGAATATCTGTATTATCAAGTACTCCATTAAACCTATTAGCACCTAAACCGTAAGCAAAAATAGGCACGAGGTTACTTGTATGACCCGAAGTCGTCTTACTCGCTTTTCTGATATCTGAATCAATGATTCCTCCTTGATAATGTTGTGCAATGAAACTTCCGATTTCCCAGCCTACCTTATGTTCTGGATAGATCCCTTCATCTCGCTCCAAAATTTCACTTTGAAACAAGTCAATTTCTTCATCAGTAAGATTTATGTTCGCGTATGTTAAAAAAACGGCATGAATGCTTTCGTTTGTAAAACGGTTCGTTTGCTCATCGACTTGCAATTGTGCGGCCATAAACTGCGGAGATACGTCAATTTTTTTGAGACTTTCAATATCGATTGGTTCTGTGGCCGCAACTCCCATTGTTTCATGATCGGACACCACAACGACTAATGTTTCCTGATCTTGATGGGCCCATTTGACTGCAGAACGCACAGCCCGATCAAAATCAATGACCTCTCTCCAAATCCCACTAAAGTCGGCTGCATGCGAGGCATGATCTATTCTCGCTCCTTCAATCATTAAGAAAAATCCGTCTTCGTTTTGTGAAGCTGTTGAAATCGCCTTTTCAGTCATTTCTACAAGTGTAGGCTCTTTGCTTTCGACATAGGCACGATCACCTAAAAAATTCATATGTGAATCATGAAACAAACCAAGTAACTTTGTATTAGCATCAGGCCTAACCTTCGCTAGCTCGCCTTTTGTTTGCACGTAATCATACCCATTGTTTTGGAATAATGATAGTAAATCCTCATCTTCCTCAACAGAAGTAAAGAATTTCCTTCCACCGCCAAGAATAATATCACAGTTATTTTCATACAACTGACGGGCAATTTTCACTTGTCCTTTCCAACGATCATCAACATTTGCAACAAAAGCAGCCGGGGTCGCATCTGTCACTGTATTGGTCGAAACAACACCAACTGATTTGCCACTCTCCTTGAATATCTTTAAAATGCTTAACAGTTCATCGCCGCCCGGAGAAACTCCAATCAAACCATTGTTCGTTTTTTGGCCAGTTGCTAAAGCTGTCCCTGCCGCTGCAGAATCAGTTGTTGAGTGGTCAGCTGAATATGTTCTCATGAAAGCCGTATGTGGAAGGGTTTCTATAAATAATTCGCCTTCCCTCCCATATTCAAATATACGAGCGATCTCCATTTGTCCAACCCCCATACCATCGGCAATCATTAGTATAATATTTTTAGGTTGATCAATGTTTTGAACGCTTTCTTGTTTTATTGTGTGCATGTCTACCTGATTAAGCATCGTCCCCGCAACAGGACTGACTGAGCCCCCCATGAACAACAAAACCAATAAAGCTTGTATCATCTTCTGCTTCATCAGCATCCACCACTTTCTCTCAAAAATCATAGCCATAGTTTCTTTCCTATTTTGCCACTTTTGACCAAGATCATGCTCAAAAACGGTCACTCACAAATCTTGGACATGTTCACAAGGAAATTGGGGGATGTTAACAACAGAAAATGCGTAACTAAAGGGAAGGTGATCTACAATAAAAAACCTTATCTATTCACTCAGTCTTTTAATTCTACTTACAGCATGTGTTCAACCTCAAGTAGACCGAATGTCACCTTTACAAACAAATGATGATCCTCCTATACAGCTTGACTCGGCATCAAATGTTGAAACGTATGGGCGATTTATTGTTGTTTATGAAGACGACATTTCTGTTGTTGAGACATATGACGGTATCATTATGGATGATCCTGAAAATGTTGATAGTGCAACGGTTTACCTCCCCTTAGAGCATGTAGATCAAGTAAGGAAACAAGCAAACATTTTATCCGTCGAAGCCGATCAACTTGTCTCTGTTGAACCGCAACGGGTAACATGGGGGAATGAAAGGATCCAACTCCCAAATTTTCATAATCATGGTTTGACCGGTGAAGGGGTAAACATATCCATTGTTGATACAGGCATTGCTCAACATGAGGACTTAACGATTTCTGGGGGAGCCACATTTGTATTTGGAACTAACTCTTATGATGATGATAATGGTCATGGCACACATGTTGCGGGCATTGTCGCTGCAAATGATAATGACATCGGAATTGTTGGCGTTGCTCCTGAAGCATCCATTTATGCACTAAAGTCATTAAATGAAGATGGACTTGGCTATTTGTCGGATATCATAGCCGCCATTGATTGGTCAATCGATCATAACATGGACATTATCAATTTAAGCCTCGGGATGCAACGAGAGTCTAATGCACTTAAAAATGCAGTCGATAAAGCTTATGAGAAAAACATTTTAGTGGTAGGGGCCGGCGGAAACGACGGGAATCCGCAAGGCATAGGGGATATTGTGGCTTATCCTGCAAGATACGACTCTGTGATCGCTGTTGCTGCTACAAATCAATATAATCGACGAGGATCGTTTTCGGCAACAGGGCCTACGGTTGAAGTTAGTGCTCCTGGGGTAAATATTTTAAGCACGTACTTACACAATAACTATGTCCAATTAGATGGAACAAGTATGGCAGCCCCTTACGTAACCGGAACATTAGCGCTCCTGAAACAACACTACCCAGACATGGACGTAAGCCAGTTACGAAAAGAATTACGAGAGAATACGTTAGATTTAGGCGAACCAGGAAGGGACCCTTGGTTTGGCTATGGTCTCATTCAATTACCGGAACCTATTATACCCGATGATCAGACACAAGATGACTCTAACCCTGAGGAACCTTTACCGGAGGATCCTACTATACCTGATGACCAGATACAAGATGATCCTGTACCTGAGGAGCCTTCACCGGATCCTACTGTACCCAAGCAGCAATATTTTCAAGACACAATTGGGCATTGGGCAAATGATGCCATTCACGAAGTGTATGAGCGTGGCTGGATGAAAGGGACAGGAGGAAACCTTTTTTCACCGAAGGGAAAATTAACAAGAGCACAAGCTGCAGTCATTTTAGTTCGAGTCCTTAATCTTACAAGTACACCAGAAGACATTCCTTTCTTTCATGATATTTATAACCATTGGGCACGAGAAGAAATTGAAATCATAGCCCAACATCGTATTATGAGAGGGCTGGAAGCGAATCAATTCGCACCAGAAACACCAATGACAAGAGAACAAATGGCTACCATGTTAAGTCGCATTTTGCAATTAGAACGAACAGCTGAGATGCAAAACCCATTTACCGATGTAGTAGAAGGTCATTGGGCAAGTAACGCCATTATTGCAGCAGCACATCACCAAGTATTTAAAGGGAAGACAGCGACGACATTCGCAGGAAAAGAGCAAATGGACCGTGCTCAAATGGCGACACTCCTGCAACGTCTTACGCCTCAGTTGACGAATCAACCGTAACTTCATAATACAAAGCAGCAACCCTATCATTTTCATTTGATGGTTGCTGCTTTGTTTATCATTTAATGAAAAGTATTCCTTTCAATCCTTCCTTGCTTTTAGAAATGGTGTATTTATTCTCTTTTAACAACGCTTATATACCGTAAACTTCTCCTCTGCTGGGGTGCGTTCTCTAGCTTTGGGAGCCTCGTCAAAATATCCCATATGCAAAATGCCGACAATCTTCTCTCCTGGTTCCACCCCTGCTCTTTCACGCACCTTTGGATCGTGAATATGCGGGTTTGTTTTCCATACAACCCCTAGCTCTCGTTCCCATGCTAACAATTGGAAATTTTGGATAAGACTACTTACTGCTCCAAAATCCTCTTCCCATTGCTTTTGTCTTGGATCCTCATTCATAACGACAATGAGAAAAGCTGTCGGTTGACTTAAATAGCGCCGTTTATTTTCTTGAACTTCTTTTGGATAGGTGGTCACAATATCTTCAATAAAATCATCCTTATTCTCTTTTGGTATAAAGATAAAGCGCCATGGTTCTCTAAAACAATGATTTGGTGCCCAAACCGCATCATTTAATAATTCAAGAATTAATTCTTGTGAAACAGGTTGATCTGTATAACCGCTCTTGATTGAGCGACGTTCACGGATTACTTTAGCAACAATAGAATTTGTCTTCCCTTCCATAGACCCTTCCCCTTTCAGTTTTTATAGATTTCCAAAAGTAGTTCTATTAGCCTAACATCGCTTTTTTGACATTCTTAGGTTTAGATACACCAAACGGTACACACATTGGAGTACCAACAACAGGATCGGAAATGATTTTACACTCTAATCCAAAAACATCCTTTAACATGTCTTCGGTAAATACTTCTGCCGGGGGCCCTTGCTGATAAACGTCGCCATCACTAATACTTACTAAATGATCAGCATATCTAGAAGCTTGGTTTAAATCGTGTAAAACCATAATAATTGTACGTCCATATTCATGATTTAACCGTTTTAAAAGCTCTAACACCTCAATTTGATGCGCTAAGTCTAAATATGTGGTTGGTTCATCTAATAAGAGCAGATCCGTTCCTTGAGACAGAGCCATCGCAATCCAAGCTCTTTGACGTTGTCCTCCAGATAAAGCATCTAAAGACCGTTCTGCCAAGGAAGTCAGCCCTGTTGCATGAAGCGCCCACTCCACGATCTCGTGATCATCATCTGTACTTTTAGAAAAGATACCTTTATGAGGATGACGACCATAGTAACATAATTCTTTAACCGTTAATCCCTCCGGCGCTTGTGGGCCCTGTGGTAAGATCGCTAATTTCTTGGCGACCGATTTTGACGACTGCTTTTGAATGTCCTCACCGTTAAGATAAACTGCTCCTTTTTTTGGGTGTAATAACCTTGCAAAGGAACGTAAAATCGTTGACTTTCCACAACCATTAGAACCAATAAGTATGGTAATCTCGCCTTCTGGAATCGTCAGGTTTAAATTCTCAACAATCGTCGAAGATTCATATCCTAAATAAAGTTGTTCTGCACTTAACTTCCCCATCATTACACCCCTTTAAATTTAAAAACTATTCTTTGAGTTACGTAATAAATATAAAAAATAAGGTGCTCCTATCACGGCTATCACAATCCCAACCGGAATTTCCTTCGGTGGAACGATCCCTCTCCCGATTGCATCAGCTATTACGACCAACAATGAACCAATCATTGCTGAGATAGGTAGCAAATGTTTGTGCTTCACACCTATAAGTTTCCTTGCTATGTGAGGTGCAATTAAACCGATAAAACCGATTGATCCCACAGCAGCCACACAAGAAGCGGCCAAAGCTACAGCTATCATTAACATAAGCAAGCGGACTTTTGTTACACTCTCACCTAGACCTTGTGCGACATCATCTCCAAGGTTTAAAATATCTAGCTTTATCGCTAAAACCATTGTTAAAGGTAACAAAATAAGAATCCAGGGAAGAACCCCGTAAATTTGGTCCCATCCCCGTGACCATAAGCTTCCTGTTAACCAAATTAAAGCTGCATTAATTTCAAGCGGATACTTAATCATGAAATACTGAATTCCCGCATGACAGATTGCCCCTAAGGCAACGCCACCTAAAGCTAAGGTTGTCGGCTGAATCCCTTGTTTATAAACCATTAAATAAAGAATTAGAGCAACAGCCATCGCACCAGCGAAAGCAGAAACAGGCAATACGTAAACAGGTGAATTCGGGAACAAGATAATCACGATAACAGCAGCAAGCCCTGCACCTTTTGTAATTCCAATGACGTCAGGGGATGCTAATGGATTTCGAATAATTCCTTGTAAAATGGTCCCTGAAACTGCTAAACCAGCTCCTATAAGAATCGCTAGCACAATTCGGGGAATTCGGTAACTTTCGATAAGGAATGTATTCATATCGTTTCCTGAGCCTAGCAAAACAGCAACCACTTCTTGCGGAGGGATGAATACTGCCCCTACACCAGTACTAATGAGAGAAAATAATATAATTGCAATCGGTAAAATAATTAATAATAGTTTAGGCCTATCTATTTTCCTTATCATATGAGTTAGGTTTGTATCATGGTTAATCATGACATCTTTCGCCTCCTACTGATTAAATAAAAGAAGTAAGGGGCACCTAATAAAGCCGTCACAATTCCAACGGGTGACTCATACGGAAATGCAATAAACCTAGCAATCACATCAGCATAGACAAGTAGTATCGCTCCAAATAAAGCTGAAAATGGCAGTACTACACGATAATCAACACCAACAAGATACCTAGCAATATGAGGAATAATCAGTCCTACAAAACCAATCGGACCTGCAACAGCAACGGAAGCTCCTGCTAAGATAATGACTAACCCCCCTGATAACAACCGAATCCAGCCAATACTTTGCCCTAGTCCTTTGGCGACATTATCACCGAGACTTAAGATACTGATTGATTTAGCTAACAAGAATGAACAAATCAGCCCAGTGACAGCCCATGGCAATATTAGTTTTACATCTTGCCAACTTTTACTATCAATCGCTCCCGCTAACCAAAACAGAACCCCTTCTGTTGTATGCTCATTAAAGATAATGAGCCCTTCTGTTAATGCACTCAAAAATAAGTGAATGGCAATTCCAGCTAAAGCTAGTTTCACAGGTGTTAAACCACTACCTGAAGAACCTAAATAATAAACCATGATTCCTCCAATGGCTGCACCTATAAAAGCAAAATAAACAAGCGTAGATGAAGAGAATCCAGCAAATAAAACAGTGGAAAGAACAACCATGAAAGAGGCCCCTGCATTAATCCCAAATATTTGGGGCGAAGCAAGGGGGTTACGGGTAATCGCTTGCATAATCGCACCGGCGACTGCTAAATTTGCTCCGATGATACAAGCAATTACAGCTCTCGGTAAACGAACCGTTTGCACGATCAAATGCTCTTTAGCTAAATCAGCAATAAAAAACGATTCGATCACATGACTGAAGTGAACATCAGCCATACCTACAGATGTGCTCATCAATATCCCGACACTTAGAACAGAAATCCCAAGTATAAAAAGAAACCCAAAATAAAAATATCGGTTTGACAATCGATTAAACATTTTTACTTGCCCTTGTTTTGTTGAAATATTCACGCGAAGTCACTTCCTTAGATGAATCAATATATAAGACTTTCCCAAAAGAAAAGATTGTCTTCGCGCAGCTTTTCTTATCCTTTAAGCGACAGCAAGATTAAAAGATAAGAAAAGCGGCGAAGAGCTACTTTACCGCTTTTTTTGAATGAACCGAAGAGACGATACCGATGAACTTCCTATTCCTGTTCATATAAATGATTAATCGTATCTTCAACGATGAGTTCCGCTGCAATTAAACCACGGAAACGAGACCACTCATTACGATCGACTTCATAAACATGGCCGTTTTTTACGGCACTCACTTCTTGCCATAAAGGGTTATTTTCCCACTCATTGACAATGGTTTCGCCACCAGCCGTCATTAAAAATAAAATATCTGGATTATGCTCTACTACTGTTTCTAAATCAATTTTATTTGTAGCATCTTCAACACCTTCACCTTGAATCGCATTTACAAATCCTAATGTTTCAAGTAAAGACCCTGTATAAGAAGTCGAAGAGTGAGCATGAAAACCTGTTTCTGTTACTACTGCAGGTAAGAATGTACGATGTTCATCTTCGGGTACATTAGCTTTGTATTCACTAATTAACTCCTCGTGTTCAGCCATACGTTGGTTTGCTTCTTCCGTTGCTCCAAGAGCTTCAGCAATCACAGGAAATGCATCAATGTTTTCTTGATAATTTGCACTTAAACTAGATAATACGATCGTTGGTGCAATCTCACTGAATTGCTCATATGAGTCCTTATGGCGGTTTAAATCGGCGATGATTAAGTCTGGTTGTAAACTTGCGATAATCTCAAAGCTCGGCTCTTTTCTCGCGCCAACAGACGTATAATCACCAATTTGTTCTGCAATCGGGCCGATAATTCGTTCCGAATCATCGTCATCAGCAATCCCTACTGGCGTAATACCAAGTGAAGCTAGTGCATCAACAAATGAAAACTCAAGTACAACTACTCGTTCAGGTGTCCCACTAATTTCTGTTTCTCCCATTTCATGCGTAATCACTCTTGTATCAGCAGTTTCCGTATCATTTGTTTCTTCCGTCTGATCTGCTACTTCTGTTTCTGGTGCGGGTTCACTGCCCGTCTGATCAGAACCACACCCCGATAGGATGACCATCCCTATTAGCATAACTGCTAAAAAAAATAGCAAAGATGTTTTTCTTTTCATTGTAATTCCCCTCTCTTATGTATAATCGAGTCTTGAAATCACTATCAGTAAAACTATATAAATGATAATGATTATCATTTATAGGTATTATCCTACATTTTATATAGGAAGATGTCAATAAACTTTTTTATTTTTCGAAATCATTTATACCATTACAACACTCTTGAACCAGCTTCTCCCACTCCAGTGTACGACCCTCTAACTAAATCAAAGGCGGTGCAAGTAGGCTATCATCCTCGATTCTCGTCCCTGCTAGCGCACTCCTACCCCAAAAAGGGCGTATCCCAAAGCTATATGGATACGCCCTAATACTCTAATAAGACTCTTACTCTTTTAGATCTATTCCATTAACTTTTAAATGCGCACGAAAAATGTCCATCATCGCTGGTACCTCTTCTTTTTCGGGCCACATATCCGGGCTCCAGATCTTCGACTCTTTTAATGCTCTAGGACAATGAATAAAGCACTCTTCCACATCAACACCTATCCCAAGTGAAGGAGTTTTCCCCTTTAAACTCATTTTGCTTAAGATTTCACCATCATTAATGACCGTAGCCCGCCCGTTAATACGCAACACTTCTTCAACGCCAGGAATAAGAAATATTAAACCTATCTGAGGATTAGTTAAAATATTTAATATTGAATCTAAGCGCTTATTTCCAGGTCGATCAGGAATGACTAGCTGCTTATTATTTAAAATTTTAATAGACCCAGGAAGATCTCCTCTTGGAGAAACATCACATTTCCCATGGGAATCAGATGTCGACAGGAACAAAAGTGGTGACGTCGAAATAAACACTTTGCACTTTTCGTCAATAAATGAAATGCTTTTTTTTAAAACCAACTGATGAGGGTGACCAATGATTTCCCTTAGTTCCTCTTCTGAAGTGATCGCGTTCGCGGCAAAATTCACCTGCTTCATAAACAACCTCTTTTCGACTTTTTAAATGAACATATCATATTAAACAACTTAAATCTAGCTGATAATATTTTTCAATTCGGCTATTGACTGTCAAAAAAACTCATATTATAGTTAAATACAACAATATTGATAATCATTATCATTAAATTAACTACCTATTTAGGTTGGAGGTCATCATGGTACGCCTTTATACAGACCAATTACACATAAGCTATGGTGAAAAAGCCATTGTAAAGAACCTTAGTGTAGAAATCCCAGATAAAAAAATAACCACAATAATCGGTTCAAACGGCTGTGGTAAATCCACACTCTTGAAAGCGATTACTAGAGTCATTGCTCATCAATCTGGGTCAGTCATTTTAGATGGAGAACATATCTCAAAAGAAAACACAAAAACATTAGCGAAAAAAATGGCAATTTTACCCCAAACACCAGAAAGTGCAAGTGGATTAACCGTCGGTGAACTCGTTTCTTACGGCCGCTTCCCTCATCAAAAAGGGTTTGGACGCTTATCGAAAAAAGATTATGAAGTGATCGACTGGACACTAGAAGTTACAGGTATCAAGGAATTTAAATTTCGTCCAGTTGACGCCTTATCAGGAGGTCAGCGACAGCGTGTGTGGATTGCAATGGCACTTGCTCAAGAGACGGAGATTATTTTCCTAGACGAGCCTACCACCTATTTAGATATGGCCCACCAACTAGAGGTTTTAGAGCTCTTGCAAAACTTAAATGTTGAACAAGGACGAACGATTGTTATGGTCCTCCATGACTTAAACCAAGCCGCTCGATTCGCCGACTATATCATTGCTCTAAAAGACGGAGAAATCGTTAAAGCTGGGGACTCTGAAGAAGTAATGAACAAAGACGTCCTAAAAAAAGTTTTTCATATCGATGCCGAAGTTGGACGTGACCCTAGAACAAGCAAACCGATGTGCATTACATATAATCTATTAAAAGGAGTATCAACCCTATGAAAAAACAATTCATCCCATTTATGTTCGTACTAGCTCTACTCATTAGTGCGTGTAGTAACGAAACAACATCAGAAGAACAAAACGAAGCACCTCAAGACACGACTGAAACGATAACTTATGAATCAGAAAATGGCCCGATTGAAGTTCCTGCTGACCCACAACGTGTTGTCGTGCTATCTTCATACGCAGGAAATGTTATGGCATTAAACGTTAACCTTGTCGGTGTAGACCCTTGGGCAAAAATGAACCCAAAGTTTGATGATCATTTACATGATGTTGAAGAAGTAACTGATGAAAGCTTAGAAAAGATTATTGAGTTAGATCCTGATTTAATCATTGGCTTATCTAACATTAACAACGTCGATAAACTAAATGAAATTGCTCCAACCGTCACATATACATACGGTGCAGTTGATTACTTAACCCAGCACTTAGAGATTGGTAAGCTGTTAAATAAAGAAGATGAAGCACAAGCTTGGATTGATGATTTTAAACAACGTGCTCAAGCCGCTGGAGAAGAGATTAAAGCAGAAATTGGTGAAGATGCTACAGTATCTGTCATTGAAAGTTTTGATAAGCAATTTTACGTATATGGCGACAACTGGGGGCGTGGGACAGAAATCCTTTATCAAGAAATGGGATTAAACATGCCTGAAAGAGTTAAAGAAGAGGCTTTAGAGCCAGGTTTCTATGCATTATCACTAGAAGTGCTGCCAGAGTTTGCTGGAGACTATGTCATTTTGAGTTCAGATGGTAGTGATAGCTCCTTCCAAGAAACAGATACTTTTAACAACATACCAGCCGTTCAAAACAATAACGTATTTGAAGTGAACCTATATGAATTCTACTTTAATGACCCAGTAACATTAGATTTCCAGTTAGACTACTTTATTGATAGCTTTCTAGAGAACTAACAAATTAGGAAGTTTACTCAAAAGTATATCGTTAGTATCGGGGTTGGTGTCAAAAGAGTACAAAGCGACCTTTTGACTCAACCCTTTATTTTATAATAGAAAGATGAGAGGCTTATGAGAAATGAACGACAACATACGATCCCATTTATCTATAAACTAATTGTTGCATCCGTTTTGTTAATCGGTATGTTTATTATAGCTATAACTTTTGGAGCAGCAAACATATCTGCAAAAGATGTTTGGCTAGCACTTACGACGAACGCTACCAATGATCACATTACGATTATCCGTGAAATTCGATTACCGCGTGAAATCGCCGCACTTTTAGTTGGAGCAGCACTTGCGGTTTCTGGTGCGGTTATGCAAGGGGTAACGAGAAATCCTCTAGCTGATCCTGGATTACTTGGGTTAACGGCTGGTGCAAACGCAGCACTTGCCATTACGATTGCTTTTATCCCTTCTGCAAATTACTTGAGCATTATGATCGCTTGTTTTATCGGAGCAGCAATTGGAGCAATCATGGTTTTTGGTATTAGTGCAATGAAAAAAGGGAACTTTTCACCTTTTCGGATTGTTTTAGCTGGTGCTGCCGTCTCTGCATTCCTTTACGCCATTGCCGAAGGGATTGCCATCTACTTTAAAATCTCAAAAAATGTATCGATGTGGACATCAGGCGGAGTCATTGGAACAACTTGGACTCAACTTCAAGTCATTGTCCCCTTCATCTTGATCGGGATCTTCATTTCTCTTTTCTTAGCTAGACAACTGACGATTTTAAGTTTAAGTGAAGAAGTTGCGGTCGGATTAGGGCAAAAAACGGCTCTAATCAAATTGGCGCTTTTTATGGTTATTATTTTGCTTGCTGGAGCCTCGGTTGCTCTTGTCGGTAATTTAGCGTTTGTCGGCTTAATGATTCCTCATATCGTTCGTGCCATTGTCGGTACAGATTATCGCTTTATCCTTCCGATGTCCGCGATCGCAGGTGCAACATTTATGTTAATAGCAGATACACTGGGTCGAACAATCAATGCCCCCTTTGAAACACCAGTAGCAGCAATTGTTGCAATGATGGGCTTACCTTTCTTCCTCATCATCGTTCGTAAAGGAGGCAGTGCATTCTCATGATCCATCACTCGCTATTAAAAAAACAACGAATCATTCTATTGCTCTTACTAGGACTTATTACCGCAACGTCAATTGTTGCAATGGGTATTGGCTACTCCTCTTTATCTTATAACCGCTTAATCCCTACTATTTTCGGACAAGGGACATTTAAGGAAGAGTTTGTTTTATTTTCTGTGCGTTTACCACGTATCATTATTACATTGTTAGCAGGTATGGCACTTGCTCTATCAGGCGCTATTTTACAAGGGTTAACACGAAATGATTTAGCTGATCCTGGGATTATCGGTATTAACGCTGGGGCAGGAGTTGCGATTGCAGTTTTCTTTTTGTTTTTTCCAATACAAGCTGGTTCATTTGTTTATGTCCTTCCGCTCATTGCTTTTCTAGGGGCGTTATTAACAGCTTGCTTCATTTACCTGTTTGCTTACGATCGAAATGCCGGTCTCGAGCCTGTTCGATTAGTATTGGTTGGTGTCGGTTTCTCGCTCGCACTTTCTGGTGTCATGATAGTCCTAATCTCATCAGCTGAACGCGCTAAAGTTGATTTTATTGCTAAATGGTTGGCTGGGAACATTTTGGGATCGGATTGGCCGTTTATTTTAGCGATCCTTCCATGGTTATTGGTTTTAATTCCCTTTACTCTATACAAAGCTAATCGCTTAAATATCCTTGGATTAGGTGAACAACTATCAATTGGTGTTGGCATATCGCTTGAAAAAGAGCGTCTCGTTTTATTATTAACAGCTGTAGCATTAGCCGCCTCTGCGGTGTCAGTTACAGGGGGTATTGCCTTTATCGGTCTCATGGCTCCACACATTGCCAAAGCGCTTGTAGGACCGAGAAACCAGCTATTTATCCCCGTTGCCATCTTGATTGGTGGTTGGTTATTACTGTTGGCGGACACCATTGGACGAAATTTAGTTGACCCTGATGGCATACCAGCGGGAATTATGGTCGCACTCATTGGTGCCCCTTATTTTATGTATTTATTATTGAAAAAGTAAAGAATTAAATCTATCTCCACAACCAACTCTGTCCATTTATGATGTAGAGGCTAGGGCAAAAGGGGGGTTTTACCTTTTGATATGCTCCCTCTAGGATAGACAGATTAAAAAATAAAAATCTGTTTTACCTTAGGGGGAGTATTTTTGTCCAATAAATATTATTCTAGTCAGTT